>SMWR01000074.1 GCA_004356735.1 Deltaproteobacteria bacterium
GAGTAGAAATCGCGCGATCGGCCGAAGTCGCTGGACGTGATGAAGGTATGGGCGATTCCGTTGATATCCATGGCTTGCTCCTTGTTTGGGGCGCGATCACCTCGGGATACTCGAGCGTGGCATGGGCGAACAGTCGCAAACCGTTCACGGTCCGTCACTCTAGCTCGAATGCTGGACCCGGAAGATCAATACGGAGTCGTTACGGCCCGCTCCTACGACGCGACCTACGAGGCGCTCGCTGGGGTGGGGCCCGATTCCGACTTCTACCGGCGGCTCGCCCGTGGTCGCCGGCTGTCCAGCTCTCAGCGTCGTCGCCGGGACGAGCGGCTAGCGGTCAGCGGTTCGACTCGGGATCGAGATAGCCGAGGGCGCGCAGTCGTTTCGCCTGGGCGGGATCGATCTTCACGGTCTCGTTGAGAGGAGGTTGTCGGGCGATGTACTCGGAAACGGGCGCACGCAGCGTCATGTCCTCTTCACGCCGGGTCATCGACCCGTCGGATTCCCAACGCCAGTGCTCCCAGGAGCTCGGATCCTTCCGTCCGATTCCGAAGAAGAGGAAGACGCGGACCATCCGGTCCTGCTGGAACGCGCCGACCTCGGTCCCGATGTCGGCGAACACGATCCGGTCTGGCCAGGCGTCCAAGGCTTCGGACAACAGAGGGCCGAGCGCAACGCCTTGGGCCGTTTCCGGAACGGGAAGTCCCGCGGCGTGAAGCAGTGTCGGCAGGATGTCCACGTGGTGTACGAGCTCGGAGCGGCGCTGGGGTTTCAGACCCGGCGCCATCAATACCAAGGGAACGTGGGTCTGCTCGGGCATCGTCGTGAAGCCGTGCGCGAACCAGAAGCCGTATTCTCCCAGGCTCTCGCCATGATCGGCGGTGAGCAGCAGCACCAGGGGACGCGGCGGAGACGAATTCTCGGCTGCTGCGACGATCCGTCCCACGGCCGCGTCGACGTAGCGGATCTCGCCGGCGTAGCGGCTTCGGTACTCGCTCGGCAGGTGGACACCTTCCAGCACCTGATAGTCGGGGATTCCCTTGTATCCGCTGGGGTTGGAAAGGGGGGGTAGGGGAACCTCGTCCGGCTGCGCCCGAAGCTCGACGCGCTCGAAGGGGGGCGGAGCCGTATAGGGTCCGTGCGGGTCCTGGAAGTGGACCCACGCAAACCAGGGCTTGTCTCGCTCGGCGCCGAGCCAGGCTTCGGCGCGCTCGGACGTCGCATCGGCGTCGCGTTCCACGACGCCGGAACGCGCACTCACACTCAGCTCGTCGTCGTAGACGTCGAAGCCGCGATCGAGTCCGATTCGGCGGGTGAGGAGCGGGTTGCTGACGAAGGCCGCCGTGTCGTAACCGGCCGCCGCGAACTGCTCGGCGAGCGTGGGTTCGTCCAGCAGACGGGTCGTGCCGTTCACGTGACCGATCGAGTGGTAGCGCACCCAGCGGGAAGTCAGAATGCTGGCGTGGGACGGCGCCGTTCGCGCGCTGGCGGCGATGGCCCGTTCGAAGACCACGCTGCGTTCGGCCAGGGCGTCGATGAAGGGCGTCGTCTCGGCTTCGAAGCCGTAGGTGCCGATGTAGTCGGCGCGCAGGGTGTCGAGGGTGACCAGCAGCACATTGGGCGGAGCGTCGGGTGCACCGCCCGTGCAACCGGTTCCAAGCCAGCAGACGGCAGCCATCACGGCGAGCGCGCGAGTGCACCCGAACCCTTCGATCATGTGTGGGACTCCGCTCCGTCGTGGGCCATCCCCCGCAGCCAGCCGGCATGGCAAGTTCGCTGCAGCAGGGCCGAGACCTTGCCCGCTCCCTCATCGACGTAACGAAGGATCTCACGACCGGGCGGCATGGAGACACTCTAGCGGCTGCGGCTGACCGCCTCAGCCGTCGAACCCGAATACGCGCAGCGCGTTCTCCCGCAGGAACCTCGGCCACACGTTGTCATTGAATGGGACGCCGTGAAGGTCGCGAAAGATGCGTTCGTAGCTGAGTCCCAACGGGAAGTAACCGGCGAACAGGATCTTGTCTGCGCCCCGGGTATTGGCGTAGTCGATGATGGCCGACGGGTAATGCTTGGGGGCGAAGGCGCTGGTCGAGTAGTAGAGGTTGGGCCACTTCAACATCAGCTTCACCGCCAGGTCGGTCCACGGCTCGGCCCCGTGGCGCATCACGAACTTCAGCTCGGGGAAGAACCAGCAGACCTCGTCGATCAGCTCGACGTGCTGGCACAGCATCGGAATCCGAGGGCCCGGAACCCCAACGCAGACGCAGATGGGCAGGTCCAGCTCGACGCACTTCGTGTAGATCGGATACATCCGCTTGTCATTGATGGGGACCTGGGGCACGCAACCCGCCGGGAAGACTGTCACCGATCGGATGCCGAACTCGTCGTGCATCCGCTGGATGTGGCGGACTGCGTCGACCCCCTGGTTGGGATCGACTTCGCAGGACGCAATGAAGCGATCCGGGTGTTGCTTGGTCGCCTCGAGGGAGCCGGGCTGGTCCGGGTAGAGTGCGATCATGCCGCGCTCGACACCGTACTTGTCCATTTCTTCGAGTACGTAACGCAGGGTGTCGGGGCGTCCGCCCTGCTTGGGCGCGTCCTTGAAGATGTACTCGACCGGGAAGTCGAACCTCCCGAGGCTTTCCGGATCACGAATCAAGGGGGCTAGGAAGCCGTAGCCCGGAATCGCATCCGGGCCCGGATTGCCCATCAGAAGATCGATGATGGGAATGTCCTCGGGCATGGCCATGGGGGCTGAATAGCCCATTCCTCCGGCGCTTCGCACGCGCTCGGGAGTCCCGAATCTGGCGGGACTGCAGCCCGAAATGCCGGGTTCCGAATCCCAGCGAAACCGATTCGCCCCGCGCCCGTGTTCGACCTGCTGAAGCAGCGAATTTCCGCATGGGAGCAGCAGATGAAGAGCCAGCCGGGCGTTGGCGCCAGACCGTGTCCGACCTTCATTCCTTGCTGGGATCGGGCT
Source organism: Deltaproteobacteria bacterium (assembly GCA_004356735.1). Classification (GTDB taxonomy): domain Bacteria; phylum Myxococcota_A; class UBA9160; order UBA9160; family SMWR01; genus SMWR01. The sequence continues at coordinate 2,978 of SMWR01000074.1, forward strand.
CCTAGCCGGCGAAGGTGTCGCGAATGCGCACGACGGCTTCCTCGACGTTCTCGCGCGAATTGAAGGCCGAGATGCGGATGTAGCCCTCGCCGGATGCACCGAAGCCAGAGCCCGGGGTTGCGACGACGTTGGCGTCGTTCAGCAGCCGGTCGAAGCAGTCCCACGATGAAAGTCCAGCGGGTGTCTGCATCCAGATGTAGGGTGCGTGCTCGCCTCCAAACAGCTTGAAGCCCGCGGCGCCGAGGCCTTCCCGCAGCTGTGCGGCGTTGGCCATGTAGTAGGCGACCTGCTCGGCCGTCTGCTTGCGGCCCTCGGGTGAGTATGCGGCGGCCGCCGCCCGCTGCACCACGAAGGAAACGCTGTTGAACTTGGTTGCATGGCGACGCGACCAGAGATCGTGAAGCGCAACGCGCTCACCGCTCAAGGTCGAGCCGGTCAACTCCTTGGGCACCACCGTGTACGCACAGCGTACGCCCGTGAAGCCGGCGCGTTTCGAGAAGCTCCGCATCTCGATAGCGCACTCCCGTGCCCCTTCGATCTCATAGATCGAGTGGGGCAGGGCGGGGTCCTGGATGAAGGCGTCGTAGGCGGCGTCGAAAATGATGACGGCGTCGTTCTTGCGCGCCCAGGCCACCCAGGCTTCGAGGTTCTCGCGAGAGGCGACGGCCCCCGTCGGATTGTTCGGCGAGCAGAGATAGGCAATCTCGACCGTCTGGTCGGGAGGGCCTGGCATGAAGTCGTTCTCGGCGGTCGATGGAAGGTACACGATGCCTTCGAAGCGTCCCTGCTCATCGGCTTCACCCGTGCGTCCCGCCATCACGTTGGTGTCGACGTAGACCGGATAGGTCGGGTCGGTTACCGCGATGCGGCAGTCCTGTCCGAAAATCTCCTGGATGTTGCCACTGTCCTGCTTGCTGCCATCCGAGACGAAGACCTCGTCGGTCGAGATCTCGACGCTGCGGGCCCGAAAGTCGTGCTCGACAATCGGCTCCAGGAGGAAGTCGTAGCCGTTCTCCGGACCGTAGCCGTGGAAGCCGGCGGCGGTTCCCATTTCATCGACGGCCTCGTGCATCGCTGCGACCACGGCCGGAGCCAACGGAAGCGTCACGTCCCCAATCCCGAGCCGGATGATCGGCGCGTTGGGGTTCGCTTCGCTGAACGCCTTCACCCGCCGTCCAATCTCGGGAAAGAGGTATCCGGCCTGCAGCTTCCGGAAATTCTCGTTGATGTGTGCCATCGCGCAGGAACATAGCGCCTCGGCTCGACGTAGGGATGCCCTAGGGGCCGATCAGGACGCCGGGATTGAGCACTCCCGACGGATCGAGTTCCGCCTTGGCTGCCTTCAGCACGCGGGCGAAGCCGTCGGGGCGTTGCTGGTCGTACCAGGGGCGGTGGTCGCGACCGACCGCGTGATGGTGGGTGATGGAGCCTCCCTCGCGTTGCAGGGCTTCGCTGGCCGCGGTCTTGATCTCCGCCCACTGGTCGAGGAGGCCGTCGCGTCGGCCGGGTCCGATCACGGTGAAGTACGGAGCCGGTCCGTCGGGGTAGATGTGAGTGAAGCGACAGGACACGCTGCCGGCCCCGGCGACCCGCTTGAGTGCATCGCTCGTCGCCGCCGTGACGGCGGCGTGGAACTCCTCGAATCGATCCCACGTGATGGAGGTCTCGAAGGTTTCGGTGATGTAACCGGCCCGCACCAGCACATCGCGCAGGTAGGGGGCATTGAGGAACGACTTGCGCCAGGCGCCGGCGGCGCCTTCCCGGGTCGCCCCCTCGTCGGTTCGCGTCTTCCCGGCGCCTTCCGGCACGACGCCGCCGCCGTCGCGGCAGCATTCCAGCGCCCGCTTCATCCAGTCGTCGAGCGGATGATCGGCCGACTCGAATCCGATCACGAGGATTGATGCATCGCCCGTCCCCGCACCCGAGGTAAGCGCCTCTCCCGCATCGAGAAGCCGGCAGTTGGTCGGAAACAATCCGGTCTGCGAGAGCGTGCGAACCACCCTCGCTCCGCGCAAGAAGCCGTCGTCGCCTTCGAAGCGCACAGACGCGGAAGCCCGGAAGCTCGGCCGGTCCTGCAGACGCATCCAGGCCTCGGTGATGATTCCCAGGATGCCCTCGGAGCCGATCATCATGCGGTCAGGGCTCGGACCCGCACCGGAGCCCGGAAGCCTGCGACTCTCGATCACCCCCGTGGGCGTGAGGGTGCGCAGCGATTCGACGAAGTCGTCGATGTGGGTGTAGAGCGTGGCGTAGTGGCCGCCCGAGCGCGTGGCGATCCAGCCACCCAGAGTCGAGAATTCGAACGACTGGGGGAAGTGTCGCAGGGTCAGACCGACGGGGCGCAACTGATTCTCCAGCGCCGGCCCGAAGATGCCGGCCTGGATGCGCGCCGCCCGCGAGGTTCGATCAATTTCGAGAACCCGGTCGAGCCGGCCGAGATCGATCGAGATCGCTCCTGCAAAGCCGTCCCCGACCCGGGCCTCGACGCCTCCACAGACGCTGGTGCCGCCACCGTATGGAATTGCGGCGACGCCCGCTTGGTTGCACCAGTCGAGGAGCGCCGCGATTTCCTCTTCGCCGGTCGGAAACGCGACGAAGTCCGGCGCGCAGTCGAAGTCTCCGCGGACGCCGCGAACGATGTCACGAAACGACTTGCCGTAGGTGTGTCCGGCCCGATCGAACGGCTGCTGGCTGCAGATCCCGGCCAGTGCGCTCGGTGGCGAGATGCGCGGCTTCGGCAGCACGATGTCTTCGATGCGGGGCTCGGGAGCCAGATGGACTTCGTCGATGCCGAAGCGCTCGGCCAGCATCCGGCCGATGCCACGGGCCTGCTCGTCGTTGGGACCTTCGCCCTCGTTTCCCCATCCCCAGAATTTTCGGCGTTTCATCTATGCCTGCCCGGGTGCGAGGACCTCGAGGATGCGTTCGTCCGGGCCCATCTCTCCATCCGGCCGCAAGGCTTGGATGCAGACGTGGTCGGCACCGGCATCGTGGTGCTCCTGGATTCGCTTCTGGATGGCCTTCTCGTCGCCCCACGCGATGATACGGTCGATCAAGCGGTCCGAGCCGCCAGCCTGGAAGTCCGCATCGTCGAAGCCCAGCCACTTCAGGCTGTTCAGGTAGTTCGGAAGGTTCAGGTAGATCGCCATCGACTTCCGAGCCACGGTGCGCGCATTCGACGCGTTGGTCTCCAGCAACACCTTCTGCTCCGGGCACAACCAACGGTCCGGCCCCAGGATCTCGCGTGCACGTTCCGTGTGTTCCGGAGGCACGAAGTATGGGTGGGCTCCCTGGCTGCGTTCCGCGGCCAGAGCCAGCATCCGTGGGCGCAGCGCGGCGAGCACGATCGGCGGCGCGTCTTTGCTGCGCGGTCCCAGGTAGGTCGCTTTCTCCATCGTGTCGAGATAGTTGCGCATGGTCGTGACCGGCTTGCCGTAGTCGTGGCCCCGGACTCCCGTCACCATCGGAGCGTGTGAGACGCCGAGGCCCAGCAGGAAACGGCCGCCCGAAAGCTCCGCCAGCGTTTGTTGACTGGCGTTCATCGTCATGGCATCGCGTGCATAGATGCTGGCGATGCCGGTGGCGAGCTGAAGCCGTTCCGTGTTGGCAGCAATGTGCGCCAGCAGAGTGAAGGGATCCCGCCCCACGGCTTCCGGAACCCAGAGAGTCGAGTAGCCCCACGCTTCGAGTCGTTGCGCGAAGTCGACGGCGTCGTGTGCTCCGAGGGAATCGAGCCAGGTCCACACACCCAAGCGACCGGGTTTCATGTCCGCTCCTCCGGCCCCACCGCCATCGGGCGCTGTGGTTGCGGGGGGCATCGGAGTACTCTACCTGATCGGGCGAATGCGATGGCGAGGTGGACCGATTGCGGGGGTTCTGGCAGTCGTGGGAATCGCGGCGGCAGCTGCGGGTTGGTGGATCACGGATCGGCTCGAAGAGGACAACGACTTCTGCAACGCCTGCCATCTGAGCGCGGAACTCCCGCTGCATATCGAGATCCGTCGCGACTTCGATGCCATGCCGGCCAGGAGCCTGTCCGCCGCCCACGCCCGTTCGGTGCACCAGGTCGCGAGTCACCGGGAAGATCGCGATTTTCGCTGTATCGATTGTCACCGCGGGTCGGATTGGGTTGGACGTGTGCGTGTCAAGGTGCTCGCCGCGAAAGACGCGTTCTGGTATGCCGTTGGCCGTTTCGAGGAGCCGACGCAGATGCGCTGGCCCCTCTGGGACGGGGACTGCACACAGTGTCACGCCAGCTTCGGTGAGACTGAGCCTGAGGCCTGGGAGAATCCGAGATTCCATCAGCTTGCAGTCCACAACGCCGCGCTCGGTGTAGACTGCGTCGAATGTCATCAGGTTCACGCCGTCACCCAGGAACGGGGAGGCGCACCCGACACGCACTTCCTGGTGGCGGCCCATGTGAGGTCGCAATGTTCCCGTTGTCACCCCGAATTCGAGGAGGGCTCGTGATGAAGCTTCGCAACTGGGTCGTCGTCGCTGTTGCGATCGGTTGCTCCATCGATGCCACTGCCTACCCGGGAGGCACCCCGAGCTACCAGACGGATGCGGCGCCGTTCTGCGCCGGTTGCCACTCGTCCCGGAACGCGGAGATGCTCGAGGGTGGGGGAGAGCGCGCCCAAAAGGAAGTGGCCGAGCGCAAGCACATCGCCTTGATCCTGGCCGGACAGAAGGGCTATGCGAAGCTGACCGAGCCGGATCGTCTGACCCTGGCCTCGCAGGTTCGCGCCCTGGACGACGCGTCCACGGTGAGCCTGGAGGTGCCCAGCCACGTGGTCGCCGGCTCGACCTTTTCTGTCACGGTCCGGGTGACGGGCGGAGCGGGTCCCGTGGTGGGCATCGCGCTGGTGGACCGCGCCCACCGCTGGTACGCGCGCCCGGCCGCGTCGGTGGGCTGGAGCGTTGCCGAACCGCCCCAGATCGTCGGTCAGGATGGTCGACTCCAGACCGAATGGCTCGCAAAGCGTCCCGAAGCCGCCGGTCGAAACCTCTCGTACGTCAACATCACCGGCATCTCGTCGGATTCGTCCACCGAGGACTGGGCCAATGCGAATGTCACGTTCACGTTGAAGGCGCCGCAGTCGCCGGGGACCTATCCGCTGGCCGCCGTCTATCTCTACGGCACCGAAAAGTCGACTGTGCTCGGATACACGACCAATCCGATCGGATGGAAGGAAGTGCGCGGTGGCCTCGGTGGAGGTTCGGGACGCGTTCTCTTCACGGACGTGAGCAACGTGGAAGTGATCCAGGCAGCGTCTCCGGCGCCGATCCGTACCACGCCCGTCGCTCCCGAAAGAGAAGCCGCTCCCGATGCCGCGTCTCCGGCGCCGACTCCCTAGTCCATCCGGCGGAATTCGCCAGCGTTGAGCTTCCGCATGTAGGTGTCGAGGTCGGCCTTGACCTTGCCCGACAGCAGCATGACGCCGATCAGGTTCGGGAACGCCATGCCCAGGATCATCATGTCGCCGAAGTTCACCACCGCTTCGGCGGCGAAGATCGCACCGAGCCAGGTGCAGATCAGGAAGACGACCTTGAAGCCCAGGATCGACCGAACCCCGAAGAGCCGGACCCAGCACTGCTCGCCGTAGTAGCTCCATGAGATCATGGTGCTGAAGGCGAACAGCGCCGCCGTGATCGAGAGCACCACCGGGAACCAGGGAAAGACAGTGGCGAACGCTGTGGACGTCATCTCGATGCCCTTGCCCGCGTTCGGGTCCGACCAGGCGCCGGTCACGACGATCACGAGTCCCGTCATGGTGCAGACGATGATGGTGTCCACGAAGGGCTCGAGCAGGGACACCATGCCCTCGCGCACGGGCTCGTGGGTGCGCGCTGCCGCGTGGGCGATCGCCGCCGAGCCGCAACCCGCTTCGTTGCTGAAGGCCGCCCGGCGGAAGCCCTGGATCAGGACGCCGACGAGTCCGCCGATGCCGGCCTGCATGCTGAAGGCCTCGCCGATGATGGTTCCTAGACCTGTCGGGATTTGTTCCGCGTGGGTCAGCAGGATGGCAAAGCCGCAGAGGATGTAGACCGTGCACATCAAGGGCACGATGGTCGACGCGACTTCGCCGATCCGCTTGATGCCACCCACGATTACGAGACCGACGAGCAGGGCCATCACGCCGCCGAACAAGATGGAGCCGGCCGTGTTGTCGAGGATCGGCAGCACCGAAGCCGCCTGGGCGTAGGCCTGATTCGCCTGGTACATGTTCCCGCCGCCCAGGCTGCCGCCGATGCACATCACGGCGAACAGGGGCGCCAGCACACTGCCGAGCCGAGGCCAGCCGACCTCCGCCAGTCCATCCTTCAGGTAGTGCATGGGCCCACCGGAAACGTGACCGTCGGACCGGATGATCTTGTACTTCTGGCCGAGTGTGCACTCGGCGAACTTGGTGCTCATGCCGAGGAAGCCGGCCAGCACCATCCAGAATACGGCGCCGGGTCCGCCGATTCCCACGGCGAAGGCCACGCCCGCGATGTTGCCCAGACCCACGGTCGCCGAGAGGGCCGCCGACAGCGCCTGGAAGTGGGAGATTTCGCCAGGCTCGTCGGGGCCTGTGTAGCGACCGCGTACGCAGTCCACGGCGTGCCGGAAGCCGCGGAAATTCACGAATCGGAAGCGAAGGGTGAAGTAGAGCGCGGCGATGATCAGCCACACGACCACCAGCGGGAGCTTGAGGTCGTCGGTCCAGAAGGCGGCGTCGAAGAAGATCACCGCATCGAGGCTCTCCACCACCCAGCGGGTGAAGAAGTCCTCGAGTCGCCCGAGAAAGCCGCTGCCTTCTGCCACCCACCCCCCTCACCCGTTCTGGACGGGCCGGACGTCCGGCCCACAGCTGTCCGGCCAGAGAAGCCTGGCCGGGGAGTCCGGCCGGGGGGTGGGCCGGGCGCCCTTCGAGCCGGTAGGATACGCCCTTCGCGTCCCGGCCGCGAAGCCCCGAGAGCCGACAAGGAGACTCCCCATGCGAGAAGCCGTGATCGTTGCGAGCGCCCGGACCCCCCTGGGCAAGTCGAATCGCGGGTCCTTCAACCTCACCCGGCCGGACGATCTGGCCGGACACGCCATCAAGAGCGCCCTGGCCCAGGTCCCCCAGCTCGATTCCGAAGAGATCGAGGACGTGATCATGGGCTGCGGCCTGCCCGAAGGGCCGTCGGGGCACAACGTCGGCCGCGTGGCCGCGCTGTCGGCCGGCCTGTCCACGAAAATCCCGGGCGTCACCGTCAATCGCTACTGCTCTTCGGGACTCCAGGCCATTGCCATGGCCGCACACCGTGTGCTCTCGGACGAGTGCGATGTCGTGATCGGGGGCGGCACCGAGTCGATCACCCTGGTCCAGAACGACAAGATGCGTTTCGCCGATCTGGTGAACCCGGTCATCAATGAGAAGCTTCCCGGTCTCTACATGGGAATGGGCTTCACGGCCGAGGTCGTGGCCGAGCGTTACAAGGTCTCGCGGCAGGACCAGGACGCCTACGCCGTGCTGTCCCAGGAGCGCGTCGCCAAGGGCCAGGAAGAAGGCTGGTTCGACGACTGCATCGCGCCCATGACCGTGAACCGGATGGTCAAGCAGGCTGACGGCGAGATGAAGCTCGAAGAGGCCTTCACGCTCACGAAGGATGAGTGCAACCGGCCGGGGACGACGCTCGAAGCTCTGACGAAGCTGAAGCCTTCGTTCAAGCCCGACGGCAGCGTGACCGCTGGCAACGCCTCCCAGCTCTCGGACGGTGCCTCGGCCACGATCGTGATGTCGGCTGAGCGCGCCAAGCAGCTCGGTATCGAGCCGCTCGGCATCTACCGCGGCTTCCAGGTGGCCGGCTGCAATCCCGACGAGATGGGGATCGGCCCGGTCTTCGCCGTGCCGAAGCTGCTGAAGAAGGCCGGCATCAGCATGGA
>SMWR01000075.1 GCA_004356735.1 Deltaproteobacteria bacterium
CTACGTCTTCTGCTCATCCGCGATGTCCCGTAGCAACGAGAGGATTTCGCTGCCCTGTTCCAGCGATGGATCGTGGCAAAAGCGAAGCTCGGGCACCCGCTTGAGCGGCAACTCCCGGGCCATGCGTCCCCGCACGAAGCCGGCCGCACTCTCGAGTCCGTCCTGAACACTCTCCAGGTCCAGATCCTGGTTCGTATCGAATACGCTCCAGTACACCACTGCATTGCTCAAATCCGGTGCGACGTCCACACGGGTGAGGGTGACGAGTCGCAGGCGCGGGTCCGCCGCTTCCTGCCGCAGCACCCGCGCAATCTCGCCTCTGACGACCTCGGAGATCCGTTCCATGCGACGGGTCATGCCTCTCCCCCCTCGTCATCCGGGCCCTCTGCCTCATCGTCGAGATCCCACGGTGCCTCTCCGGCCTCGTAGGGAAGCGCAATGATCTCGAAATCGGACGACAGCACCTCGGCCAGCTGTAGAGCCTCGATGAACTCCACGGATCTCTCCAGGACGCGTCTCACGAGGGCCGCTTCGGCGCCGGCGGCACTGATTCCCAGTACCGCCCGTTGCCAAGTGCCCTGACCTCCCACTTCAGCCACGGACACGTTGAAGCGGTTTCGAACACGCTGTGAGATCGAGCGTACGACACCCCGCTTCGCCTTGAGGGACTGCGAGCCGTGGATCAGAAGCTCGACGGCGGCGGCTCCAACGATCATTCGAGCGTGGCCGGTTTCTCCTCGATCACGAAGGCTTCGATCACGTCGCCGACCTTGAGGTCGTTGTAAGCCTCGATGCCGATGCCGCACTCGAAGCCGGTCTTGACCTCGCGGACGTCGTCCTTGAAGCGCCTGAGCGAGCCGACCTTCCCTTCGTAGAGCTGGACGCCATCGCGAAGCAGTCTCACCTTGGAGTTGCGCCGGATCTCGCCCTCCGAGACGAAGCAGCCGGCGATGGTGCCGATCTTGGGAACATTGAAGGTGTCGCGGACCTCCGCCCGGCCGAGGAAGGCTTCGCTCAAGGTGGGCGGGAGCAGACCGACCATGGCCTTCAGCACGTCGTCGGTCACCTCGTAGATGACCTGATAGGTGCGGATCTCGACGCCTTGGCTCTCGGCCTCACGGCGAGCGGCCGGATCCGGACGCACGTGGAAGGCGATGATGATCGCACCGCTGGCACGGGCCAGCATCACGTCGCTCTCAATCACGGCACCCACGCCGGAGTGGAGAACGTCTACCTTCACCGAATCGGTCGACAGCTTGATCAGCGCATCGCGCAGCGCCTCGACGGAGCCTTGGACGTCGGCCTTGACGACGAGCTTGAGTTCCTTGACGCCGCCCTCCTCCGCCGCGGCAAAGAGATCTTCGAGCGAACGAACGCCGACCGATTCGACCGGCTGCCCACGGCGCTGGGCCAGGCGATGGTCGACGATGTCCTTGGCAACCCGCTCGCTTTCGACGCAGTGGAGCGGGTCTCCCGCGTCGGGAACCCCAGTGAGGCCGATCAGCTGGACCGGCGAGGAGGGCCCGGCCTCCTTCAGGCGCACGCCGTTCTCGTCCTCAATGGCGCGCACGCGCCCGTTGAAGGTGCCAACGACGACGGTATCGCCGCGCCGCAGGGTTCCAGACTCGATCAACACCGTCGCCACCGGACCGCGACCCTTGTCGAGGCGTGCTTCGAGGACGACACCGGTGGCGCGGCCCTTCGGATTCGCTTTGAGCTCCAGGAGATCGGACTGAAGCGCCAGCATCTCGAGGAGCTGGTCGAGGCCCGTCCCCTTGGTTGCGGACACGTCGACACAGATGACGTCGCCGCCGAAGTCTTCGGGAACGAGATCGTGCTCCATCAAGCGCTGCCGGGTCTGCTGGGGGTCAGCGCCCGGCAGATCGCACTTGTTGATCGCCACGATGATGGGAACGCCTGCCGCCTTCGAGTGGGCGATCGCCTCGACGGTCTGGGGCATGATGCCTTCGGTCGCGGCGACCACCAGGATGACGATATCGGTCACTTGGGCGCCGCGCGCACGCATCTCCGTGAAGGCTGCGTGGCCGGGTGTGTCGATGAAGGTCAGCGTTCGGCCGCCGACGTCGACCTGATAGGCGCCGATGTGCTGCGTGATGCCTCCCGCCTCACTCGCGACGACGTTGGTGCGGCGAAACGCGTCGAGCAACGAAGTCTTGCCGTGATCCACATGGCCCATCACGGTGATGATCGGCGGTCGCGTCTCGAGATCTTCCGTGGCAGAGGCAGCGGAATCCTCGAGGAACTGCTGCTCGTTGAACCCGACGTCCTGAACCTCGTAGCCGAACTCGGTCGCCACCTTCTCTGCGGTTTCGACATCGATCGCCTGGTTGATCGACACCAAGGTGCCCAGGGCCATCAGCTTGCTCTGGACCGTCGGGCCCTTTTCGCCCAGCAAGCGAGCGAGCTCCCCGATGCTGACCATTCCTTCGATGCGCACGACACGCTTGTCTTCCTTGGGCTTGACCGTGGCCGGCCGCATCTTCTGGGGCGCGTCGCGACGCTTTCGACGCGGCGAAATGGCCTGCTGCGGCTCCAAGGTGACCTGGCGTCTCAGCGGCGCCCGGCTGGTGGCCTGTCGCGCCAGCCGTTCCTGCTCGCGAAGATTCACGACCTCGCGGACGCGCTTGCGCTCACGGGAATTGCGGGCTGCGCCAGCAGGTCCGGCACCTTCACCGGCACCGCTCTTGCCAGCCGGTGATACCGGGGTCGCAACGGCCGGTCGAACGGGCGAGTCTACGACCGGGGGCTCGATCGGCACTTCCTCGATGACCGGCTCGGCGGGCTTCGGCTCGACAGCCTCCGGTGTCACGTCCTCGGAGGCTACCTCCACCTCGGGCTGAGGCTCGATCTCCACCTTCTTCTTGCGTCGGCGACGAATCACGACTCCACCGCTCTCGACGCGCTCCTCCGTCACGTCCATGCGCGGCACCGAAACCCCGAGCTTCTTGCGAAGCTTCTCGGCATCGGCGTCCTCGAGAGACGCCATCGCACTCTTGAGCTCGATGCCGATGGCGCGTGCCTTCTCGACGATCTCCGTCCGATCAATGCCCAGCTCTTCGGCCAGCTTATATGCCCTGATGTTTGCCATTCGCTCTCTTACCGGCTTCCACCCGTTGTCGTGCGCGCCCGGGTGCGCCCGCTAGTTCTTTTGTTCGCCCGTCGCCGTTACTCGGCCGCCTTGGCGCCAGCCGTATCCTCGCCCGCTGAGGGCTCCGCTCCAGCTTCCGCATCGGTCTCTTCACCGGCCGCGGCTGCTTCGGCGGCCGCCGCGGCCGCCGCGGCCTCGGCAGCGGCCTCGGCAGCGGCCTGCTCGGCCGCCAGGCGGGCCCGTTCCACTTCCTCTTCGTGCTTCTGCACCGCCAGCAAGGCCGCCTTCTCGCGGATCCTCAGGGCACCTGCTTCATCGATCCCCGGCAGCTGGGTCAGCAGTTCGGACTGGCACTCCGCAAGGTCCTCGAGGGACGTGATGCCCTGCTGAAGCAGCAACTCGGCATCGACGTCGCCGCAGCCCTCGACCACGGAGACCGCCTCGGATAGCCACTGGGCCAGCTCACGCATCTTCGACTCGCTCTTGATGTCGATCTTCCAGCCGGTGAGCTGAACGGCGAGACGAACGTTCTGGCCCTTGCGACCGATCGCCAGCGACAGCTGGTCGTCGGGAACGATCACGTCCATCGAACGCGCAGCGTCGTCGATGATCACCTTGGAGACCTGGGCCGGTGAGAGCGCCGAGCAGACGTAGCGCGCCGGGTCCGGATTCCACGGAACGATGTCGATCCGCTCGCCCCGGAGCTCCTGCACGACGGCCTGGACGCGGCTGCCCTTCATTCCGACGCATGCACCCACCGGATCGACGTCGGAAGCGCTCGAGGCTACGGCAATCTTCGAGCGGCCACCCGGCTCGCGCGCAGCCGACTCGATCGTGACGATGCCCTCATACATCTCGGGCACCTCCTGATCGAAGAGCTTGGTCAGCATCTCGAGGCAGGTGCGCGACAGGATGATCTGGGAACCCTTGGCGTTCTTGTTCACCTCGATCACGTAGGCCCGGATCCGGTCACCGGGGCGATAGTTCTCCCTCGGCACCTGTTCGCGCAGGGGTAGAACCGCCTCGGCACGGCCAAGGTCGACGAGAATCGCGCCCTTCTCGAAGCGGCGGACGATGCCATTGAGAATCTCGCCCGCCCGGTCTTTGTACTCTTCGTAGACGTTGTCGCGCTCCGCCTCGCGGATCAGCTGGATGATCACCTGCTTGGCGGTCTGGGCCAGGATGCGACCGAAGCCCGACGTATCCATCTTCACGCCGATCTCGTCGCCGATCTCGGCATCGGGATCGTACTGCTTGGCGCGATCCAGTTGCACCTGGGTCAACTCTTCTTCGACGGTCTCGACCACCTCGCGGAACTCGAAAAGTTCGATCTCACCCAGCTCGTCGTTGTAGCGGGCTTCGATCTCCTTCTCGACCGTGCCCCCATCGCGACGCGCCGCTTGAACCATGGCCTCTTCAATCGCGCGAATGATCTCGCTTCGCTCGATGCCTTTGTCCTTGGCGATCTGGTCGATTTCGCGTTTCAGACCGAACATTGTTTCACCTTGCGTCAGCGGGACTGCGCAACCGGTACGAAGTCCGCGCGTGTGAACTCGTAGATGACCTTCGCCTTCGCCACGTCGTCGAAGGGAATTGTAAACTCGTCTCCATCGACGTCGACCCGGGCAACGCCGTCGTCAAATGCCAGAAGCAGCCCGCTGAAACGCCGGCGACCGTCCAACGGCCGATGGGTTTCGACCTGGATGTGCGCCCCACGCGCAGCTGCGAAGTCCTTTTCCCGGGCGAGCAGCCGGTCGAGTCCGGGTGACGACACCTCGAGCCGGTAGGAGGCCGGGATCGCATCGGCCGCGTCCAGCTGGCTCTCGACCTCGCGCGACACATCGGCACAGCGCTCGACGGGAACACGACCGTCGGCGGACCGCGTGTCGATCGTGATGCGAACGAGCCATGGCTGACCGCCACGCCGGATCAACACGTCGACGAGTTCGAAGCCCGCGTCGTCAACGACGGGCTCAATCAGCACACGCAGCTCCTCGGGAATGTCGTGATACACCGTGCTTCTCGTTTCAAGCCTCAGAAAACAAAAAAAGCGGACGGCAAGCCCACTTTCTCCACCGACCCAGAAAGGTCGCCACCGTCCGAAGATCCGTTCCCGCTCAGTCTCGCAACCCAAGCCACTGATCCGACCGCATTCGGCCGCACTGCAGCAGAGCCCCAAGCCGCTGAACGATCCGCGAATCTCCTTGTAAGCCCGCGTAACCTATCCAAATTGCAG
>SMWR01000076.1 GCA_004356735.1 Deltaproteobacteria bacterium
CAGCCGCACTCGCAGATCAGGTTGGTGCCCCGAAAGACATGGCCCATCGCGGAAGGGTGGCATTCGCAGTAGCGGCGCACGCAGGCGACGTCGGACTTCGCGTGGGTGACTGCGCTGACGAAGACTCGGCCCATGGACCAGATTGTGCCAGACCTGCCGACCGTTCGCTCGGCGCCGAGCGAATTGGAGCAACGCCGCAAACGCTGCCGCTCGAGGCGGCGGGACTCAGTAGCCCACCACTGCGTTCGCAACCCCCCGTGGCTGCGGCGGAAGCGAGTAGATGTTGCGTTCGTAGTCCCGATTGTAGGGAGAGATGTTGAGCGGCTCCTCTCCCACGACCAGCGTCGCACTGCCCCCCGGATCGAAGCCCATCGCGCTCTGAATTCCCCGCGCCCTCAGAATCTCCGCCATCTCCCCATGGGTCGCACCCACGGACTCACGAATGCGACCGTTTACGGCCAGAACGCCCAGCCCCCCCTCGGCGTCGAGGCCCACGGCGATCTTGGGTCCCCGCATGTCGAGATAGTCGAGGCGCGCGGCCTGGGTCTGAATGGAGTTCTGCGTCTTCCAACCTTCAATTTCCATGTCGATGCAGAGCTCTCCCTGGTCGAGCAGCAGCGGACCCGCCTCGATGGCATCCGCGACATCCGAAATTCCGGCCAGGTCGAGGGAGAGCACCCTTCCCACTTCCCAATCCGAGGGCAGCCCTCCGGACGGAAAGGAGACCACCAGGCCAACGGGAAGCACCGGCAGATCCTGCCCCGGCAAGGTGTGGTGCACTTCCATGATCCGATTGCCCACGAGCCGCACCAGACTGCGGCCGTCGCCGGGAAGGCTCGCGCCCGGATAGAGAAGGTCGTAGAAGCACACCTGCTGGCCTGGCTCGCTGAGATTGCGCTGCTCGGCTGCGAGCTCCACCCGGCTTCGCCCCGACTGCGCACACAAACCCGCTTCGCAGCTCACCCGGCGAATGCACAGCGAGCCGTCCGCACCCACCAAGAAGGCCGGCTTGTTGAAGAGGGGTGGACTCAAGACCCGTCCTCCGGAGATGATCAACCCCAACGGCGAGCCGATGTACGACTCCGGCAGCCCGAGCTTTCCGACCAGCTCGGCATTCAGGATATAGCCACCGTTCCAGGCGATCCGCGCCCTTTTCCCCGGGGAACGGTTGAATCGGCGCACGAACTCGGGAACCGTCCGATTCTCGCCCTTGGTGGTCACGATGGCGTAACGGAGTGGGCTACGGCTGGACGGCACCGAGGCGATGACGCCCGACCAGGGAGAGCCATCGGCGTAGACCCCGTTCAGTGACTCGTGCACGACCGGCCTCGGACGACTCTCTTGCGGACTCGACAGGCGATCGAGAACATCCTCGACTGGCGAGCCGCGCTCAACCGCGTCCGCGCGCAGAGCCTCCAGGACGAACTCCGTGCCGAGACGCTTGCAAAGCCGACGGAAGCGCCGATCCGCCAGGGTCTTGCTCAAGCTCTTCGCGGTCTGGACGGGCGTCGGGTAGGCCAGGGTGCAACGCAGACCGGCGGGCGCCCACTGCACATAGCCACTGCCGAGCGACACACCCAGCAGATTCGCGGTCAACAAGTCGTTGGTCCGACCGATGTGAAAGCGCTCGATTGCCGCGCCGTCCGTGGTCATCGCTCCGTGCTCACAACACACGACCGCGAAGCCCCCGGCTTCACGAACACCGTCGAGCGTGCGCAGGGCCTCCTCTCCGAGCTGTCGGAAATCGACGCCGACGGAGATCTGATCACTGGCAACCACCCGGCACACGCCGCGCTGGTGGAGCAGCTTGAGGTCGCGGTCGGCACTCACCTCGGATTGGGAGCCACCCACCAGATACTTTTCGAGGGCCTCTGCGGTGACTTCGCCGGGCGACGCATCCCGCCTGACGATCAGGAAGATCGGCGGCAGGGCATCGATTTGCGACAGCGGGCGTCCGGAGAGCTCGTCAAACAGCCCCAGCCCCAGGCGCAGGCGGGCGGTCTGCACCACGAAAACCTCGAGCTCGTGCTCCGTAGCCGCGCCGGGAAAGAGCGCGAGCGGCACGCGCTCTCGCACACGCTCCAGCAGTCGATCCCGGTCGTCGATCTCCGGCTCACTGCCACAACCCTGCGCCACCATGCCGTGCCAGTCCGCGAGCGGAAGGGAGCTCGCCTCGTCGACCGGCGACGGCATCGCCGG
Organism: Deltaproteobacteria bacterium; assembly: GCA_004356735.1. Classification (GTDB taxonomy): domain Bacteria; phylum Myxococcota_A; class UBA9160; order UBA9160; family SMWR01; genus SMWR01. The sequence continues at coordinate 2,200 of SMWR01000076.1, forward strand.
GCCAAACAGCTCGCAATGGAGCAACGCAATGACGCCCGTGAGCTCCTGGGGCGTCAAATCTCGATAGGGATAGTGGCGCCGGTTCCGGTGACGGTACGCAAAGGAGTGATCGATGCGAACGGGCATCTCACCCTCGCACCGGAGGAAGAGCTCTTCCACTGCGTTGTAGAACTCGGCCAGCTCCAGCCGCCCCGCGGGCTCCGGAGAGGTCGCTACCAGCCTGCGGGCGAAGGCGAAAGCCATTCCGCGAAGCCGCTGTTCCTCGACCCGAAAGTAGCTCGGGTCGATCAACGATTTCAGGAGCAACATGAAACCCATTCGGCCATAGCCCGGCAGGTATTCACGATGATCCGCAGCCAACAGGCGGGAGAGCTCCACTGAAGTGCCCGAGACCCTGTCGGCGAAGCGTTCCAGCGCGCTCGCCGCCCGCTTCTCTGCACTCGCCCCCGGCTGGAGCTGGAAGTGGAGATTCTTCAGGATGACCTCGAACTCCGAGGCAAGCGCTCGCATGCTGAAGCGTCGCTCCACGACCTGACGGTTGTGCTTGGCGGTTTTCTCTGCCCCCTCCCGCGAGAGGAGCTGGTTCCGCAGCCGATTTATCGTCGTGTCTACGAAGCCGGAGCCCGAGAAAGCGTTCACATCGAGCCTGTCGTTCCGCGCGAGATTTTCGCCCACGACGGCGGAAAAGACGTCTTGGGGCTCGTAGCGTCGCGTCAGGATGGGCACTCCGCAGGCGGCGGATTCGATGATGGGAAGCCCACGCCCCTCGGTCTCGCTGGGAAGCACCACGAGCGAGGCGATGTTGTAGAACTCCGGCATTCCAATCGGGCGCTCATGCGCGGCGCGAAATGCGCGAGTGTCGAAGGCGCTGAAGAGTAAGGCGAGATAGACGCGGTCACGAACTGTGGAGTCCAACGTCGACACCATCGCCGCGAATTCGCGAACCACGCTCTCGAGGTAGGCCTCGTTGCCCGCCGCCACCGGTCCGGTCACCAGCAGTGTGAGCTTCTTCGAAGGGTCGGCGCGAAAGGCCGCCGCGAATTCGCGATCGCGGAGCAAACGAGCGATCAGCTTGAAGTTGGACCCGATGCTCTTGCGCGCGAGAATTCGCGTCGGCTGCAGAAACATGGTGTTGTTGCTCGCGAAATCGACCTGGACCTGCTTGTTCCTCGCGATCAGGATCGGATGCCCCGGCTTCAACGATCCCGCCTCGACCACCTGTTCGGCTGCCACCGCGCGAACTCTGGAACGTCTGCCCTTGAGGATCTCGACCAGTTGGTCCCAGGTCTCGCGCGAGCGCCGTCGGCCCAGCGGCGCGTAGCGCTCGGTGTCGATGGCCGTACCGATTTCCGCGACACCGGCTGGGTTCAGGCCGATCTGTTCACAGAGCAGACGGGTCTGATGGGTGTTGATGCAGAGACTGAGCCAGCTGCGCGAGTCCCACGGATAGATCATCTCGAGAATCGAGAACACCTCACCGACGTGGGCATTCGTGAAGAAGTGGTCGCGAGGACCGGAGGGCAGCTTCCCGACCTGACGATCGATCGCGCTGTGCCCCCCTTCGAAGAAGAAATCGTGGCAGTTGTTGATCACCGGAACGCCCAGCAACTCGGAGACGAAGATCGTCGCCAGCGCGAGCGCCGGGTTGCCTGGATTGGAATTGACGTTGACCAGGTAGAGCAGCCGAATCTCGTGCTCCTCGACGATCTCGCCGAGGCTCCGACAAAGCTGCAGTGTCGCGTCCCAGAAGCGTTGGATGAGCTCGTTGTAGAGGGGCCCGCCCCGCTCGAGCTTTCGCTCGAAGAAATCCTCGTAGAGCGGCCACTCGCCAAAGGCCTTCATGCCTTCCACAGTGTGTCGACGTCCGTTCACATCGATCACGTTGTCGGCCTGCTCCGTGAAGGATCCCCCGATGTAGTGAAACTTCGCGCCCGGCAGGACAGTCTGGAGGGCGCGGGCGTACTTGGCGATCTCCATGGAGACACCGTCGATCCCGTATTCGAAGGTCAGGAACGCGATCGCGTGGGAGAGCTCGCGCTTGAAGTGCTCGAAGTCCCCGGCCGCGCGCACGACGGCCACGTCCCGGTCTTCGCGCAGGCGATCGATGAGGAGACCCAGCTCGAACCAGGTATTCACTGGCTCGGCTCGCAAGCGGGCCAACATCTCGGTGGTTCTGGGGTGGGGCATCCGGTCTCTCTGCCCATGGCCCGGGCAGCCCCGCCAGCCAGGCTTCAAAAGCTGAAAAGGACCTCGAGCTTCTGTTCGAGTACCTCGTACGAGAAATACTTACGGCCCAGTGCGAAATTATGCTCGCCGATCTCCTTGCGCAAGTGCTCGTTGTGGAGAATCTCATCCACCTGTTCAACGGCCTCGTCGGTCAGCTTGCTGTCCTCGAGGGTCACGCAGCGGAAGCCCTTGCTCCCGATGTCGGGCCAGTAGACGGGCTTGTAGTTGTTGATGAAGATGGGTCGCCTGGCGAGCACGGCCTCTACGAAGGCGTTTCCGAAACCCTCGTAGGTGCTGAAATAGGTACACGCGTCTGCGTTCGCGTAGGCATCGGAGAGAGAGTAGATCTTGCGTCCCTCGGGGTTCCGGCGGCGTTCGCTGAGGATTCGGTGGTAGGCAAAGCGAACACGGTGGCCGAGGTTCTGCTCCTCGACCCGATCGACCAGACGCTTGAAGTAGCCCTTGCGCACATCGTCCGCCGCGCTGCCAGTAATGACGAGCTTGACGCGCGGATCGTCGAGCTGGCCGATCAGATCGATCGCGGTCTCGATGCCCTTGCGCTCGATGATGCGCGTAATCTGGAAGACCGCGATGTCATCGCGATCGAAGCCGATCTCCTGCAGCAAATCGCGGTTGTAGACGTCTGACACACCGTAGGGCTTTTCGAAGTCCATGACGTTGGGAACGACGAGGGCGTCGATGCCGAAGCGCTGCTTGAGTTCCTGCTGCGCTGCCAGGCTGATGACCGCATGGCGGGTCTGCGGATGGGAGCGCAACGGGAAGGTCTCGTTCACCAGCGTTTCGATCTCTCGAAAGGGCGATTCGTAGCGGCTGCCGCGCTCCCATGCATAGTCGTGGTCATGGGTGACCAGTGGGATGTCCATCTTTTCCACCGCCATGCGGATCCCCATGCCCATGGACAGGTGACACGGCAGCGCCGATGCGTTCTCGGAGAGCAGCACGTCGATCTTGTTGCGCAGCACCCAGCCGAAGATCTCGGTCGCCACGCGGTGGGCGTTGCTGTCGAGGTTCGAGAGCAGCTCATCGGGGTCGTCGGGCGGGTAGAAGAACGCCCGGTTCTGTTCCCATTCACACTCCGGGGAGAAGAACGAGAGGATCGGGAGCCGGGTCGCCCGTTCGGGGGGCACCACCCGGCCCTTGAAGATGCCCGACAGCACGAAGACCTGGTGGCCCATCCTCTCCAGGACGTGGATCCACTTCTCGGTCTCCAGCGCCACCCCGTCCACGTCGCCAATGCGTCCGATGATAATGCCGATGTTCACTGCCGTGTCCCCTTCGCCTCGTGCGGACGGTTCGCGGGGGGGCAGGAATGTCTGGGGGGAATCGACGATCGCGGAACATTTTGTCGCATGCCGAGTCTCAGCGCTCGCACGAAATCGCAGCCGATCCCGAAAACTCCTGAGAACGCCTATCGGGAGGCCGCGAAGAAGACTCGAGAGGAAGCCGAGAGCCCACCGGGGGCTCCGGGGGGGCTAGCGCTTGCCCTGCTTCAGCCAGCCGAGGAGGTCGCTTCCCCGGATCGGTCGCCCTGAGCTGAATCACCTGCTCGAAAGCCAAGAGCTTCTCGATCCTCTCCTCATCGTAATCAAGGACCTGTTGCTCGGGCAGTCGACTGCGGCCCAGCAAGCCCCAGTTCCTCCTGGGACTCTTCCTGACGGCAGGTCCTCGGACCTCGGTAGCCCACTCCACCACCCTACCCGAACGACGGCGCCATTCCGAACCACGGCGGCATTCAGCCGGGAGCTGCCAAACGGCCGGGCCGTCTTTCCGACCCCACCTGCCCCCGCTCCGCCAGCGCAGCCGCGACAGCGTGCCGCGGGCCGAGCACACATCCTGGAGATCGATGGAGGCACCGAAGGGTGCCCCGGCGCATGGCCCGCCACCGCCCCCCGCTCGGGATCCCGCACGAGAGGGTCCTGACCAGCAGATGAAGCGTTTCGGGGGCGGGTGACGGAGAGAAATCCGCAACCCTCTCCTGGTTCAAGCGCCGAAAACATCCAGACCCAGCTGAGGACTTACCGCTGGGCAAGATCAGAGCGACCCACCCGCCTACAGGCGCGCCTTCGCGGGCGGTTTCGCCGGGTCGATGGCGGCCCGTCGCGCGGCGCTGGGGCAGGGCCTGGGGTTCTGCTGGTGGGAGAACCAGCCCCAGCCGCACTCGCAGATCAGGTTGGTGCCCCGAAAGACATGGCCCATCGCGGAAGGGTGGCATTCGCAGTAGCGGCGCA
>SMWR01000077.1 GCA_004356735.1 Deltaproteobacteria bacterium
CCAGGCGCCGACCCGTTCGATGCCCGGAATGTCATCCGGAATCGAAGTCAGGGCCGATTCGATACAAGAGTCGATCTCCGGCAGCGTCGCTTCGGGCGCATCGGCTACTGCAGCCAGCAGACGAGGCAGCTCGCCCGCCCACAACGGCAGCAGGGCCGCGTCCGGCACGCCGACCGCAGACGACCGCAGCGTCGTCAAGAGCGCCAGCTGGTCGTCGGGGTCGAGGACGCAGCGTACGAAGGCAGCCGCATCGATGACCTCGCGCCGCTGGTAGAAGGTGCGCTCGCGTTCGACCGCGTAGGGAACGCCTGCCTCGCGCAATGCCTGGAGGTAGACCTCCAGATCGCCGGAGCCCCGGAAGAGCACGGCCGCGTCGCGCCACCGGAAGTCGTCCCGACTTCCCAGATCGCGGAGGTCTCGGGCCAGGGCGGCCGCCTCGAGCTCGGCCGCCTGGTGGACCAACGTCTTGGGAACAGCGCCTTCGATGGTTTCGCGATCCCAGGAGATCCAGTGCTCGACGGCGGCACGCTCCGCCGGGGGCGAGGCATCGCATCGCTCCTCGCTGGGGATCAGGCGCTCGAAGCGTGGCTGCACGCCCGGGTTCTCGCGCATCACCGGATTCACGACCCGTTCGACCTCGTCGAGAATCAGCGGAAGCGAACGGAAGTTCTTCGACAACCTCCCGCGCTGCCGGGCATCGGGCGCCGCCCGGGCGACGAAATTCTCGTAGGCGCGCAGGTCGGCCCGGCGCCAGCCGTAGATCGACTGCTTCGGATCTCCCACCAGGAAGAGACCGGGCCGGCGGTCCTCGGGACCTTCGAGAGCCAGCATGGCCACGATCTCGCACTGGTCGGGATCCGTGTCCTGAAATTCGTCGACCAGCAGCTGATCGATCGAGGACTGCCAGTTGGCCCGCACTTCGGCGTCCTCCATGAGCAGCGCCCTGGCCTTGCTCAGCAGGCCGCTGTAGCTGCAGAAGCCGCGACGCCGCAGCTCCGCGTGCACCTGGGCCAGCATCGGCCTGAGAACCCTCCGTGCGCGCTCGAGACACTTGGGATCGATGCGAAGACAGTGGTCGAGCAGCAGCACCCAGCCGCGCGCCGCAGCACAGAGCGTCTCCCGTTCCTCACCGAGCACGTCGAGCTCGTTCGTGCCGAAATCATCCTTGCCCCATTTCATGAGGTGAGCCCGCAGACCCGACCAGGAGTCTTCGAAGTCGACGAGCCAGTCGCTGAGACCGTCCGCAGCGTCGACGTCGGCCGAGGCCAGGCGCTGCCGCATACGATCGAGGGCATCGAGGATCTCGAGCGGCTTCCTCGCCCGCTTCACGCTTCTCACCCGCTCGACGCCGGCGTCGGCGAAGGCATCGATGCCAGCTTCGAGCACGTCGAAGAAGCGCTCGAGTGCCTCGGGCGAGAAAGGATCTCGATCGAGATCGCTCTCCCCCACGCCCTGGGCCACCAGCTCGATCAGCGCCTCCTCGAGTTCGGCGGGACCCGCCCCGTCGATCGCCAACGCCACGAGATCGGGGTCGCCGTCTTCCCCATAGCCCGAACGGATCGCCTGCTCGATGGCCTCGCGCACCGCTTCCTGTTGCGCTCGCCCATCCGCATCCACCTGGAAGGCGGGATGAAGCCCGGCTTCGAGGGGATGGGCGGCCAGAATCCGGCGGCAGAAGGCGTGGATGGTGCAGACCTCGAGATGGGCCAGCGCCTCAGCGAGGGCGGCCGCCCGCTGCCTTCGAACTTCATCCTCGGGCAGGGCGGAAGCGATCACGCCAACGGGCAGATCGCCCGCCGAGATCTGACGAAAGGCGCGCGAGGTTCGAAGCTCCATCTCCGCCGCCGCCGCCTCGGTGAACGTGATCGCGACGACGCGGGAAAGCACGCGGCGGGCGACGTCGTGGGGCTCGCTTCCGATGCCCAGCTCCTCGGTCCGCTGCACGGCGCGCTCCCAGCCGGGCCCAAGACTCCAGGCGACAATGCGCGCCACCAGCACCGTGGTCTTGCCCGTGCCGGCTCCGGCCTCGACCAGCATCGGCCGGTCGAACTCGCGCTGGGCGCGTTCGCGAGTCTCGGCGTCGAGGCGAAGCAGCCGTTCCCGATCGTCCCGGGCGCTCACCCCTCGTCGCCTCCGCTCGCGGCGCGGGTCGGATCGAATGGTGCCTGGAGGTCCCACCAGTCGAGGGCCTCCGCTTCTCCGGAGACTCGCCGACGACGACGGTCGCGCGTCTCGATCCAACCGACCAGTCGGGCGCGGGCGCCCGAATCGCCTTGGAGACAGGCCTGGGAGACCTCGCAATATTCGCAGCTCGAAAACTCCTTGACCCCTGCGTGATCCACCAGACGCGGCAGGAAGGCACCCACCTCCCAGGCACCGAGCACGGCGCGAGCGCAGCGATCGAACGCGACCGAGAGTGTCGTGTCTGCCTCACCCGCCAGGTACTCGGCTGTGTCCGGCTCGAGATCGTCTCCAAGAAAGAGAAAGCGCCCGACGCCGCCGGGGCCACTGGCGTTGCGATAGGCGACGGCCTGGAGGTTCGATCCTTTGGCCACGGAGCGGATGAAGTCCCGCTCCCGCGTCTCTGGCTTCTTGAGATTGGAGATCGGTCTTCCCGTCTTGTAGTCCGTGAGGCGCAGGTGCTTGCCGTCGGTGAGATCGACGCGGTCGGCCCGGAAGCGGATCTCCCTCCGGTCTCCGCCGGGGCCGGCCAGTTCGAACGCGCCCTCCACCTCCACGCCAACGACGCCTTCCAGACGCTCTCCGTCGACCCAGTCAAGCTCTCGAACCCGATCCAGAAAGGGACGGGCCTGTTCCCGAAGCACGTGCTCGAGACCGGGAAGCCCGATTCCTGCCTGGACCAACACCTCACGCGCCGCGGCCCCGATCCGCTCCGAAAGCTCCGCCGCATCGGGCCAGGCAATCTCGACCGGCTGCTGGGAGCGAGCCGCCGACAGGTCGGCAGGCGCCTCTCGCAGCCGGTCGCGCACCAGTCGCTCCAGGACGGCGTGAACGGTCGAACCCACCAGGCGGGGATCGCTGCCCGGTAAGGCCTGCAGCGGGTCCGGGAGGACCTCGATGCCGAGCAGTTTCCGCACGAAGGTCTGCCAACCACAGCGGGCCATGCCTTCCAACGTGGTGATGTAGAGCGGACCGAAGCGGGGATCTCCCGCATGCCGAGGCTTTCCGATGAAACCGAAGTGCGGCCCGAGTGTGGTCTTGGCATCCCCGCGACCCTCGATTTCGTCCAACCAAGCCAGCCGCGCCTGGGCCACGTTCACAGCGGACGTGCCGGCCAGTTCAAGGCCTCCAGCAGCAAAGCCTTCTGCAGCGAGATCTTCCAGGCTGAACGCAACCGCCGATGGCAGCAAGGCCGCGAAGTTCCGGCGGCCCGATCGCAGACCCGCCAGCGCCGCACGCTCTGCCGGAGTCATGTCGAGCCCGGCCACAGCGGCATCGGGGCCGCGCGCCTGACACGAAGCGGCGTGTTCGACGTCGCGCCCCCCCGGTCCCCAGCCGAGACGCTCTACGAAAGACGACGGCACGCGCTCCTTGCCGTCGTCGTCACTCGATTGCCAGGAGAGAGTGATCTCGGGACTCGAGCCCAACAGCTGGGCAAAGAGATATCGCTCCTCGTCGTGACCCGCGCGCTTGACGGGCATCTCCAACAGAACGGCACGCAGGCTCTTTCGGATCGAGTCGGGCAGCAGTGGATCCTCGGAAATGCCGCGCGGGAAGACGTCACGGTTCAGTCCGACGACGAACAGCGCGTCGAAGGTCCTGGCCCTCGCCTCCATTACGCTCAACACCTGCACGCCACCACCGGCCCCGCCGATCCCGTCTCGGCCCGTGCCTTCGAGCACGTGCCGGATGAGTAGCTGGAAGTCCTCGAAAGAGAGGCTCGTAGCATCCGGAAGCCCGGTGCGAAGGGATTCGAGCGCCGCGAGCCCGGCACCGCAATCGCTGCGCTCCGCGTCCCAGCCGAGATCATTCCGGAGCATTCGATCGAGGCCATCGCAGAACGCGCCGAGTGATCTACAACTTCGTAGCTGCCGCAAACGACGACACGCGGAGTCTGCGCAACGCACCGCCCGCTCGAGTTCCGCTGCACGCAGCCGCCGACGCTCGGGACGCGGACCGTGATCTCCTTCGAAGTCCCAGCCACCCACCACTTTGAGAAACAGATCGCGCCCGTCGAGGTCGAGCCCCGCGACGTCCTCGATCCGGATCGCGCCCCGTTGGCGCAGACCAAAACGCAGGTCCGAGTGAACGCGCGCGCCGCCGCCGGCGCCATCGAGACGAACCGCGGCGTCGAGCCAACGGTCGGTCAGGCTGCGGGGACCGCCGTGCAGCAGGTCGAGGAGCGCCGAGATCCGGCGGGCGGCGGCCGTGGCGGCGCCCCGCTCACCGACGCCGGAGTAGGGGATGCCGAGACGGTCGAAGTGCTGGCGCAGCGCCGCGCGGGATCCGCTCCAGTCGCGCGCAACGACTCCAATCCTCTCGGGCTCGGTTTGCCCGGCCTCGAGTCGCCGCCGGATCCGCACGGCAACCTCGCGCAGCTCGGCCGAGGCACCGGGGGCGTCGAACGCCATGACTTTGGGAGCCGCCCCGGGAGCTTCGATCCGCTCGACGGCGGCGATCCCCTCGAAGCGGATTCGCAAGCGATCGAGGAAGCGGATCCCCGCGTCGGCCTGCTCGGGGCGCGCGGGATCTGCCGGCTCGTCGAGGAAGACGCGGGCGTCCCGATAGCGAACCAATGCTTCGAGGAGTTCGGCGCGCTGCCCCGTCGCCTCGGCAAAGCCGTGGACCAGCACAGCACGAGCCGGCAGGACCCGCTCCGCCTCGACGCCGAGCAGCTGCCGCGCCTGCTCCAGCTGGAGCGCACGGTGCCCCACCCGGGAGGCCTCCAGTCGCCGGTATACCTCGGCCGCGGTCTCGGCCAAGGCGATGGCGCGCAGACGCTGGCGCTCGGAGCCCGGCGACTCGCGGATGGCGTCGCGGACCGCGTCGAGACCGTTCGGCTCGAAGCCCGCGTCCAGCAGGTCGCTCACGACACTGGTCACCGATCCGTAGCCGTCGACCAGATCGTCGAGTTCGTGACACAGGAGCTCGTGCTCGCGCGCGACCTGACGAACCAGCACCGGATAGAGGACTTCCGCCGCTCGCGCCTCGACCCCGCCCCGATCCAGGATCTCGAGCACCAGCGCGTGCAGCGTCTGCACCTGGAGGCCGACCACGGCCCTTCCACAGCGACGCACGATGGCGCCGGCCAACTGCTGCCGCAGGCTGCGGGAAGGCACGATCACCCGGACGGGGCGCGCCAGGAGCTTGGGGTCCACCTCACCGGCCCGAAGCCGCTCGACGATCTCGTCCAGCAGGCGTTCCTCGAGCGCACGCGGTCCCCGGGCCACGATCACAGCCGGATTCTCGAGTCCCGTCGCCAACGACCCTATCTCCCTCTGCCACCGGCCAGCCTACCAGCCCGATGGCTGCCACGAGACCCAGGCTCGCACGCCCCCGGGACAGAACCGGTCATTCCCCCGCGGGGGACAAAACTTCGCGGCCTGGCGTTCGATAATGAAATTGACAATGATTTTCATTTTC
>SMWR01000078.1 GCA_004356735.1 Deltaproteobacteria bacterium
CGGGGCCCGGTCGACAGTGTGGTCCTGCCCGGCAGTGAAGGTGACTTCGGCGTGCTCGAGAAGCACGAGCGCTTCCTGTCACCGCTCAAGGTCGGCGAGGTCGAGATCAAGACCGCCGAGGGCAGCAGCTGGGCCGCGATCACCACTGGCTTCGCCGACGTCTCGGGCGAGCGCGTGACGCTGCTGCTCGAGTCCTGGGAGATCGCCGCTGACATCGACGTGGCCCAGGCCGAGCTCGACCTGGAACGCGCGCGCCAAGGACTGGCAGCCGTGGATGCGGAGCAGGAGCGGGATCGCTACGAGCACTTCGAGGCCGCGATCGCGCTGGCAGAAACCCGGCTGGCTGTGAGCCGGAAGCGCTGAGAAGCAGTCCCAGGTCCCCGCGCCAGCCTTCTGTCAGGCCCTCAGGCGGCGCTGACCTTTCGCGCCTTCACCTTGGCCTTGCCGTCCTCGACCACGACGCGGAAGCTGAACTCTGAGTCGTCGCCGAAGCGCTTGGCGAGCTGGGCGCGCTGCTTGTCCAGCAGCTGCTTGAGCTTGGCGGGCGTCAGCCCGTCGACAGCCTGGCCGCAGGCCAGGCGCGCAGCCCGGTAGTCCGCGAACAGATCCGTCTGTCCAGCCGGCGCCTGATTCCCGCTGGAGCGGTCTTCGGAATCGAGCGCTCGCCGCGCATCATCGAGGCGCTGGCGCTCGTGGAGGTCGGCCTTGAACCGGTGACGGGCGTAGGTGCCGGCCTCGATCTTGCGCAGGGTCTCGTCCCACTGGCGCTTCAGCGCCTGATAGCGCGAGCAGATACTGCTGAATTTGAACCGCAGCGCCGTGTTCTGGATGGCGGTATTCGACAGGATCGCCATGGTCTTCTGGACCTCGCTGCGCAGCAGGAACGGCTCGCGCGGGCGGGTTCCGAGGAAGTAGCGCTCGTAGTCGAGCTTGAGCTGCTTGATCTTGCGGTCGAGATCTTGCAGCTCGTCTTCGGTTTCCGGTGTTTGCGTAGAAATGTGGGATCCTCCCCCCAGCACCCCTGAATCGGTGCATCTCCGCCGCCCCTTGAGCCGCCCCTTGGGCGCCGCCCGCTTGGGCCCGCCCGGCAAGCGCAAGCCTGGCAATGACGCGAATGGCCCGGCTTGGGCGATGTGCGTCAGAGACGCGTCATCGATCGGTTGACGCAGCCTGGCCGATTGTTGTTTCAGAGGTCGAGCGCCAACAGGGCTTCGAGATCGATCGCCTCCGGCGGGGCGGCCTCGCCGGGAGCGAGGGGCCGGATCTCGCCGATCAGGGCTCCTTCCAGAGCTCGCCGCAGTGCGTCGAGATTCGACTCCTCCGCCGGGCTGATCGGACCCGAAGCGTGGCAGATGACGACGCCGGCAACGTCGAGACCCCGAGACACGGCGGCCTCGAGCGTGAGGAAGGTGTGGTTGAGGGTCCCCAGTGCCGCCCGGGCCACGACGATCAGCGGCAGGTCCAGGTCGCGGGCCAGGTCCGCCATGCACAGCTTGTCCGCCAGCGGCACCAGCAGACCGCCGGCGCCCTCTGCAACGATGCAATCGTGCCGCGCTGCGAGTCGCTCGTAGGCGCGGTGAATGGCCCAGACTTCGACCTCGCGGCCCTCCGCCGCGGCGGCCACGGTCGGCGCCGCCGGCAGTGCGAAGCGCAACGGGCAGACGTCGGCCAGGTCGTCCGCGTCGCCTGCCGCGGCGCGCAGGGCCAACGCATCGAGCGGGCCCTCCGGGCCGACGCCGGTCTCGACCGGCTTCATGGCGCCGACGTCGAGGCCGTGCCGGCGCAGCCCGCGGATCAGTGCCAGGCTCACCACGGTCTTGCCCACGCCGGTGTCGGTGCCCGTGACGAAGAAGCCCCGCGTTCCACTCATGCCGACCTCTGGACTTCGTCGGCCACGGCCGCTGCCAGCGCATCGATTTCGTCGGTCTGGTGGCTGGCCATGGGCGTCAGCCGCAGCCGGGCAGTGCCTTCGGGAACCGACGGATGGCGGATGCCCTGGGCGTAGAAGCCGGCCTCGAGCAGTCGCTCGCAGATGGCCATGGTCCGCGCATTCTCCCCGACCACTACGGGCACGATCTGGGTCGTGCTGGGTGCCGTCTCGATGCCGCGCTCCGAGAGCTGGGCGCGCAAGCGCGCGGCGTTGGCTTGGAGCCTCTCTCGACGCCACGGCTCCGATCCGATCAGACGCAGCGCGGCGCGCGCGGCCTCGACCTGGGGAGGCGCCAGCGCACAGCTGAAGATGAAGCTTCGCGCCGTGTTGATCAGCAGTTCGCGTAGCCGCTGGCTTCCGGCAACGAAGGCGCCGAAAGATCCCAGGGCCTTGCCGAGGGTCCCCATCCAGATGTCGACTTCGGTCTCGACGCCTTCGATCTCGGCCGCCCCGAGACCTCGGCGTCCGAGGCTGCCGATGCCGTGGGCGTCGTCGAGCAGAACCATCGCACCCCAGCGCCGGGCCAGGGGAATCATCTCGCGCAGCGGAGCCACGTCGCCGTCCATGCTGTAGACACCGTCGATGGCCAGTAGCATCCGGCGGCGCTTCGGAGCCTCGCTCCGAAGCAGCGATTCGAGCGCGTCGACGTCGCCGTGGGGGAAGACCCGCACGTCCGCCCTCGACAGGCGACAACCGTCGATGATCGATGCGTGGGACAGCGCGTCGGAGATCACCAGGTCACCGTCACCGGTCAGCGCCGGGATGACACCGACGTTGGCCATGTAGCCGGTGTTGAACGCGAGACAGGCGGGCATGCCGAGGAACTCCGCCAGCTCGTGCTCGAGCGCCTCGTGCACCGCGAGGTTTCCGCTGATCAGCCGCGAACCGCCGGAGGCGCAGCCGAGCTCACGAGCCGCGCGGCACGAGGCTTCGATGACTTCGGGGTGGCTCGCGAGGTCGAGATAGTTGCTGCTGGCGAAGAGCAGGACGTCGCGGCCGTCGACCCGCATGCGCGCTGCCTGGAGTCCTTCGAGAATCCGCATGCTGCGGTAGGTCCCGCGTGCGCGCAGGTCGTCCAGCTCTTGATCGGCGATAGCGTCGATCGGGCTCGCCAAGGCGCGGACCGCCGCCTCAGCCAATGCGGATCACCTCGGGCTTCAGCAGCTCGCCGTCGCGACCCGTCAGCCGGGACGGCAGTGCGAAGCCCTCGGCCTTGGCGGCTTCGCGCCCGTCGGCGTCCATCAGCGGATTGCCCTCGATCTCGAAGCCGGCTTCGCGAATCATCTGGTAGGTGTCGCGCACCGCATCGCCCTTCGTCGTCAGGTAACCCTCGACGAACAGCGAGTTGGCAGGCCAGAGCGCGAGCACCTCCATCGAGCGCAGGTGACCTTCGCGGCCACCGGCGACACGAATTTCGGCGCGTGGATTGACCAGCCGCATCATGGCCAGTGCACGCAGGCAGCGCTCGGGCGAGAGGCTTCCGTCGGAGAGCAGCGGGTTGCCCTCGATCGGGATCAGGAAGTTCACGGGGATCGAGGGCACCTCGAGCTTGCGAAGCTCGAAGGCGACCTCGATCGCGTCTTCGCTCGACTCGCCCACGCCGAGGATCACTCCGCTACAGATTTCGATGCCGTTCTTCTTGGCCGAGAGCAGGGTCTCGATCCGATCGCGGTAGGTGTGGGTCGAGCAGATGTGCGGGTAGTGGGACTCGCTCGTGTTGAGGTTGTGGTTGAGGCGGTCGAGTCCGGCCTCGGCCAGGATGGCGGCCTTTTCGTCGTCGATCAGGCCTACCGACAGGCACACTTCGATCGGATAGCGCTGCTTCACCTGGCGGATCATGTCGGCCAGCTGGCGGGTGCGCTCGAGGCTCGGGCCCCGACCCGAAAGCACCATGCAGTAGCGGCTGGCGCCGGCCCGCGCGGCCTTCTCCGCCTCGGCCAGGATCTCCTCGCTGCTCTTCATCGGGTACTTGCGGATGTTCGACTGAGAGTCGCGGGACTGGGAGCAGTAGCCGCAGTCTTCGGGACACAGACCGTTCTGCAGATTGTTCAGGACGTGGACCATGACGCGGCGGCCGAAGTGCTGCTGGCGCGGCACGAAGGCGGCGTGAAGCAACGGCAGCAGCTCGAAACCTTCCCCGTCCAGGATGCGTCGGGCGTCGTCGCGGCTCGGCGGCTCGTCTCGCAGGGCGGCCTCGGCCAGCTTCCCATAGCGCTCCAGCATGCTCCCTCCGGTCCTAAATTCTCTTTTGTTTCCAGTGCTTGAAGGATTTGGACGACCCAGAAGGTAGGCTCGTCGGATCGACTGTCAACCGTCCGGAGAATTCCGGTTTACGGTTGCTGGCGCGTTATAGTGGCGCCGTGGCGAGGGTGAGATCGGTCTTCGGCTGCACGGACTGCGGCGCGCAGCAGCCGCGTTGGCTGGGGCGCTGTCCCGATTGCGGCGCCTGGAACACGCTGGTCGAAGCTTCGGTCGGCGGGACGGGGTCGGGCGGACCCCGTCGCGATCTGCTCAGCGTCGACGCGGCCCCGGACATCCCCAAGGCCCGCCCGCTGCGCGAGATCGAGACTGCCGGCTTGCCCCGCATCGAGACCGGCATTGCGGAACTCGACCGGGTGCTCGGCGGCGGCCTGGTGCCGGGCTCCGTGGTGCTGTTGGCCGGTGAGCCCGGGATCGGGAAGAGCACGCTGGCTCTCCAGCTCGCGGCCGGCGTGAACACCTCGGCTCCCATTCTCTACGTCACCGGCGAGGAATCCGCGGAGCAGGTCCGGCTGCGCGCCGACCGCCTGCCCGAGCTTCCCGGAGACCTGCTGGTGATGGCGGAGACCCGGGTCGAAGCGCTCGCCGACCCGTGGCGCGAACACGCTCCCGCCGTCGTTCTTGTCGACTCGATCCAGACCCTTCACACCCAACAGGTCGAGTCGGCGCCCGGCTCGGTGGCCCAGGTGCGCGAGTCGGCCGCCCTGCTCGCTGCCGTCGCCAAGCGACACGGCACGGTGCTGGTGCTGATCGGTCACGTCACCAAGGAAGGTGCGATTGCGGGCCCCCGCGTTCTCGAGCACCTCGTCGACGTCGTGTTGACCTTGGAGGGCGAACGCGGTCACGCGTTCCGATTGCTGCGCGCCAACAAGAACCGTTTCGGATCGACCCAGGAAGTCGGCGTCTTCCAGATGACCGAAGCTGGCCTTGAGGCTGTCGAGAACCCGAGCGAGCACTTCCTCGCCGAGCGGCGCGCCGGTGTTCCCGGTTCCTGCATCGTCCCGCTGGTCGAAGGCACGCGTCCAATGCTGGTCGAGATCCAATCCCTGGTTGTGCCCGCTGGCTACGGCATGGCGCGTCGCACGAGTGTTGGCATCGACGACGGTCGCCTGGCCCTGCTGCTCGCTGTGCTCGATCGACGCAGCAACGTCGACCTGCTGTCCTGTGACGTCTACCTCAACGTGGCGGGTGGCGTGCGCGTGAGCGAACCCGGCGCCGATCTCGGTGTCGCCCTCGCCCTGGCCTCGAGCCGGCTCGACCTGGCACTCCCGGCCGATGTCGCCGCTTGCGGCGAGATCGGTCTCGGCGGGGAGATCCGGCGGATCGGCCGAATGGATCTCCGGCTGCGCGAGGCCGCCCGCTTGGGCTTTCGCCGCCTGCTGCTCCCCAAGGGCGCGGACGGGCAGGAACTGGCGGGTGTCGAGCGCATCGCGTTTCGCGAGGTCGGTGAAGCCGTCGAATGGCTCCGCTCGCTGGCGTGAGATTCGATCCGGAGCCGAACCACACGCGTCACGTTCGCGCCGTGAACGACCGTTAACCTATTGATTTTGAACTGTTTTCTTTTGATTACGGTCTTTGACACCCCAAGCTCTGGTGCTAGGCTGGCTGCCGATGCTGCCTTCCTCCACGCATCCGTTCCTCAGCGTCGTCGAGGGCATCCGACCCGACCTCGACCTGGTCGAGCGTGCCATGTACGAGCAGCTGGACTCGCCCAGCGAGGTGGTTCACGCGCTCGGCCGACATGTGCTCGGCGCCGGCGGAAAACGCATCCGCCCGGCGCTGCTGCTGCTCGCGGCCGACCTCTGCGGGTACGTGGGACCGAGGCGCATCCAGGTCGCGGCCGCCGTCGAGCTGTTGCATACGGCGACGTTGCTGCACGACGACGTGGTCGACCTGTCGGATCTGCGCCGGGGTCAGCCTTCGGCCAACGCCATCTGGGGAAACCGTCGTGCAGTCCTGGCGGGTGACTTCTTGTACGCGCGCGCGTCTTCGATGATCGTCGAAGACGGCGACCTCGAGATTCTGTGGATCTTCGCCGACACGATTCGGCGCATGGCCGAGGGAGAGCTCCTCCAGCTCGAGCGGAGCTTCGACGCCACCGTCACCGAGCAGCACTACTTCGCCGTGATCGAGCGAAAGAGTGCGGTGCTCCTGTCGGCGGCCTGCGAGACCGGATCCGTTCTCGGTGGCGTCACCCGTGGAGAGCGTCGGCGGCTGCGCGAGTTTGGACGCGAGCTCGGCTTGGCCTTCCAGCTTCGCGACGACGCCCTCGACTACGAGGCCGGCGAGGACGTGCTGGGCAAGCTGCCCCACACCGACCTCAGCGAGGGCAAGGTCACTCTGCCGTTGCTGCTGGCGCTCAAGCGCTGCACCCCGGCCGAGCACGACGCGGTGGTGGAAGTGCTCAAAATGGCGGCGCACCGTTCGGAGACGCATCCGGCCGGCGAAGCCGACGGCGCCGAGCTCGATCTCGCGCCGGTGATCGAAGTCGTCGATCGCTACCGTGGCGTTGCCGACACGGTCAAACGCGCCGAGCAGCACATGGCGCGGGCCGCTGAATCCATCGCTCCGTTCAGCGAAGGGACGCTGAAGCAACACCTGCTGGCCGCCGCCGACTACGCGGTGGGCCGCGACCGCTAGCCCTCTTTTCCGTTTCTCCCCCCGACTCGGTCCCCGGAGACAATGATCGATGTTTGATGCCAAGCGAACGGTGCGAGCGTTTGCGCTCGCGCTGCTTTCGGCCAGTCTGCTGGCCACGGTGGCCACGGCCGCCGGTGAGATTCATGGAGTGGTAAACGTCAACACGGCTACGCTGGAGGAGCTCCAGCTTCTGCCGGGCATCGGGGCCAGCCGCGCAGCGGCCATGATCGAGCTGCGCAAGCAGCGGGGTGGCTTCAAGTCCGTGGACGAGCTGAAGGACGTGAAGGGCATCGGCGATGCCGGCCTGGAGCGCCTCCGACCGCACGTGCGTCTCGACGGCAAGACGACGGTCAGCGCCCGTTGAGCTGCGACCCGGGCGGCGGGCCGCTGCCGCCCGGGTCCTTGCCTCGCGTTCACCGTCTCCAAGGCGGCAGCGGCTTGCAGTTTGCCGCAGCGGCAAACTGCTGGTGGCTCTTTGGTGGGTGGTGCCACGCTTGATGCGGGCCTCTACTAGTATCCGGGGCCATGCGACGTGGGATGCTGGCGGTCTTTTTGATCCTGGCGGTGGTGGCTTCGGCTGCGGCCGAAGAGCCGGAACGGCTGCGCATCGTCTCGCTGAATCCGTCTCTGACCGAGATCCTGCTGTCGCTCGACGCGGCAGACACCTTGGTTGGCGTGGACGACTACTCGGCGCGTCAGCAACCGTCCGTGGCCGAGCTGCCGCGCGTTGGCGGACTCTTCAGTCCGAACCTCGAAGCCATCGTGGCCCTCGAACCCGACGCCGTCGTCGTCGTTCCCGCTGCCCAGCAACGCGATCTCGGCGAGCGGCTCGAGCAACTCGGCATCCGCGTCGTGTCGTTGCCCAACCACCGGCTCGAAGAGGTGTTGACGTCGATCACCGAGCTGGGAGCCCTGGTGGATCGCGACCAGGCCGCGGCTGCGCGCGTCGCTGTGATTCGTCGAGCCGTGGCCGAGTCCCGGTCGGCGACCGCTGAGGCGCCCCATCCGCGCGTGGTCATGGTGATCCAGCGCGATCCGCTCTACGTGGTAGGCGGTGGCTCCTACCTCCACGAGCTGCTCGACGTGGCCGGTGCGCGCAACATCGCAGCGGGCTTCAGCGAGGCCTATCCCAGGGTGGGCCTCGAGTGGCTGCTCGCGGCGGCGCCGGATGTGATCCTCGATGCGAGTCCGGATGCCGCGCAGGCCGAAGCGTACTGGTCGCGTTGGCCATCGCTTCCCGCGGTTCGTGCGAACCGCATCGTGGTGTTGTCCGCTTCGGCGTGGCGCCCGGGGCCGTTCCTCGAGCAGAGTCTTCAGCTGCTGGCGGACGCGCTGCGTCCGACGGAGCTGCGAGTCGCGCCGTGAAGGTGTTGAGCCCGGCGCGAGTCGCCTTTTCGTTGGCGATGTTGGGATCGTTGCTGGCACTTGCACTGCTGCTTGCCGTGGTCTCGGGTGCGAGCGCGCTCCCACTGAGCGAGGTCTGGCGTGCTTTGATCGGGGACGATGCCACGCCGGCAGCGGCCGACATCGTGTTGCGGGTTCGGCTGCCGCGCGCGCTGCTGGGCATGGCCGTCGGAGCGAGCCTGGCCGTTGCCGGAGTGCTCTTCCAGGCGTTGCTGCGCAATCCCCTGGCCGACCCGTTCGTGCTCGGCGTCTCGGGCGGCGCTGCACTCGGCGGGATCTTGGTGCTCGCGTTGGGGAGTTCTTTCGGCCTCGGGTACGCGGCGGTTCCGCCCGCCGCCTTCGCGGGCGCCACCCTCACGACGCTGCTGCTCTACGCCGTCGCCGGTGTGCGTGGACACGTTTCGTCGACCCATCTACTGCTCACGGGCGTCGTCTTCAACGCGTTCGCGTCCGCCGCCATCGTGTTCCTGGCGTCGATTTCGGGACTCACCGAAAGCTCGAACATCTTCCTGTGGTTGATTGGAAGCCTCTCGGCGATCCGAGCTGAGGTCACGGGCTGGGTCGTCTTCTTCCTGGTGGCCGGTCTTGCTTGCGCCCTGCCGATGGCGCGCGGTCTGAATCTTCTCGCGCTCGGCGAGGAGTCGGCCCAGCAGCTCGGTATCGATGTCGAACGCCAGAAGCGACTGCTGCTGCTCGCGACATCGTTCATGGTCGGTGCCGCCGTCTCCGTGGCAGGCCTGATCGGGTTCGTGGGGTTGATCATTCCCCACCTGTTGAGGCTCGTGCTGGGCCCCGACCATCGCTTGCTGGTGCCCGCAGCCGCACTGGGCGGCGCCGTCTTTCTCGTGGTTTGTGACACTGCGGCGCGCACGCTGCCGGGGGGGCGCGAACTTCCCGTCGGAGCCATCACCGCGGTGGCTGGGGGCCCGCTCTTCTTGTGGCTGCTGCGACGCCAGCAGCGGCGGGTGTTCGCCCCGTGAGTGCGCAGGCGGCTCTTTGCTTCGACGCGGTCAGCGTCAAGCAGGGCGATCGCTGGATCGTGCGATCCGTGAGCTTTGAAATCGCCGCGGGCGAGATCGTTGCGCTGGCGGGCCCGAACGGTGCCGGCAAGACGACGCTGTTGCGCGTGGCCTCGCGGGTGCTGGCAGCCAGCGAGGGGAGCGTGCGCGTCCAGGGGCGGGCCCTCGACGCCTGGTCGCGCCGGGAGTTCGCCCAGCGGGTGGCCGTGGTGCCCCAGGATGCCAACATCGCCTTTCCCTTCAGCGCCGCCGAGGTCGTACTGATGGGGAGGACGCCCTATCTCGGCCCGATGGGCTTCGAGTCGGCTCTGGATCTCGAAAAAGCGCGTGAGGCGATGGCCCGGGTCGGGATCGAAGCGCTGGCCGACCGTTCGATGCTCGAGCTCTCGGGCGGCGAGCGCCAGCTGGTGCTGGTCGCCCGGGCATTGGTCCAGGAGCCCGACGTGCTGCTGCTCGACGAGCCCACGGCGCATCTGGACCTGGCCCATCGCATGGCCGTGCTGGAGCAGGTGACCGAGTTTGCCCGGCGCGGCGGGGCCGTCCTCATCATCTCGCACGATCTCGGACTGGCGGCGCGTAGCTGCCAGCGTCTTGCGCTGCTGGCCGGCGGCGAGCTCCGGGCCTGCGGGCCGCCGCGCGAATTGTTGAACCGCACGATCTTGCGGGACGTCTTCGGCGTCGATGCCGAGGTCTTCGAGACGCCCGATGGCTCGATCGCGGTGGTGGCCCGAGGGATCACCCGCCCCGCTGGGTCAGCCAAGACCTGACCCTTCTCACCCCGTCGTCCCTCCACCGCACCCCTCCCATCCACTCACCGCACCTGACTGAGCAGTGGGCAGTGCTAGCTTCCCGGCCTTTCGAGTTCAGAGGCGGAGGCACCCCCAATGGCAGACGTGAAGGTCGAGTCGGTGCACGCTCGCGAGATCCTGGATTCGCGCGGCAATCCGACGGTGGAGGTTGAACTGATCACCACCAGCGGTCACCGTGCGATGGCGTCGGTTCCGTCGGGCGCGTCGACCGGCTCGCGCGAGGCCCACGATCTGCGCGACGGCGACCAGCGCCGCTTCGGGGGCAAGGGTGTGCTGCGGGCCGTCGAGAACGTGAACGGCGAGCTGGCTTCGACGGTCCGCCGCCGTGGGCTGGGAACGCTGGAACAACAAGCCGAGATCGATCAGGCCATGATCGACGCGGATGGGACCGAGACCAAGGCCCGGCTCGGAGCCAACGCGATCCTGGGCGTGTCGCTCGCCGCCGCGCACGCCGCCGCCCACGAGGCCGGCGTTGCGCTGTATCGATTCCTCGGCGGAAACAAGGCCAACATCCTGCCCGCGCCCATGATGAACGTGATCAACGGCGGCGCTCACGCGGACAACAGCATCGACCTCCAGGAGTTCATGATCTTTCCCCTCGGCGCACCCAGCTTCTCCGAAGCGCTGCGTTGGGGCTCCGAGGTGTTCCACAAGCTTCGCTCGGTGCTGGCGGAGCGCGGCTACTCGACTGGAGTCGGCGACGAGGGCGGCTTCGCTCCCGATCTGAAGAGCAATCGCGAGGCGATCGAGCTGATCCTGATCGCCATCGAGAAGGCCGGCTATCGGCCCGGTGAGCACATCTCGATCGCGCTCGACCCGGCCATGAGCGAGATCTATCGCGACGGCCAGTACCTGCTCGAAGGCGAGGGTGTCAGCAAGAACGTCGACGAGATGATCGCCTTCTGGGAGGATTGGGTCGCCCGGTACCCGATCGTTTCCATCGAAGACGGTCTGGCCGAAGACGACTGGGAGGGTTGGACGAAGCTGACCGCTGCCCTCGGCTCCTCCACGCAGCTGGTTGGGGACGACCTCTTCGTCACCAACCCGTCCATCCTTCAGAAGGGGATCGACGCCGGCGCCGCCAACGCCATTCTGATCAAGCTGAACCAGATCGGCACCCTCACCGAGACCCTCGAGGCCATGCGGATCGCGAGCGCGGCCGGCTATGCGGCCGTCGTCTCCCACCGGTCCGGCGAGACCGAGGACACCTCGATCGCGGACCTGGCCGTGGGAGCCGGCTGCGGTCAGATCAAAACGGGATCGCTCTGCCGCACGGACCGCATCGGCAAGTACAATCGCCTGCTGCGGATCGAAGAAGAGCTGGGCTCCGAGGCCCAATACGCCGGGCCGTCGAAGCTCACGGGCCGGTGAAGGTCCGATGGATGAATCCCGAGCACATGGGTAGGGACGGTGGCCCGCACAGCAAGGATCTTTGCGATCGTGTTCGCTTTATGGGTCGGATCCGCCCCGGCCCGGGCTGTTGTTCCGAACGCCCAGAAGATCGCGGAGGCCGTGGCGACCACGAACCAGGCCGCCCGCCGCACCGTTCCGCTGCTGCTGGAGGTGAGCCTCAAGATCGGCGACCGGGCGCCGGTGGCAGCCGGGATGCTGGCGACCCATCCCACCGGGCTTGCGCGCCTCGAGCTGCGCAGCAACTCTGGCTTCGTCGAGCGCCACCTGCTGCAGGGGAGCGACTACACGGCGAGCCGGGACGGTGAGCTGCTGCAGACGCCGCGCCCCTTTCTCCCGCCCATCTTCTTTCTCCAGACCGGCTCTGGCGCCGCCCTCCAGGCGGCTCTCACCAGCTTCGGCGTGCCTGCCAGTGAAGTCGTGCTGGGCATCGCCGACGACCGCGACTGCTATGTGCTGGGCGGTCGCCTTCCCCGAGGCCCCGACGGCAAGGAGCGACGGCTCCCCTCCCTCTGGGTCGACATGGACAGCTACGAGGTGGTCCGGATCGATCGCCGGGACGGCGTCCGCTTCCGATTCGGCCCATCCCGCATGTTCGATGGCATCCGGGCGCCGGCCTGGATCGCCATCGAGGCCCCGGACCAGGACCCCGCGCGCCTGGAGATCCTGCGGGTGGTCCCGGCCGATGCGCCCGCGTCGGCCTTCGGCAGTGACTGGCTGCTGTCTCGGGAGAATCCCTGAAGGTCCGAGAGAGTCCGAAGCGATTTTTTTTCATTCTTTGCAATTCAAGCCTCACGCAACTGAGGAGAAATACCGAAGAGTTCTGCTGCAAGGCGAATTGCCGCTGGAGACCGAATCCTCAGACATCCTGGGTGGTTCGGGTGGCGGCCTTCACATGGAAGCAAGGAGGTTTCCATGGCAGGCAAGCAGCGACTCAACGTTCTCGTCATCGATCAGGATGAGGCCAGCAACATCGACCTCAAGGACTTCCTGACGCAAGAGGGCTACCAGCCCCACGCACTCAACGATCCGGCTGCGTGCCTCGAAGAGATCAAACGCGGGCGCTTCCAGCTGGTGATTCTGGATGTCTCACCGCCGGTCGATCCGAAGATCGATCTGCTCGAGAAGATCCGTTCGGCCGACTCGGACATCTGCGTGGTCACCATGACCGCCATGCCGACGGTCGATGTGGCCGTGCGCGCCATGAAGCAGGCCGCGTTCGACTACGTCCAGAAGCCGCTGGCGATGGAAGAGGTTCGCGCCGTGATCCAGGCCGCGATCCGCGAGAAGGGACTGCTCGTCGACCTCGAGAGCCGTCTCAATCAGCAGGTCGGTCGGCGTCTGCGAGAGCGACGCACGGCGGACCAGCTGACGCTCAAGCAGCTCGCGAACCGAACAGGTCTTTCCGTGAGCCTGATCTCGCAGATCGAGCTCGGCAAGAGCGCAGCGTCCATGTCGACCCTGCACAAGCTCGCGACCGCTCTCCAGGTCCGGATGACCTACTTCTTCGAGACGATCTGAGGCACCATTCCGTGAAGCCAGCGTCGGAGCCTCCAGGCCCCAACGCCGGTCCAACGCACCGGCCCCGAGGCCGGTCAAGGCACTGGCGCCCCGCGTCGGTCAACGGAGTGGTTGCTCGTGAGATCGGTCGAGGAGTCCCGCCCCTGCCCGGGACTGTCGGTACCGGTGATTTCGGTGCTGGACGATGCGGGTCAGCTGATCGAAAGCGATCAGCGAGCGGTGGTGCGTCACGTGGTGCAGGACGGCTGGGGCGCCGATGTGGTCTTCGCCGTGGGGACCACGGGTGAGTGGCACCGCCTCGACAACCGGGTGCGCCAACAGGTCATCCAGGTGTGTAGCGAGGAGGTCGCCAAGGTCAACGCGCGGCTGGGTCCCGACCAGACCCGGGCCGTCGAAGCCTGGGCGGGCGTCACGGCTCACACGCCCGGAGAGACGCTCGAGAACCTCGAGTTTGCCATCAGCCACGGCGCCGATGCCGCGGTGTTGGCTCCCCTCTCGATTCGCGGCATCGACGACCCGGTCCGCTTCGTAGCACGCGACGTGGGTGACCTGCTGGACCTGCTGCCGCGCCGCATCCCCATCTATCTTTACGACAACGCCGACATCGCGGTCGATCCGAAGATTCCCCACATCCGCACCCGGCAGCTGAAGGCCATGTCGCGCCTCGACTTCATTCGGGGCATCAAGGTCTCGGCCCGCCGGCGTGTGCTTGGCAACTACACCCAGGCGGCCAAGCACTTCCGAGACCGGGGCGAGTTCGGGATCTACGTCGGCAACGCCATGCTGATCTTCGAGATCTTCCGGCCCCGCCCTGGTGGGTTCGGCGTAATTTCCGAGTACTGGAATCGCCATCGCCTGCGCGGGGGGCTTCCGATCGGCGTCGTGTCCGGCCCCGCCAACGCGCTGCCCCGCGAATGGGCCCGTGCCTGGCAGGTCTCGCGAGCCGGCGACGCTGAGCGCATGCAGCAGGTTCGCGAAGTCGTGGAGGCGTTTCGCAAGTGGAGTCGTGAAGCGGGCGCCAAGCACGGCGTCGCGTGCCTCAAGCGGGCGCTTCTGGGCATGGGCGTGATCTCGAGCGACCGGGTTGCCGAGGGAACCCCCGCGCTCGACGCCGCTGCGGCCGAGCGCTTCGATGCCGGCTTCGCGGCCGTCAGGGAAATGGCGCGCGAGCGGATCGGCGATCCCTGGGTGACCCAGCTGCCCGAGAATCCGTCGACGGAGACCCGCAGATGAGCCAAACCGGGAAGCACAGCCCGGAGCAGCGCGCCCTGGACGTGGTGGGCATCGGCAGCATGGTGGTGGACCGCGTCCACCGCACGCCGCGCATCCTCGGCCGCGACGCCAAGGTCGTCTTGAGAGACGTGGAGGCGGATGTACCCGTCGTGTCCCACGTCGGCGGCGTCGTGTTGAACCATCTCGGCTGGGCCGCGGTGCTGGGGCTGCGGACCGGAATCTTTGGCCGCCAGGGTGCGGATCCGAACGGTCGCATGCTGCGCGCCGCCATGGATCGTCTGGGCATCGAGCGCGACCTGTTGATCGAGGGATCGGGAACCAGCGTTGCCGAGATCTTCGTCGATGACGCCGGCGGCCGCGCGATCTACATGGCGCCCGGCGCCACGGCCAGGACGACGGCCGAGCAGGTTCGTGAGCATCACGCAGACTTCATCCGTCGAGCCTCGCGCCTGACGACCGAAGTCTCCCAGCTTCCCCTGGCCGCCGCGCTCGAAGCGCTCAGCATCGCGCGCGCGGCCGGCATCGCGACGGTGGTCGACCTGGATGTTCCGCCGAGCGATGCGCTGGCGGCGTTGGGCGACGAAGCAAGCCTCGACGCGGTGCTGGCTGCGGCCGACTTGTTGAAGCCAGCGAAGTCGGCGGCCCGTGAGCTCGTGCCCGACGCGGGCAGCGATCCGTTGGCCATGGCGCGCGCCATGCGCAAGCGCTGTGGCAACGCCGCCGTCGTCGTGACAGACGGCGAAGCCGGTTGTGCGATTGCGACCGACGGCTTCGAGGGTTTCGTTCGCGCGCCGGCCGTGAAGGCGGTCGATACCACGGGCGCCGGGGATGCCTTCCTGGGAGGCCTGCTGTGGGCGCTCCAGGCGGACCTCGACTGGGAGGCGGCCGGCCGCCTGGCCAACGCTTGCGGCGCGGCCTGTGTGGAAAAGCTCGGCGCTTTCCCCGACGATGCGGCCGCCGCGCGCGTCCGGGTGCTCGAACTCCACGGCGGCGACCTCGATCTCGCGCCGCTGGCCGTTGCCGACCCGGTCCGACCGACGGGTCCAGAAGAGGCGCTGGCCGCCCTCGACATTGGCATCGAAGAGCTGTTGGAGCTGCGCTCACGACTGGACGGTTCCATGTTCGAACGGGCCCTGGCGCTGATCCGCAGCGCGCGCGCAAGCGGGGGTCGCGTGCACGTCACCGGGATCGGCAAGCCCGAACACGTGGCGCACTACGTGGCCTCCCTGCTCTCGTCGACGGGCACACCGGCCACGTTCCTGCACGGCACCGAAGCCGTCCACGGCAGCGCGGGTCAGGTGGAGTCCGCGGACCTGGTGATCGCCATCAGCAACAGCGGCGGCACCCGCGAGCTCCTCGAAACCGTGAGCGCCGTCAAGGGACTGGGCGCCCGCGTGATCGGCGTGACGGGCAACCTCGACTCGCCGTTGGCGCGCGCATCCGATGCGGTCCTCGATGCCGGAGTGGCGCGCGAGGGCGGACCCCTGGGCCTTGCGCCGCGCGCCAGCATCGCCGCCGAGATCCTGGTGCTGGCCGCCCTGGCGGCGGC
>SMWR01000079.1 GCA_004356735.1 Deltaproteobacteria bacterium
CGCGCGACGAGATCGGAGGTGGCGGCCGCCGTGGCGTCGATTTCTTCGGGCGAGCCGTACATGAACGCCTGGGTGGCATTCCATTGAACGGCATTCAAGACGACGAACGAGGCGCTCTCGCGATCGAGATCGCGCAGCAAGCCCTGCTCGGCCACCGCGTCGAGAAACTCCTCGATCGCCTCACGGATCCGGTCGCGCACCGCCTCGAACGGAACACGGAAGCCATCGTCCTTGAAGTAACGCTCCCACATGATGCGTTGCATGCCGGGACGCAGCCGCTGGGAGTGAAAGACGAGATCGATCAGCTGCCTTACCTGCTCGCGAGGATCGCGGCCGCGCCACTTCGCGGGGGCGAGATCGTCGATCACCAGCGCGGCCACCTCTTCCGCGTGGACATCGAGCAGCTCGAGCAGGATCTGACGCTTGTCCTGGAAGTAGCCGTACAGGCTTCCGACCGCGATGCCGGCCTTGCCGGCGATCATGGCCGTGGTGGTGTCGTCGAAGCCATTGCGCTCGAAGCACTCCGTGGCGGCCGCGAGTACGGCTTCGCGGGTCCGGCGACTGCGGGCCTGCTGCGGGACGCGCGTCCGGCGCCCGGAAATCCCTTCTGAAAGCGAAGAATTCTGGGTTTCAGAAGAAACAGGCATGGAGATATCCTACTTGAATCATTGAAGAAATCAATAAAATATGAACCCGACGTCGATTTCTATTGACCCTCCTGCGGGCGCGCCGTAGTGTCGAACAGTCGTCTCGACCGGCCCCCTTACCCACACCGACGCGCCCACCTGCTGGAGACACCCATGACCCAACCCGTCGTCAACCACCTCGAGCAGCTCGACCAGGAGCTGGAAACGATCCTCACTTCCTTCGACAGCTGTTATGTCTGGAACTATGGCAACGTGAAGGAGGGCCTGCGGGATCTCTACGAGAAGGCCAAGCGTGACCAGTGGAACTCGACGACCCAGCTCCCCTGGGACACCGATGTCGACCCCGAGAGCGAGATCATTCCCCAGGCGGTGAACCCGCTGGCGAACTACGCGCCCTATCTGAAGCTGAACAACAAGGAGAAGGCGCGCATGCGCCACGCTCAGACGTCGCTCCAGCTCTCGCAGTTCCTGCACGGTGAGCAGGGCGCCCTGATCGTAGCTTCCCAGCTGGTCGGTGCCGTGCCGTGGATCGAAGCCAAGTACTACGCGGGCAGCCAGACCATGGACGAGGCCCGCCACGTCGAAGTCTTCAGCCGCTATCTCCACGAGAAGCTCGAGTGGGAGTGGCCCATCACCGAAAGCCTGAAGGAGCTGCTCGACGCCACCATCAAAGACAGTCGCTGGGACTTCAAATACCTGGGAATGCAGATCCTGATCGAGGGTCTGGCGATGGCCGCGTTCGGCAGCCTCTACCAGATGGCCCAGGAGCCCCTCATCAAGGAACTGCTCAAGTACGTGATGAAGGACGAGTCCCGTCATGTCGCTTTCGGCGTCCTGTCGCTCAAGGGCTACTACGATGATATGTCCGCAAGCGAGTTGAAGGACCGCGAGGACTTCATCATCTACGCGTCGGAGCTGATGCAGAACCGGCTGGTCGGAAACCAGATCGCCGACGCCATGGGCTGGAACCGCGAAGAGGTGCAGCGGGAAGTGCTCGCCTCGCCGGTCGGGAAACAGTTCCGCACCATGCTCTTCATGCGCGTCGTCCCCAACCTGAAGAAGCTGGGACTGCTGACGCCCAGGGTCCGCAAGGCCTACACCGAAATGGACATCATCAAGTTCGAGGACTTCGACACGGACGAGCTGGACCAGAGGCTCGGTTTCATCTAGCCCGATAGGATCTGGATCGGGGCTAGTAGAAGATGGCGTCACCGCAGACGCCGAGGGCGAGGATCATCGCGAGGGCCACGCCCCAGGACGAAATCTCGCCGATGGCGTGCGCGCCCAGGTAGCGTCGGACCGGAATCACGATCGCCAGCGAACCAAAGATCCAGGCATGGAGTCCCGTCCGGGACCCGAAGCCCATCTCGCCCCCACCGGTCTCCCACTGAACCCCGGCCGTGGTCCCGACCAGGATGATCGCGAAGACGAGGGCGAGCCGCGCAGGCATCGGCACGGCTTTCCAAGACCGCGACAGTCGCTTCTTCCAGCTGGCGCGTCGGTCGAGATCGATCCGGTCCTCTTGCTGCCGCGCCTCACCCAGACGGGCGAGCGCTTCTTCCCCGGAGACACCAGGCTCCTCGAACGGTCCGAGCCCACGCCGACCCAGCTCGATGGCCGCTGTTTTCATGAAGTCGTCGTTCTTCGCAAACACCGCGTCAACGCTTCCGATGTAGCCGACGGACAAGGCGGGCGCTTCCTCGAAGACCCGCAGCTGCTGATAGGGCCGGACGGGGAAGGCGTGATGATCGGCGTGACGCGAAAGTCCGGTGAGTCCGTAGTACGTGAACCAGGAGTAGGTGTCCCAGGAATCGACGAAAGACACTTGTGCCTGGCGGCGCATCAATCCCCAGTGTTCGAAGTAGTTGACCGCTTCGAGCAACCGGATCGCGACCCAAGCCTGCAGGAGATAAGCGGCGAAAGCCGCGTATCCGAACCCGGCAAGGACTGCAAAGGCGATGCCCCAGCCGATCACGAGTCCGTGCAGGACACGGTTTTTCAGCATGCGACGGTCGAACAGACGCATCGACTCGTCGCCCAGTCGCTTGGCTTCGAGCTTCCATGCGCTCTGGAACTGGGCCGGCAACGTTCGCCGGAAGAACGCGGAATAGCTCTCGCCAAAGCGCGCAGTCGCGGGATCTTCGGGCGTCCCCACCCGGGCGTGATGACCGCGCAAGTGCTCGGTATAGAAGTGTTCGTAGAGGACCGTGCACAGCATCAAGCGGCCCAGCCACTGCTCCCACGGCTTGCGACGGTGGATCAACTCGTGGGCCGTGATGATCGAGAAGCCCGAGTTGGCTCCCACCACGAGAAAGAGCATCACCAGATCCGCCGAGAAGACACCCTGCACGCTGAAGAAGCGGATCAGCTCGAACAGAATCAGAAAGTGGAGACCCGTCAGCAGGTAGACCAGCGCGTCAAAGGGCCAGGCCGGAAGGGCGACCACCGGCTGGCGACGTTCGTCGTGCGCGGTCGTGTCCCAGACGAAGATGCCGACGGCCGGCAGCATGAACAGGGCGGCCAGGTACCAGGCATGGGGCCCCGTCCACAAGAAGGACAGGGACAGGACCGGGAAGAAGAGCGATGTCAGGTGGCGGACCCAGATCTTCGCAACTTGGTCCGGCTGGAGAGTCTGAGCATCGACGGAGGGGACGCTGGCCGACATGGAGATCCTCGATTGCGCCAGATGAGCGGGGCGCACCAAGGACCCATCGGCAGCACGAATACCCTGCCACAGCCGTTTCGCGACTGCCACGCAGCGCGGCTGCTGCTGCCAGACTGCACCCTACACCCGGCACCCGGCACCCGGCACCCGGCAGGGGGTAGGAGCCGGCCACGAAGCGCCGCATCCGGTCAAGAGATGCAGGCGCACTTCTTGTGAGCGCCCAACTCTGGGACTGTGACGCTTGCTATTCTTTCTGGGCGCGTCCGGGATGCGAAGGTCCACTTAAATGACGATCCTGGTGCTCCTGTTCGGTGTCCTGATCGCCGCGATCGGCCTGTATGGACTGGCACAGCCCATGGGACTGATCGGCCAGCTCCAGAAACTCTGGGCAACCGGCGCCGGCCTGATCACGGCGGTGCTGGTTCGGCTCGCAATGGGCGTCCTGCTGTTGCTGACCGCACCCGAAGCGCTCCATCCCCAGGTGTTCCAAGCGCTCGGCCTGATCGCCATCGTGGCCGCCGTCGCACTTCCCTTCGTTGGAAACGAGCGACTCGGGCGTTTGATCGCCTGGTGGTGCGACCAGTCGCCGACCCTGATCCGGGTCCAGGGCGCCCTGGCCTTCGCTTTCGGCGCCTACATGGTCTACGCCATCGCCTAGGCAACGGGGTCGCATCGGCACTAAGCTCGCCTCTGATTCGAAGGGAGCCCTCAATGATCGTGATCGCAGGACACATCCGGATCGACACTGCCAACCGCGAGGCCACCTCAGCGGCCGCCAGCGAGATGATGAAGGAGACCCACTCGGAAGCGGGCAACATCTCCTACACCTTCTCGTCCGACCTGTCGGATCCGGGTCTCTTCTACATCTTCGAGGAATGGAAGGATCAGGACGCGCTGGACTTCCACTTCAAGACGCCGCACATGGCGAAGTTTCAGGGTGCCCTCGGCGGTTTGGGCATCCAGGAAATGAAGGTCCAGAAGTACCAGGTCTCCTCAGTCGGGCCAATCGCGTGAGACGCAGGCCGGATCTTCGGCTCGCCCTCGCGATGACGGCACTTCTGTGCGGAACCAGTCACGCCGACCTGCCACTCGAGACCATCGGTTCGGTCGAGAAGCTCGCGTCTCCACCGAGTCCACATTGGGTCTTTGCTTCCGACGCAGTGAATGAGCGCTTGACGCTGATCGATCTCGACACCGGACGAATGCTGGGGATCCTCGACGGAGGGTTCGGCGTCACCACCGGAGCCTATCCGAAGGCCCGCAACGAGATCTACGTCGCCTCCACCCACTACTCCCGCGGCAGCCGCGGCGAGCGGACCGACGTCGTCACGATCTACGACGCAACCACCCTGGCGCCCGTCGACGAGGTCGTGATCCCAGCGAAGCGCGCAATCAATCCACTCTCGGTCGGAAACATGGCGCTCTCGGACGACGATCGTTTCCTTGCTATCTTCAACATGACGCCGGCCACGTCGCTCAGCATCGTGGACCTGGAGAAGCGGAGCTTCGCCGGCGAGATCGCGATTCCCGGTTGCAGCCTCGCCTATCCCGCCGGCCCTCGGCGCTTCGCGAGTCTCTGTTCGAACGGTGCCATGCTCTTGACGACCGTCGACGAGAACGGGCGCGAGCTCTCCAAGATCCGCAGCCAGCCTTTTTTTGATCCGTTGAAGGATCCGGTTACCGAAAAGGCGGTTCGCTACGGCGACGTCTGGATCTTCGTGTCCTTCGAAGGCTGGGTCCATCCCGTCGATCTGTCTGGCGACGCGCCGGTCTTCCGCGAGCGTTGGTCGCTGATGACCGACGCCGACCGACGGAACCGCTGGAGAGTGGGCGGGTATCAGCACCTGGCCGTCCACCAGGCCACGGGTCGCCTCTACGCACTGGTCCACCAAGGCCCGCCGGACAGCCACAAGCAGGGTGGGAGCGAGATGTGGATCTACGATCTCGCCGACGGCAGACGGGAGCAGCGGATCGGACTGCACAACCCTGGCTTCACCTATCTGGGCGTGCCGCTCGAATTCGGCAAGGACTGGATCTGGCCCTTCAATGGGCTCTACGGCTTCATCCTTGACTACTTGGTGCCCGATCTGGGAATCGGACAGATCGCCGTCACCCAGGACGACGAACCCCTCGTCGTCACCGGCTCGAATTTCACCGGCATGCTGGCCATCTACGATGGACTCACTGGCGAGTTCCGCGGACGCGTGGTCACGGGCAACATGACAACGCTGCTGATTCAGGCGCCCTGGGGCGGAGTTTCGCAATGATCGAGTTTGCCGTCGACCCGGCGCTACGGACGACCCTGCTGGGCTCGGGCGCGCTGCTGTTCGGGGTGTCGGCGATCCACAAGTTGCGAGCACCAGCGGCGTTCGCCCGGTCCATGGACGCCTACCAACTCGTACCGCCGGCAGCGGTCCAACCGTTGGCGGCGCTGGTCTGTTTGACCGAAATCGCGATCGCTGCGGCACTGCTCGTTCCCGCGACTTCGATGCCGGCAGCGCTGGCCGGCGGCGTTTTGCTCAGCGTCTACTCCGCAGCCATCGCCATCAATCTGCTGCGCGGGCGGCGCCACATCGACTGTGGCTGCCTCGGGCCGGCCGCTCGACGACCGATCGACGGCGGCCTGCTGCTGCGAAACGGCCTGCTGATCGCATTGGCCATTTCCGCCGCGATTCCCGCGACCTCGCGCGCTCTGGTCTGGCTCGACGCCGCCACTGTCATCGGCGGTGTCGCCGTGCTGGCGATCACGTACGCCGCCTTCGAACAGGCGGCCTTGGAGGACCGGGCATGGAAGACGCACTGATCGCATCCAACATCGCGCTGTGGATCGCGGTCGTCGTGCTCGCCGTTATCGTGCTGGCCTTGTTGCGTCAAATCGGCGTCCTCCACGAACGCGTCGCGCCGGCCGGCGCACTGATGGGAACCGAAGGCCCGCGAGTGGGTGAGGCCGCAGCCATCGTTCCGGTCGTAACCTGGTCGGGTCGCCCGATCTCGCTGGGCGCTCCGAACCCGGAAGGCGCATCGACCCTTTTGTTCTTCGTGTCACCAACGTGCCCCGTCTGCAAGGAGCTGCTTCCCGCAGTGGATTCGATGCGGCGCAACGAGGGCAACGCGCTCCGGGTGATACTGGCGAGCGATGGACCTCGCGCCGAGCACGAATCGTTCGTTTTCGAGCACCGTCTCGATCCGGATCGCTACGTGCTGTCGGGCGCGCTCGGCATCGCCTACCAGGTGGGACGGTTGCCCTACGCGATTCTGGTCGACTCGAGTGGCGTGGTTCGCGCTCGGGGACTGGTGAATACCCGCGAGCACCTGGAAAGTCTTCTCGAGGCGGGTGAGCGCGGCGTCGCATCCATCCAGGATTATCTGGAGAAGCGCGATGAAGACCAACGTGTCGCCTGAGGGAGAGGGCGATTGAGTCGGATCGATGCGTGGTTCAGCGAGCTGGCACGGAACGTGGCTCGGCGCACGTCGCGTCGCAACTTTCTGACGCGACTCGGAACCCTGCTGGTTGGCGGCGCCAGCCTGCCGCTGCTGCCGGTGGCGCGCGCGTCCGACTCGCCAAAGCAGCGCGCCCCGGGCGAGCCGCCGCCGGACACGCCGACAGGCGACCCCGACAGCTGCGACTACTGGCGCTAC
>SMWR01000080.1 GCA_004356735.1 Deltaproteobacteria bacterium
CAGCCAGTAGATGGCGAACGCTACGATGACAATGTCGATGGTGTCCCGCCACGGGTCGAAGTTGAGCTCGAGATACTCGATCGACTCCGCCCAGAGGGATTGAACTCGTTCCCATAGCCACTCGATCACGCCGGATCCTCCGGTCGTGCCTTGCGCAGTGCCCGTCCCACGGTGACGGCGCGCACTGCGCCCCCCACCCGGTGGACCCGGACGGCATCCGCACCCAGAAACGCCGCCACGGCGCAGGCCGCCCAGCTGGCTTCATCCCGCCGCTCCACCGGGTCGCCGGTGAGCTGTCCCAGGAACGACTTGCGCGACGGCCCCACCAGGACCGGCAGCCCGAGCCCTGCCCGCAGTCGACCGACACCCGCCAGCAGCAGCAGGTTGTGCTCGAGATGCTTGCCGAATCCGATGCCCGGATCGACCGCAATCTGGTCCCGGGGCACGCCGGCCTCGAGCGCCCGGTCGACCGAACGGCCGAGCTCCTGCGCCACCTCGGCCAGGACGTCATCGAAACAGGGATCGTTCTGCATGGTTTCGGGGGTCCCACGCAGACGGCGCGCACGGCGCCGTCCGCCCGGTGGACCCGGACGGCATCGGCACCCAGAAACGCCGCCACGGCGCAGGCCGCCCAGGTGGCTTCATCGCGCTGCTCCACCGGGTCGCCGGTGAGCTCTCCCAGGAACGACTTGCGCGACGGCCCCACCAGGATCGGCAGCCCGAGTGCTTCCCGCAGCCGACCGACACCCGCCAGCAACACCAGGTTGTGCTCGAGATGCTTGCCGAATCCGATGCCGGGATCGACCGCAATCTGGTCCCGGGACACACCGGCCTCGAGCGCCCGGTCGACCGAACGGCCGAGCTCGTGCGCCACCTCCGCCAGCACGTCATCGAAACGGGGATCGTTCTGCATGGTATCCGGGGTTCCACGCAGGTGGCCCAAGATGATGCCGGCGCCGTGTCGCGCGGCGACCCTCCCCAGCTCCGGATCGTGGCCCAGTCCGGAGACGTCGTTCACCCAGCTCGCACCGGCTTCGAGGGCGGCATCGGCGACCTCGGCCTTGCGCGTGTCGATTGACAGGGGCGTGTCGAAGCGCTTGCAGAGCGCCTCGATCACAGGCGCCGTACGCGCGATCTCCAGCTCCACCGGAACCTGTACGGCCCCGGGTCGCGTGGATTCGCCCCCCACGTCCAACACGTGTGCTCCCTCCTCGATCAGTCCCGCGGCAACCTCGAGCACCGCGGCCAGATCCACTCGCGCGCGCGCGCGCACGAAACGCCCCCCGTCCGAGAACGAATCGGGGGTCGCATTCAGGATTCCGACGATCGTCACGCGTTCCGGCGGGAAGATCGTCGTTCTTTTCATCGGGGGGATACCTAGCCTGGAACCGGTTCCGGATCCGGCAAATTGCCTCCCGGGAACTTTCTCGGTTCCCGTTCGGATTGCTCCTTCGGGGGCGAATCCTGTTTCGGTGCCGCCACGGGCGAGGGCAGCGGCGGAAGCGGCTGCCCTGCGATCAACAGCTGAAGCTCGGCGCCCTCGAGCGTCTCGCGTTCGAGCAGCGAATCGCTGACGCGGTCGAGAAGCTCGCGGTTCTCTTCGAGCAGCTTGAGGGCCTCGTTGTAGCCGTTCTTGAGAATCAGGGTGATCTCGAGGTCGATCTGCTCGGCTCTCTTCTCGCTGTACTCCTTGCGCGTGACGAGATCACGGCCCAGGAAGACGTCGCCCCCCTCTTCTCCCAGCGAGACCGGTCCGATGTTGTCGCCCATGCCGTACTCGCAGACCATGCGCCGCGCCGACTCCGTCGCCTGCTTGAGGTCGTTCGCGGCCCCGGTGGTGAGGACGCCGAAGACCAACTGCTCGGCGGCGCGACCGCCCATGGCATGCCGGATGTGCGCCAGGATCTGGTCCTTGGACATGCTGTAGCGATCTTCCTCGGGCATGGTCAGGGTGGCGCCCAGGGCCATGCCGCGGGGAATGATCGTGACCTTGTGGACAGGGTCGCAATCCGGCGTGAGCGCCGCCACCAGAGCGTGACCGGCCTCGTGGTACGCAGTCTGGCGCTTGTCCTCGTCGGACATGATCAGGCTGCGGCGCGCGGCGCCGAGCAGCAGCTTGTCCTTGGCCTCCTCGAAGTCGACCATCTCGACCGCTTCCGCGTCGCGACGTGCGGCCAGCAGCGCAGACTCGTTCACCAGATTCTGGAGGTCGGCGCCCACGAAACCCGGAATGCCCCGGGCCAGTACCTGGAGGTCGACATCCTCGGAGAGCGGCACCCGCCGGGTGTGCACCTTGAGAATGGCCAGACGACCGCGCAGGTCGGGCGGCGGAACCACCACGCGGCGGTCGAAACGTCCCGGACGCAGCAGCGCCGGGTCGAGCACATCGGGTCGGTTGGTCGCCGCGATCATGATGACGCCTTCGTTGGTCTCGAAGCCGTCCATCTCGACCAGCAGCTGGTTGAGCGTCTGCTCGCGTTCGTCGTGTCCGCCGCCCAGACCCGCGCCCCGGTGGCGACCGACCGCGTCGATCTCGTCGACGAAAATGATGCACGGCGCGTTCTTCTTGGCCTGGAGGAAGAGGTCGCGCACGCGCGAGGCGCCCACGCCCACGAACATCTCGACAAAATCCGAACCCGCGATGGAATAGAAAGGAACGTCGGCTTCGCCCGCAACCGCACGCGCCAGCAGGGTCTTGCCCGTGCCGGGCGGGCCCACCAGCAACACGCCCTTGGGAATCCGGCCGCCCAGGCGCGTGAACTTCTTGGGCTCCTTGAGGAACTCGATGATCTCCTGGAGTTCGACCTTCGACTCCTCCACACCCGCCACATCATCGAAGGTGACCGGGTTGGGGTTCTCGGACATGAGCCGCGCCCGGCTCTTGCCGAAGCTCATGGCCTTGCCGCCGCCAGCCTGCATCTGGCGGATGAAGAAGATCCAGAGTCCCAGGATCAGCAGCAGCGGGAACCACATGATCAGGATCTGGCGCCAGAAGCCTGCCTCGGCCTTGCGCTGGGCCTTGATCTCGACATCGTTCGCCACCAGCACCAAGAAGAGTTCGTCGGTCAGCTCGGGCGGCACGTAGGTGGTGAAATCACCGGTTCCGTCCCGGAGCTCGCCCTTGACGTCGCCGTCTTCGAGGGTGACCCGGGCAACCTCGCCCCGCTCCACCATGGCGATGAACTCCGTGTATTCCTTGTCGGGCGGGGTCTCCTCGCCCTGGCTCAGCATGGTGACGAGCAGTAGAATCATCACCAAAATGACGACCCAGAGGGCCATGTTCTTGTAGAACTGCTGGTTCACGGTTGCTCCCGCGGCGGAATTCCTACGGACCGGTCGGAGCTTAGCACGCGGCTAAGGGGGCGGTGGACGCCGGAACGGGCCCAAGACGGTAGCCCGATCGCTCCCGGTAGAGCTTCAGATCTCCGGGCAACTCGATCGCCGTGCCCGGCCGCGCCGAGTTCAGGAAGTCGAGCATCCGTTCCAGGTGAACGCGGGAAACGAGCCGTCCGGTTCCACACAGATCCAGCGCAGCCCGCGCCACCCGGCGCGCCAGCGCCTCGGGGAGCGCGTCCCAGTCCTTGGAATCGATGCTCAGCCAGCCGTGCTCGAACTCGAATCGGGCGGCTGTTTCTTGTGCGACTCTGGCGTTGATCCATTCGGAATCTCTACGTTGTGCTTCGGCCAGATTTCCGATGGCCCTGAGCAGTTGGGGATTGAATTCTTTCGCCAGCCCCGGGATCCAGTTCAGACGGAGACGATTCCGGGCATAGTCGGTGTCCTGGTTCGAGCGGTCCTCTCTCCAGCTGAGATGGCGCTGCCGGGCAAACTGTTCGATCTCCACCCGGGAAGCCCGAAGCAGCGGTCGAACGATCCTGCCATCGGGGCTCGCCTCGGGAATGCCCGCCAGCCCATCGGGCCCCGTCCCCCGTAGCAGCCGGAGCAGCACGGTTTCCGCCTGATCGTCGGCGTTGTGGGCTGTCGCGATGTGATGGGCGGCGTGCTCCTCGGCGATCGACTCGAGCGCGCGGTAGCGGACACGGCGCGCCGCCTCCTGCAGCGTCGGTCGATCGCGGCTCGAGCGCTGCTGGCGCTCCTGCTTCGGATCCACGCAAACACTGACCACGGGCATCCCCAGGGCTTGCCCCAGCGCCTGGACCGCCGCCTGGTCGGCCTCGCTTTCGGCCCCACGAAGACCATGATTCACGTGTCCAATCAGCAGCTTGAGTGAATACTCTTCAGCCAACTCATGAAGCAGGGTCAGCAAGCAAACGGAATCCACGCCCCCGGACACCGCAACCACGACGGTGCGGCCCTGGAGGCCTAGTTTTTGAATGGCCTGGGAGACGGTCCGAAGCAGCACATCCCAATCTTATCGGCTCGACTGCGAACAGGCCCCTCCGGCCGTGGCCGCCGAGCCGACCGGGAAGCAGAAGCTCCGCGGCGCGGGCCGGCCGAGGCCGAGAGCCGCGGCTTCGCCGGGAAGGAGAGGGTCGAGGCACTCCGTCCCCCAGTCCCCCAGTCCCCCAAGTGCAACGACTCGCCGGGCTGGCTCGCGCGGCGCGCTGCCTAGCGCAGCGCGCTGGCGCTGCCGAGGATGACGCGCGTGCCGTCGTCCTTCTCGACCCAGACATCGCAGTGGACGCGGGTCTGCGTCCCCTCCGGGGTCTCCTCCCGGATCTTGGCGTGGGCCGTGATGGTCTCGTCGACCCAGAGGACATTGGTGAGCTTCACCGACATCTTGCCGCCCACGACCCAGCCCATCCCGAATGCGTCCTGCATCACCTGGGAGACGAAGCAGGTCGACATCATTCCCTGCACCACGATGTTGGGAAAACCGAGCTTCTTCGCCTGTTCGCGATCGGTGTGATAGTTCGGAACCGGTCCCGAGAACATCCAGCAGCGGCGCACGTCGATGGTCTTCTTCACGGGCGTCAGTTCCGATCCGGTGGCCGTCGGAAACGGCGGACGAGGTTCCCGGCTCGCCTTCTGCTTCGCCGTCTTCTCGTCCACCACGAAGCCGCCCCCTCCCTTTTCTTCCTTGAGAGGCAGGAACGACTGGTAGGTCCGCCCGCGCACCAGCAGGCGACCATCTTCGGCATCCATCAAGTCGGTCTCGTTGACCACGTAGTCGCGGCCGCGCTTCTGGAAGCGCTCGATGATCGTCGAGCGGGTGCGGGTGGTGGAACCGACGCGAATCGGGGCGAAGAGCTCCCAGTCCTGTTGAGCGTGAAGATTTCCGAACAGGTTCTTCAAGTACCAGTCGCCGACGAACTTGTAGCACTCGGAGTGGTGCAGCAGCGGCGGCGCAATCTCGCTGTGGAGCTCGTGATGGTCGTCGAGAGCATCGGCGTAGAACGCGACGACCTCCGGGGTGATCTCGTAGTCGTGTGAGCCACAATGCCGACCGACGTAGGCCGCCTCTCCCTTGAGATTCACGCTGCTCCCCTTTCCTGACTGCGGTCTGATGCCTGTTTTTCAAGAAGACTGAGTGTATCACCACGATTGACAGTGAGCGGGGGCGTCGCATCATTGCGACCGCGACGCCTCATGCTTCGAATCTCCGTCGTCATCGCTGTGTGGTTCCTGCTGCTGGGGCTGGCCTGTCAGGAGTCGCCGCCCGAGCGCGCCGGTGGACCCGCCTCCCACTGGCCGGTCTATGCCAGCAACCCCGCTGGCACCCGCTATTCGCCCCTCGACGAGATCACACCGGACAACGTCCGCTTCCTCGAGATCGCCTGGGAGTATCACACCGGGGACGTCGTCGACGACGCGGTCCGGCAGCGCAACCACTCGTTCCAGGCGACGCCGATCCAGATCGACGACGCCCTCTACTTCTGTACGCCGCGCAGCCGCATCGTCTCGCTGGACGCGGAGACCGGTCGCGAACTCTGGGTCCACGACCCGCAGGTCGATGTTTCCATCGGCCACTACAACCTGAACTGTCGGGGCGTGGCATTCTGGGAAGACGCACGGGCGACCGAAGACAGTGCCTGTCGCCGACGCATCTACGTCGCCACCGCCGATGCCCGGCTGGTGTCGGTGGACGCGGACACGGGCCGGCGCTGTCAGGCCTTCGGTCAGGGCGGCGCGGTCGAGTTCTTCCGGGCGATCCCCCTGCAGGAACGCCGTGAATTCGGGATCTCATCGCCCCCGATCATCGTGAACGACGTGATCGTGCTGGGTTCCTCGATCTCCGAGGGACGCAGGATCGATATGCCCAGCGGCAAGGTGCAGGCCTTCCACGCGCGCACGGGCGAGCCGCTCTGGAGCTGGGACCCGATTCCGAGGGATCCAAACGACCCCGCCCGCGCGAGCTGGGAAGGCGACGGCGCGGACCTCACGGGCGCCGCCAACGTCTGGTCGCTGGGCTCCGCCGACCCCGAGCGCGATCTGGTCTTTTTGCCGACCAGCAGTCCGTCGCCCGACTTCTACGGCGGCATGCGCCGCGGCGAGAACCGCTGGGCCGATTCGGTCGTCGCGCTTCGCGCATCGACCGGGGAGTTCGTCTGGGGCTTCCAGACGGTCCATCACAATCTCTGGGACTACGACCTGGCTTCCCAGCCGGTGCTGTTCGACTGGGAGATCGAGGGCAAGACGCTGCCCGCCATCGCACAGGCCACCAAGATGGGCCATGTCTTCTTCTTGCACCGGGAAACGGGCGAGCCGTTGGTGCCGGTGGAAGAGCGTCCGGTTCCGCAGACCGACGTGCCGGGCGAGTGGACCTCACCCACCCAGCCCTTCCCGAGCTGGCCACCGCCGCTCGTCCGCCACGGTCTCAAGCCGGAAGACGCCTGGGGCCTGACGCCGTGGGATCGCGCGAAATGTGCGAAGCAGCTCGCCGGCATGCGAAGCGAGGGCATCTTCACACCGCCCAGCTTCCAGGGAAGCGTGATCCTGCCGGGAACCGCAGGCGGCTCGAACTGGGGCAGCGTCGCCTTCGATCCCGAGCGGCAGCTCCTGTTCCTGAATACATCGAACATCGCCAACACCGTCCAGCTGGTTCCACGCGAAGACTCTGGCGCGGTCGTCCGCGACCGGAGCCAGTACTCGAGCCGTTTCGAGCAGGCGGGGACGCCCTACGTGGCGAACTTCGGCGTCCTGATGTCTCCGCTCGGCATTCCCTGCACGCCGCCGCCCTGGGGAGAACTTCACGCCATCGATCTCAGCGCCCGCGAGCTGCGCTGGAGCTCGGTGCTGGGAACCACCCGCGATCTGGCACCGCTTCCGATCCCGCTTGCCTGGGGCACGCCCAACATGGGCGGTCCGCTCGCTACGGCCGGTGGCCTCGTCTTCATCGGCGCGGCCCTCGACGACTACCTGCGGGCCTACGACAGCCTGAGCGGCAAGGAAATCTGGAAGGGCCGACTGCCGGCCGGAGGCCAGGCAACGCCCCTTTCCTATCGCGTCCGCGACGACGGCCGACAGTTCGTCGTGATCGCGGCCGGCGGCCACAACCAGATGCGAAGCAAGCGCGGCGACAGCCTGGTGGCCTTCGCGCTGCCGAAGTGATGCGGGGCAAGAAGCAGGTCGCGTAACATGATCACACCTCATCGGCTCGCGCAGTAGACGGCTTCTCGCGCAGCGGAG
>SMWR01000081.1 GCA_004356735.1 Deltaproteobacteria bacterium
GGCGGGGGTCGCGGCGTCTTGGCTCACTCGCTGCCTGCGGGGGTCGGCTCGTCGAACTCGTCCTCGATCTCGCCGACGATCTCCTCGAGGATGTCTTCGAGCGTACACACGCCTTCGACGGGTCCCCCTTTCTCGCGAACCACAGCCAGGTGCTTGCGGCCGCGCCGGAACTGGCGCAGGGCGTCCGTGATGCCGAGATCGGGCCGGATTTCGAAGGGCTGCCGGATTGCATCCATCAACACGACCAGGCGCTCCTTCGAATAGAGATGGAAGAGATCTTTCGTGTGCAGGATGCCGACGATCTTGTCGAGGTCGCCGTCGTAGACCGGGACACGCGTGTAGCCCGAGCCCTTCAGGAGTTCGAGAATCATCTCCGGGTCGGTGCTCTTGTCGATGGCCAGGATCTTTTCCCGCGGAACCATCACGTCGCGCACCTGCGTCCTCGACATCCGGAAGACATTGCCCAGGATCTTTCCCGCATAGGGTCGGATCTCTCCGGCATCCCGAGCCTCGATCACCAGCAACAAGAGCTCCTCGGCGGAATGGACCGAGAAGTCCTTGCCGGTGGGCCGCACACCGAACAGGCGCACCAGCCCGTTGCCGGCACCGTTCATGAACACCAATATCGGACGGAAGATGCGCCCGAAGATCAGCAGGGGCCGTGCGCACCGCAGCGCAACCTGCCCCGGCCGGTCGAGGGCCAGCGCCTTGGGCGCGAGCTCACCGACGACGACGTGGAGGAAGGTGATGATGGCGAAGGCAACCACCACGGCGGCCGAGTGCACGGCGACCGCCGAACCCAATCCGACGCTGGCGAAGACCGGGGCGATCAGCCGGGCGATGCTGGGTTCGCCCACGAAGCCGAGACCGATGCTGGCCAGGGTGATCCCGAGCTGAGTGGCTGCGATGGCGTCATCCAGGTGCTTGATGGCGATGGACGCGGACCGGGCGCCACGGCGCCCTTCATCGACCCAGAGTTGGATCTGGGTGCGCCGGACGGCCACCAGGGCGAACTCCGTCGCCACGAAGTACGCGTTGGTGAGGATCAGGACTGCAACAACGAGAAGACCGAACAGGGAAAGTCCTAGCGTTGGGCTTTCCATTCTTCCTCCATCCCTTGTTTTTCCATCCCTTCATCCGTCCTGCTATATCCGACCGATCCGGCTGCTTCGGAGACTTGGCTGACGGGACGGCTATAAGTATGGAGATGGGTCGAGAACGGCGCCAGCCGCTCACTGAACTTCGTTTTTCGCGACGGCACTTCCTGCTGGCCGGTGCCACCGGGTTCGTCGCCGCGTGCGGCCGGCCCTCCTGGCCCGACCTTCCCGCCGAGGTCCTGGCGTTTCACCGGGAGAGCTCGGTGTTCGATCTCCACATCGACACGCTGCTGTGGCAGAGATTCCTCGCTTACGACATGGCTGAGCGGCACGAGCCCCTCCTTCCGAGCTCGGCCTTCGCATGGCACATGGACCTGCCGCGCGCCCGCGACGCCGGCCTGGATGGCGCCGTTCTCGGCATCGTCGTCACTCCACGCAAGGTGCGCCCCGAACAGCTTTGGGCGCTCAAGATCCACGGCAAGATCGAAGCTGGCGTCGGCATCGACCAGACCCTGGAGACCCTCGACCTGTTGCAGTCGATCGCCGAGCGCCACGACGACGCGATCGTCCACGTCAGGAACGCTGCAGACCTCGACCAGGCGCTCGAGACCGGACGGTTTGCCGCCTTGGCGGGC
Source organism: Deltaproteobacteria bacterium (assembly GCA_004356735.1). GTDB lineage: Bacteria > Myxococcota_A > UBA9160 > UBA9160 > SMWR01 > SMWR01. The sequence continues at coordinate 1,733 of SMWR01000081.1, forward strand.
CTCGAAGGCGCCCACGGCATCGAAGGCTCTCTCGACAACCTGCGCAAGGCCTGGCAGCGCGGTCTGCGCATGCTCGGACTCGTGCACTTCCAGGCGAACGCGGCCGCTTCGCCGATGACGGCCCCCGGCTTCGATGGCGAAGGTCTCACCGACTTCGGAATCGGCCTGCTCGCCGAACTCGAACGTCTGGGTATCGTGATCGACATCGCACACCTCAACCGGGCCGGCGTCGACGACGTGCTCGAACGCGTGCAGCGCCCCTTCGTGGTGAGCCACAGTGCCTGCCACGGGGTTCACGCAACGCCGCGGAATCTCTCGGACGCCCAGATCTGGGCGATCGCCGAACGCGGCGGCGTACTGGGACTCGCCGTGGGTCGCAGCTTCCTGGGTCCGGGTGGAATCGACGCCTTTGTCGCCCACGCCGAACACGCACGCAAGGTCGGCGGCGAAGAACTCGTGGCCATCGGCAGCGACTGGGACGGCGCCATCATCCCCGTGCGGGGGCTCGAAGACGTGGGTGGGCTGCCTCACCTCACCCACGCACTTCTCGATGCGGGCTGGAAGACCGATGCCGTGCGCAAACTGCTTGGCGGCAACGCCCTACGCGTGTTACGCGAGGTCCTCGGCTAACGCCACCGACGGAGACGGGACCCACGGGCCCACCCGCCGATCGCTCCAGCAGTTCGCCGCCTCGGCGAACTGCAAGCTGTCCCTTGGACAGCCGCCGCCTCGGCGAACTGCAAGCTGTCCCTTGGACAGCCGCGTCCCCTCAGTCCCCAGCATCCCGGCCTTCTCCGGCAGTTCGCCGCTTCGGCGAACTGCAAGCTGTCCCCTGGACAGCCGCCGGCTAGAGCTGTTCGCGGCCGGCGAGGTCATCGACGAACTGGTGCGCCGTTCGGCCCGACCGGCTCGAACGGCGCAGCGCCCATCGCAGCGCCTCTGCCCGCAGCTCGTCGAGAGCGGCGCGCACACCGCGCTTGCGGGCGTAGTGCTCGACGATCGCCAGGTAGGTGTCCTGGTCGAAGCCGTAGAAGCCCAGCACCAGACCGAATCGATCCGACAGCGCCAGCTTCTCCTCGAGCGCCTCGCCCAGATGCAGCTCTCCAGCTTCGTCGACTCGTGCCTCGCGGTTCTCGGCCATGGTCTGCGGCATCAGATGGCGCCGGTTGCTGGTGGCGTAGATACGAACGTTGTCCGGCGGCGACACCAGACTTCCTTCCAGCGCCGCCTTGAGCTCGCGGTAGTTGGCTTCGCCGGAGTCGAACGAGAGGTCGTCGCAGAAGAGCACGAAACGATACGACCCACCGCGCAGCGACTCGAGCACCAGGGGCAGCTGCAGCAGATCCGCCTTCTGGACCTCCAGCATGCGCAACCCTTCGGGCGCGAAGCGGGGCAGGAGCCCGCGCACGGCCGAAGACTTGCCCGTGCCCCGCTCACCGAAGAGCAGCACGTGGTTCGCGGGCAGTCCCCGGACGAACTGGGCCGTATTCTCCACCAACCGCGCGACCGCGTCATCGACGCCCACCAGATCCTCCAGGTCGAACAAGTGCGGGTCATCGATCACGCGCAGCCGGCCGGGCCGCCGGGTTGCATCCCAACGAAACGCCAGATGGTCGCGAAAGGCGACGGCGGACGGCGGCGTTCCGACCGCATCTTCCAGCAGTCGTTCGCCGAGTTCAAGGATCCTCCGGAGGCGTTGAAGCAGCCCACTGCGATCTCGATCGTCATCCATGCCTGCCCCGTCTTCGGCGGTTCCGCACCACGGACTGTAGACTGGCCCAAGCCGTGAAGCCGCCCCCTTCGCTCGACCCCAGCGTCGGTCTGTGCAGCAACTGCCTGCATGCCCGCGTGCAACGCAATCCCCGTGGGAGCGCCTTCTGGCGCTGCGGTCTTTCGGATCGGGACGACCGTTTTCGACGCTATCCGCCGCTGCCCATCAACGACTGCGGCGGCCATGAAGCCGGGGTACCCTCGGCCGACCGCCAAGGGAGTCATCGATCATGAAGCGCTGGTTCATCCTCTCGGCCATCGGCAGCGATCGGCCCGGCCTCGTCGCCGAGCTGGCCCAGCTCATCTTCGACTGCGACTCGAACCTCGAAGATTCTCGCATGACGATCCTGGGAACCGACTTCGCCGTGATCCTGCTGTGCTCGTCGAACGCTTCCGACGCAGCCGCTCGGATCGCCGTCGGCGCGAAGCGCCTCGAACGAGACCACGGGCTCACGATCCTGCTGCGCTCGCTCGAGGGAAAACTCCGACCGTCGATTCCGGCGCCGGGCACGGCTCTCTATCGGGTCGAGGCGGTGGGCGAGGACCGCGCCGGCATCGTGGCCGGGCTGTGTCGGGTGCTCGCCGATCGGAGCGTCAACATCACCGAACTCACCACGCGCAACCGACCGGGCCCGGGTGGCTCACCGACTTACGAGCTTACGATCCAGGCCGAGGTTCCGGAGAGTTCCGACGTGCGTGATCTGCGGGATGCACTCGAAGCCGAGGCCGACCGCCTGGTGATCGACGTCGCCCTGCTGCGCGTGACCGACCCCTGACCCTCGGATCGGGCCTGACCCTGAGGTCAGGCCCGATCGAAGTTCCAGCGTTTCGGCATCGGGTGCCCCAGAGCCTCGAAAAACACCTCGAGGAATCGGTAGGTCAGCCCCCATACGATGTGCCGGTCGGGTTCGCCCACCAGGATCCCGGGAAATCTCATGTCGGGCATCCGGCGCATCGGGTAATCCACCTGGCGATCCGGATCGAGGAGGCTGTCCAGGGGAAACCAGAACGCCTTGCGAACCTCGTGGTTGGGCGAAAGCTCGGCGTCTCCCGGCAGGTGGTAGACGTAGGCCGAGATCACGATTCCAGGCACGCCGGCCGAACGGTGGCCGGCCAGGTCGTCGAGACGACCCAGGATCTCGGCATCGGCCAGATCGACGCCCACCTCCTCGAGCGTTTCCCGCTCCGCCGCGAGACGCGACGTCCGATCGCCGGGATCGATCCGGCCACCGGGAAACGCCATGTGCCCCGACCACGGATCGCCTTCCCTCTCGGCGCGCTCGATGAAGAGGACCTCAGGCACGTGGTGAGCCGGGTCTGCACCCCGCGGTGGTCGCAGCACCAGGGCCACCGCGGCGCGCTTGCGGTCTTCGATCGGGAGGCGCTCGGGCCGGTGTGCCGCAAGAGCGCGGCGGATGACGTCAAGAGAAGGCACGGGGAGATGATACCGTCTGATCCATGGCCGATCGTTCCCCCCCCAGCGCGCCGAGGCCCCTCGAAGCCGGCCAGCTCCTGCGCCTCGCACGCAAGGACCGCGCGGCGGCCAACCGGGCCGTTGCATCACTGTCGCTCGAACAGCAGCTCGCCCTGGTGTGCGATGCCCCGGCCGCGCGGCGGGCGGCCTTGATCGAGTTGGCTCCGGCACCCGAGCAGCTGATTCCCCTGCTTCCGGAAGCCGAGTTCTGCTTCACCGCCAAGGCCGTGGGCCTGGAGAGCTCGGCCTGGTTGCTGGAATACGCGACCCCCGAGCAGGTCGTTGCCTGCCTCGACCTAGACGCCTGGGAGGGGCACTCACCGGTTCCCGCCAAGCTCGACGCCTGGATCGACGCCATCGCCGCTGCCGAAGATGGCGCGGCCCTGCGCGGCATCCAGGCGTTGGATCCCGAGCTGATCGTCCTCTATCTGATGCAGCGCGTCAGCGTGGAGCTCAAGCCCAACGACGACGAGGACTGGCAACCACCCGAGGGCGGCCAAACGCTGGACGGCCAGTTCTACTTCGTCGCGCTTCACGATGGCGACGACGTGTCGGCCATCGTGCGCATCCTGCGATTGCTGTTTCAGGCGGACTACTGGTTCTACTTCCGAATGCTTCAGGGCGTCATCTGGGAAATCCCGACCGAGAACGTGGAGTGGGCCCATCGCTGGCGCGTCGGCCGGCTCCAAGACCTGGGCTTCCCGACCTGGGAAGAAGCCATGGAACTCTACGGCTACCTCTCACCGAAGCAGCGGTTGCAGATCGATCCCGATCACCGACCGCTGTCCGTCGAGGAGTGGCACCTTCCGGTCTGGATCCCCGGCCTTCCCGAAGGGCGGGATTCGAAGCACTCGTTGTTTCGAACTCTCGCCGGTCTCGAACCCGAAGAGCGACGCTCAGCGTTCTACGCGTTCGTGTCGACCGCCAACAAGGTCGCGGTTGCCGACTACATGGAGATCTCGGACGTGGAGACAACGCCAAAGGCCATCGACAAGGCGGCGCGTTGGATCAGTCGGGGACTCGAGCACGTCGCCCGGGAGCGCGGCCTGACTCAGGCCGACGTGGTACAGCGCGTTCCGCTCGACCAACTCTTCCGCATCGGAGCCAACCTGGATCCCGACGCCGCGCGTCCGCCGCGACCGATCGATCCTTCGGACGATGTGGACGCCTCAGGCGACGTCGTCGCCTGAAGGCGCAGTCGTCGCCTGAAGGCACAAAGGCCCGCCGGTGTGAACCGGCGGGCCTTTTCAAGAAACCGGAGATGGGACCTAGATGTCGACCGCCTTCAGCGTCTTGCGCTTGTTGCCAATGGCGCGTGCCTCGGCGTCCCGGATGAGACCGCGGACGGCCTCGTCCAGAGCTCCGTAGAACTCAGCACCGACGTTGCACTTCTTCACGGCATTCTTGGTGCGGGTCTTCGAAATGATGAGGTCGCCCGAAGCCTTCTTCTTCTTTTTCGCTGCCATTGATTCCTCCCGAGTCAGCCGGACTTCGCCGGCGAAACCCCCAATCGTTTGAATGCGGTCGAAACCGCCGTTTGAGGGGCGCATCATAGGCGCTCCAGACCCAGGTTCCAAGCACGAAACCCCCGAAATCGGGCTTTTCAGGCCAAATGCCGACACTTTCCGCTGGCTGGACTCCAGCCGTGGTGAATCTACTCGGTCGGCGCTGGGCTGCGCCGCGACGCTGGGCCCTGCGACCCGACCGGGTCCGGCTGCCGCGTCCCGTGCTGATCGTGGCTGGCGCCGACGGAAGCGGCTCAGCCGGGAAGCAATGACGGCTCTCGAGGAGGAGATCCCGGACACTCGATCCGTCGAGATCTCCCAGGCCGGACACCCAGTTCAGCTGGAGCCGCCCGAACGCTGCCGCGAAGGGCTCCTTGCATTCCTGGACCGGCCGTCCTGATATGCTGGGGTCACCTGAACTGGAGGTCAGCATGTCCGACTCGAATCCCCCCCTTCTCCAGCGTCCGGTTGCCGAACTCGTCGAGCTCATGACGCGCAAGCAGCTGTCTCCGGTTGAGTTGATGGAGGAAACCCTGGCGCGCATCGACGGCTATGACGGCGCGCTGAACGCGGTCGTCGCGCTCGGCAACCGCGAGTCACTTCTCGAGGCAGCCCGCGACGCTCGAGAACGCTATGAAAAGAGCGAAGCTCGGTCCCTGGAAGGCATCCCGCTGGGCGTGAAGGACCTGGAGGACGCCGTCGGCTTCGCGACGACCTTTGGATCGGTTCCCTTCAAGGATCACGTTCCCGAGCGCGACTCGGTCCAGGTCGAACGGCTCAAGGCCGCTGGCGCGATCGTGGTCGGCAAGACCAACACGCCCGAGTTCGGTGCGACCGCCATCACGAAGAACCTGCTCTTCGGGGTGAGCCGCAATCCGTGGGACCTCGAGCGCAGCCCCGGCGGATCGAGCGGGGGGACGGCGGCCGCTATCGCCGGAGGAATCCTGCCGATGGGAACCGCCAGTGATGGCGGCGGGTCGATCCGGCTGCCCGCGGCCATGACCGGCTGCTACGGCTTCAAGGGAAGCTACGGGCGCGTGCCCAACGAAGGCGCCGGCCTTTGGACGATGGACGACACGGCCGTGCGGGGGCCGCTCACGCGAACCGTCGAAGACGCCGCGATCCATCTCGACGCCACTGTCGGCCCGCACCCGCTCGACCCGAACTCCCTGCCGCACCCCGGCGTTTCCTATCGCCACCTGCTGGAAGAACTTCCTTCCGGGCTTCGAATCGGATTCTCCCTCGACCTCGGCTACGCAGTCGTCCAGCGCGACGTCGGCGAAGTCGTCTACGACGCCGCGCGCGTCTTCGAGGAGATGGGCCACCACTTCGAAGAGCTGAAGGGTGGACCGCCCTTTCTGGGAAGCGATTGGGGAGTCGTCGGCGCGCTGGAAGGCTACGCGAAGCTCCACAAGAAGCTTCCCGAACACGAGAGCGAATTCGGCCGGGGCTTCATCAAGGGCGTCCTCGAGGGCAGCAAGCTCACGCCCGAACGCTGGGCCCGAATGAAGGAACGGCGCGAAGAGCTGAACGTCTGGTGCGCCGAGACCTTCGAGCGTTATGACCTCCTGTTGACGCCGACGCTCCCCTATGACCCGCCGCTCGCCAAGGGTCCCTTCCCGGCGGAGACCGAGGGACGCAGGCAGCACCCGGCGGGCGTGGCGAGCTTCACCATCCCGTTCAATCTCTCGTGGCATCCGGCGGCCAGCGTTCGCGCCGGCTTCTCCGAAGCCGGACTCCCGGTGGGTCTACAGATCGTGGGCCCGCGTCACCGGGATGAACTCGTGCTGCAGGCATCGCGAGCCTTCGAGCGCGCACGCCCTTGGGCCGACCACTGGCCCGACGTCGAGCCGAACCCAAGCTGACCGCGGGGAGCGGGTGCGGCGGCGCCGCGCCCGCTCCCCGCGCGTCCCACACCTAGCGGCGTCAACTAGGCGCTGGGCAACAATTCGGACGCGCGCAACAACGCAGGCAGGGTCTGCTCGACGGGATCACCGATCCGGAAGTGGCACTGCTCGTCGTACGGCGTCTCCGACGCCGTCAAGATCGCCGTCGTTGCGCCAGCCGAGTGCGCCAGCTCGAACATCTGGTTGATCGGCCCCACGACCAATGACGTGCCTGCCGCTACGAACAGGTCGCAGGTCGAGGCGGCCTGCATCGCGCTCTCGAGATCCTCGACGACGAGTCCCTGTCCGAACGAGATGGTCGCGGGCTTCCAGGGCCCGCCGCAGGGACAGACAGGCACTGCAACACCGTCTTCCCAGATTCGCTGGGCGACATCACGAGGCTCTGCGTCGCCGCACCGGATGCAGATCACTGCGCTGTCGGTCCCGTGGATATTGACCAGGCGCTCGGCCGGAAAGTCGCTGCGCTCGTGAAGGCCGTCGACGTTCTGGGTCACCAGCAGGTCCAGACGCCCGAGCCGGGCGAAGTCGACCAGCGCAAGGTGGGCCGCGTTGGGCTCGGCAGACTGGATCACCTGCCAGCTCTCTCCCTTGTAGCGCCAGTACTCCTCACGGGCAGTCTGACTCGAAACGAAAGCCTGGATCGGCACCGGCTGATAGCTCTCCCAACGGCCGCCCGGTGAACGAAAATCGGGAATGCCCGATGCTGTCGAGAGTCCCGCGCCGGTGAGGACGACCACCTTCGCGGCGTGCGCCCAGACCCCGGCCAGCTCGGCAATCCTGTCCACGTTCCGACGCTAGCCCACGGCCCGCGCAATCGGCAGGATTGCGCAAGCTGGAGATCGTCAGCCGTCAGACTGTCCGCGTCACCCCTGGTACACTGCCCGGATGTTTCCCATCGACCTACGCAGCGATACCGTCACCCGACCGACGGACGCCATGCGCGAGGCCATGGCCCGGGCCGAAGTGGGCGACGATGTCTACGGCGAAGATCCCACGGTCAATCGACTCCAGGAGAAAGCAGCCGAACTGCTGGGCAAGCAAGCGGCCCTGCTGGTGCCCTCGGGTACGATGGGAAACCAGGCCTCGATCCATCCCTTCGTGCGACCCGGCGACGTGATCCTGGGCGGAGAGAACGCCCACATCCTTCTCTATGAATCCGGCGCACCCGCCGCGCTCTCCGGCGTACAGGTGGAGACCCTCGGCAACGGTGGACTGTTCGACGCCGACGACGTCCGCGCCGCGATTCACCCCAGCGACGCCCACTACTCCCCGACGCGGATGGTCTGCCTGGAGAACACCCACAATCGCGCGGGGGGCCGCGTCTTTCCGCTCGAACAGATCAAGGGCATTGCCGAGGCCGCTCGCGAGCACGAGCTCCATCTCCACCTCGACGGTGCGAGACTCTTCAATGCTGTCGTCGCCACCGGAATACCCGCCTCGACCTGGGCCGAGCCCTTTGACACCGTGACCTTCTGCCTGTCCAAGGGTCTGGGGGCGCCGGTCGGATCGATCGTCTGCGGGTCGACCGACGTCATCTGGGAGGTCCACCGGGCGCGCAAGCGCTTCGGCGGTGGCATGCGCCAGGCGGGCATCCTGGCAGCCGCCGGAATCTACGCCCTCGACCATCACGTCGAGCGTCTGGCCGAAGATCACGCCCACACGAGGCGGCTGGCAGACGGCCTCGTCGAAATCGGGTACACGGTCGATCCGATGCCCGAAACCAACATGGTGATGTTCAACGTCCAGGACACCAAGGGATTCATCCGCGCAACCCGTGAACGGGATCTCTGGATCGATCCCATGGGAAAGGGACAGTTCCGGGCCGTGACCCACCTCGACGTCTCGGCAGACGACATCGAAGCGGCGCTGGACCGATTGGCCGACGTAATGAAGAAGGAAATACGATGAGCGACGTTGCGGCTGCGATTCGCGATGGCCAGCACATTGCGCCGGCCCGCGAAGGGGCCTACCCGCTTCGTGCCGGCAATCGAGTGCGACCGCTCGTCGACGGGGATGCCGCTTTCCGAAGAATCTGCGAGGCAATCGAGGCCGCGAAGCGCAGCGTCTGGGTGACCGTCGCCTACCTCGAACGCGATGTTCCCATGCCCGACGGACGCGGCAGCTTCTTCGACGTGCTCGACCGGGCCGCTGCGCGCGGTCTCGACGTGCGCGTGATCTTCTGGCGCGAGCCGCACCTGTCCGAACTCGAGCCCGGGTCGACGCACTTCGCGGGAACCGCAGAAGAACGAGACTGGCTGCGGAAACGGGACGGCCGCTGGCTCGCGCGTTGGGACCGCCATCCCAACACCTACTGCCACCATCAGAAGAGCTGGATCGTCGACGCTGGCGGGCCCGACGAAGTCAGCTTCGTCGGGGGCATCAATCTCGTGCGGCCCTCGTTGCTGGCGTCGGCCGGCCACGGTCCGGTCAAGGGGAGTCAGGATCAC
>SMWR01000007.1 GCA_004356735.1 Deltaproteobacteria bacterium
ACGATCTTGGACATCTCGGCGTGGATCTTCTCGAGATCTTCCGGCGTGAACGGCCGGTCGACGAGGAAGTCGTACTGGAACTTCTCCGAATGGTCGGTGCGGCCGACGTCGATCTGGACGCCCGGAAACAGACGCTTCACGGCGTCGGCCATCACGTGCTCGGCGGAATGACGGATCACCTCGCCTGCCTGGGGATCCCTGGCGGTGACGATCTCGATCGAAACGTCGTTGTGAAGCGGCAGGCGGAGATCGACGAGTTCGCCGTCGATGCGACCCGCGAGTGCAGCCTTCGCCAGCCCCTTGCCAATCCGTTCCGCGACGGCAAGGACGGTCGAACCCGCAGGCACCTCCAGCGTCTTGCCGTCCGGCAAGCCGATCTGGATATTGGTCATGATTGCGGGCGTATCATGTCGGGCTGTTCTTCTGCTGCGTTTCTGCGCGTGGACACCGGGTCGACGCGCCTGGTAGGCACGGGCGGGATTGAACCGCCGACCTCCGCCGTGTCAAGGCGGCGCTCTAGCCACTGAGCTACGTGCCTGATCGTCCCCTAAGGACGCGAAATCAATACCGATTTGGATCTGTGGTGTCAATCAGGGCCGGCTCCGAAGCGCCCCACCGATCGGCTCCGGGATCCAGACGGGCCGGAGGAGGCGTGAAACGCACCCGAACCGCGACCTGGGAACCCCGGATTCCCAACGGCGTGAGGATCAAATGGTCGGGCGCCTTCTCCAGCATCGCCGCGAGAAGCTCGCTGGGCGTGCGGTCGGCCTCCACCGCGAGCACGGCCCGGCCCCGCTCCATCATGACGGGCGAGGCGCTGCGGACCCGCAGCTCATCGATCAAGAGGCTCCGGACCGCTTGGTATCCAGCGTGGCCGCGCAGCCCCTCGAGCACCAGCGTGACCCGCTGCTGCGCCGCGATCCCCGCGGGCAACAGCAAGAGCAGTCCGTGCTCGGTCAGACGCTGCTTCACCCGGTCGACGTCCACGTAGACGGACACCACGACCACGTACTCGGTCTCGATCGACGGGTCGTTGCCGAGCAGGGCCGGCTGCACCCCGCGGTCCTCGACAATCCGGAAGCGGCCGGCGAACTGCATCGGGTCGCCGCCCAGGGCCTCGTCGAGGGCAGCCTCGTCCTCGGGACGAAACCCGGGAAGCTGTTCCAGAGCCGCGCGGCGGACGGCCTCGGCGACGCCGTTGCGCATGGCGGCGTCGCGGGGGGTTCGCCTCGAGGGCATCGCCGGGTCGAGCGCTACGAAGCCAACCGCTTCGATCTCGCGCAGCTCGGCAGCCGCCAGGCCGGGCCAGACGAGGCCAACGGCAAGCAGCACCGCGACGACGAGGCGCTTCAAAACCGCAGCTCCACGACTTCACGGCCAAAAATTCCCACCAGATCCTCCAGAAGTTCCGTTCCCGGTCGGACTCCGTACTTGGGCAGCCCGATCACGGTTTCGCTCTCCCCGGGAATCACCAGATGCAGCGCCACCTGGCACTCCCCCGGATGCTTCAGCAGCAGCTCGCGCAGGGCGCTCAGCCGATCCTGCGACGCCTCGTCGGCGCTGAGCTTGAGCTCGAGCCGGGCGGCCAATCGCTCATCGGCTCGCGACAACTCGAGAACCTCGCGTACCAGGATCTTCGGCGGATCACCCGCTTCGAGCGTCCCCGTGACCAACAGCGGTGTCGGCCCATCGCCGGCGTCGCCGGAAACGGCCTGCTTCAACAGGCTTCCATACTGGGCGAACGGCTCGGCGAAGAACACGAGGTCGAAGCTGCCTTCCAGATCTTCCAGGGTACCGAACGCCATCAGCGCGCCGCGCCGCGTTCGGGTTTCGCGCAGCGTCGTCAACAGCCCGCCGACGCGGACCTCGCGTCCATCGCGTCCCTCGGTCTGGTCCGACTTCGTGTCCACAAAGCGGTCGAGCTTCTTGGAGACTGCCGAGAGCGGGTGGCCCGTCACATAGAAGCCCAGCACTTCCTTCTCGAATTCCAGTCGCTGCCGGTCCGTCCACGCCGGCGCTTCCGGCAGTGCCGGCTCGATACCGCCACCGGCGGCCTCGAGTACGCCAAACAGGCTCTCCTGACCAATCTCGCGGTCGCGTTGTGTCGCGGCGCCCGCTTCGAGGGCCGTATCGAGCCCGGCCCAGATCGCGGCCCGGTTCTCGTGGATCTGATCGAAGGCTCCGCACTTCACCAGGCTCTCCACGACCCGGCGGTTCACCTTGCGGCCGTCGATTCTGCCGGCGAAGTCGAAGAAGCTCTTGAAGCCACCCTCTTGCCCCGCGCGTGCCTCGAGGATGCTCTCGATGGCCCCCTGCCCCACGTTCTTCACGCCGGCGAGGCCAAAACGGATCCCAGCTTCGACGACCGTGAAGTCCCGGGCAGACTCGTTCACGTCTGGGGCAAGGACTTCGATGCCCAATGTCCCGGTGTGGGCGATGTAGCGGCCGAGCCGGTCGTGGTTGCCGGCTTCCGTCGTCAGCAGTGCGGCCATGTATTCACGCGGATGGTTCGCCTTGAGAAAGGCCGTCTGATAGGTAATCAGCGCGTAGGCGGTCGAGTGGCTCTTGGCGAAGCCGTAGCCCGCAAACTCATTGATCAGCTCGAAGACCTCCTCCGCCTTGCGTCTGTCGATGCCTCGCTCGACGGCACCGTCCACGAAGCGCGCCCGCTGCTTCTCCATCTCCTCGGGCTTCTTCTTGCCCATGGCGCGGCGCAGCAGATCGGCTTCCCCGAGCGAGTAGCCGGCGAGACGGTTGGCGATCTGCAGCACCTGGTCCTGATAGACGATCACGCCCAGCGTCTCGGTCGTAATCTCCTCCAGCTCGGGCAGCAGGTACTCGATCTTGGTGAGACCGATCTTGCGGTTGACGAAGTCGTCGACCATGCCCGAGCCCAACGGACCGGGACGGTAGAGCGCCACGATCGGGATCAGCTCCTTGAAGGAACGCGGTTGGAGCTTGGTCACGAGTTCCGTCATGCCCTGGGACTCGACCTGGAAGATGCCCTCGGTCTTGCCGCTGGCGAGCAGGTCGTAGGTGGCGGCATCGTCCAGCGGGATCTTCTCGATCTCCAGGCTCTCGCCCTTCTCGCGAATGCGCCGCTCGCAGTCGGCGATCGTCGTCAGGTTGCGCAGGCCGAGGAAATCGAATTTGACGAGCCCGATTTTTTCGATGCAGCGCATGTCGAGTTGGGTCATGACAGCGCCCGAACGCGGGTCCCGATACAGCGGAACCAAGTCGATCAGGGGCTTGGTGCCGATCACCACGCCGGCGGCGTGGGTCGAGGCGTGCCGCGTCAGCCCTTCCAGGCGCTGCGCCGTCTCCAACAGCTTCGCGATCTGGCCATCCGAGTCCACCCGGGAGCGCAGCTCGGCCGACTGTTCAAGGGCGTCGGGTAGCGTGATGCCCAGGGTATCGGGCACGAGCTTGGCGATGCGGTCGACCTCGGCGTACGGAATGCCCATGACCCGGCCCACGTCGCGGATCACGGCACGGGCCTGCAGCTTTCCAAAGGTGATGATCTGAGCGACGCGTTTCCCCTCGATGCCCTCGCCGTCGTACTTCTCGGCGACGTAGCGGATGACCTGATCGCGCCCCTTCATGCAGAAGTCGACGTCGATGTCGGGCATGGTCACGCGCTCCGGATTCAGGAAGCGCTCGAAGATGATGTCGTATTCGATCGGGTCGATGCCCGTGATGCCCAGGCCGTAGGCGACCAGGCTTCCCGCCGAAGAGCCGCGACCCGGGCCCACCGGGATCCCGTTCTCGCGGGCATAGTTGATGAAGTCCGCGACGATCAGGAAGTAGCCGGGGAAGCCCATCCCATTGATGACCTCGAGTTCGTGCTCCATGCGCTTCGTGTACTTGTCGTACTTGGGGGGCAGCGGCTCATCCTGATCCAGCCCCAACCGCTGCCGGAGCCCGGCCCAGGCCTGCCCGTTCAACACCTCCTCGCGGGTTTTGCCGGCCGCCACCTGGAACTCGGGCAGGTGGTAGTGGCTGGGGTCCACGTCGAGTTCGAGGTCGCAACGCTCGGCGATCTCGAGAGTGTTCTTCACGGCCGACGGATGATCGTGAAAGAGCTCCATCATCTCATCGCCCGACTTCACGTAGAAGCCGTGACCCTCGAACTTGAAGCGGTTGGGGTTATCGAGATTGGACGCGGTCCCGATGCACAGCAGCGCATCGTGGTGTTCGTGGTCACCCGGCTCCAGGTAATGGGCGTCGTTGGTCGCAACGAGCGGCAGATTCATGTCGGCCGACATTTTGAGCAACTCGGAGTTGACCCGGTCCTGGTCCCCGATGCCGTGACGCTGGAGCTCCAGGTAGTAGCGGTCGTCGTCGAAGATCTCGGCGTACTCCTCCACTTTCTGCCAGGCCGTCTCGATCATTCCGTTGCTGATGGCGCGACACACCATCGAAGACAGGCAGCCCGAGGTGGCGATCAGGCCTTCATGGTGCTTGCGCAGCAGATCCATGTCGATACGGGGCTTGTAGTAGAAGCCCTCGAGGTAGGCGCGCGACACCAGCTGCATCAGGTTGCGATAACCGGTTTCGTTCATCGCCAGCAGCAGCAGATGGTTGATGGCATCGAAGCCGTTCGCGTCGCGCTCGCGCGACTCCTTGTCGAAGCGCGAGCCCGACGCGATGTAGACCTCGCACCCGAGAATGGGCTTCACGCCGTGCTTGTGTGCCGCCTCGTAGAACTCGATCGAGCCAAAGAGATTGCCGTGGTCCGTCAAGGCGACGGCGGGCATGCCGAGCTGTGTGGCGCGTTCGAAGAGCGGATCGATCTTGATGGCGCCATCGAGCAGCGAGTACTGGCTGTGGAGGTGAAGGTGAACGAAGGATTGGCAACTCAAGCGCCGGCCTCTTCCTATTCCCACTCGATGGTGGCGGGGGGCTTGCTCGAGATGTCGTAGACCACGCGGTTGATGCCCTTGACCTCGTTGATGATGCGGCTGGACATGACGGCCAGCACGGTATCGGGAAGTCGCGCCCAGTCTGCCGTCATGGCGTCGACGGAGGTCACGCAGCGGATGGCCAGGGCGTTCTCATAGGTGCGCTCGTCGCCCATCACCCCCACCGTACGGACGGGCAGCAGCACAGCGAAGGCCTGCCAGATCTCGTTGTAGAGCCCGGCGTTGCGAATCTCCTCGATCACGATCGCGTCGGCCTGGCGCAGCACCTCAAGACGCTCGTGAGTCACTTCCCCCAGGATGCGCACGGCCAGCCCCGGTCCCGGGAACGGATGCCGGTCGATCGCCCGCTCCGGCAGCTCGAGCCGGCGCCCGACCTCCCGCACTTCGTCCTTGAAGAGCTCGCGTAGAGGCTCCAGCAGCTGGAGGCGCATGCGTTCCGGCAATCCGCCGACATTGTGGTGGGTCTTGATCGTGGCCGACGGCCCCATCACCGAGACACTCTCGATCACATCCGGATAGAGGGTCCCCTGCACCAGGTAGTCGACGTCGCCGATGCGCTGGGCCTCTTCCTCGAAGACCTCGATGAATTGATGGCCGATGATGCGCCGCTTCATCTCCGGATCCTCGGCCCCAGCCAGCGCGTTCTCGAAACGTTGGACGGCATCCACGGTCACCAGGTCGACCCCCAGCGTCTCGCTGAAGAGGTCCTCGACCTCGGCCCGCTCGTTCATGCGCAGCAGACCATTGTCGACGAAGATGCAGGTGAGCTGATCGCCGATCGCGCGGTGCACGAGTGCGGCCGCCACCGAAGAGTCGACACCGCCCGAGAGTCCGCAGACCACGCGGCGGTCGCCCACGCGCTTGCGGATGCGCTCGATCTCTTCGTCGATGAAGGCTTCCATGGTCCAGGAGCCAGAGCAGCCGCAGATCTCGCGGGTGAAGTTCCTGAGAATCTCGGCGCCGCCATCGGTGTGGACGACCTCGGGGTGGAACTGCACGCCCCAGATCGGATGATCGGGATCACGCACGGCGGCAAAAGGCGAGTTCTCGCTCGTTCCCAGCACGACCCAACCAGGCGGCAGTCGCAGCACGCGATCGCCGTGGCTCATCCAGGCGACGCGTTCGGGCCCTCCGTCGAGATCGGCAAAGAGCGGATCGTCGTTTTCGATCTTGACGAGGGCGCGACCATACTCGCGATTGTCGGCCTTCTCGACCAGGCCACCGAGCCGGTGGACCATGATCTGCAGCCCGTAGCAGATGCCGAGCACGGGCACGCCCAACTCGACCACGCGAACGTCCAGATCAGGCGAGCCTTCGTCGAGAACGCTCGATGGACCGCCCGACAGCACGATGCCGTCGGGCTCCCAGGCCCGGATCTCGTCGAACTCGAGCGTGCCGGGACGGATCTCGCAGTAGACCTGCCGTTCGCGAATGCGGCGCGCGATCAGCTGGGTGTATTGCGAACCGTAGTCGAGGATCAGGATGCGGTCCTGCTCGGACCGCGGCGCGTGCGAGTGAGGGGAGTGTGTGGCGGGAGCCATGGGCCGATATGGTCCCAATTCCGTTCGCTTCGAATCGGCCAGGAGTGAGCCGATGCTGCATGCTCGGGGGGTCGCCAGCGATGCTACTCGATTCGGTAGTTCGGGGCTTCCTTCGTGACGATCACGTCGTGCACGTGGCTTTCGGAAAGGCCCGCCGACGAGATTCGAATGAAACGTGCGTTCTCACGCAGCGCCGCCAGCGTGCTTGCGCCGACGTAGCCCATGCCCGAGCGCAGGCCGCCGACCAGCTGGTGCACATTGCTGGTGAGGCTGCCGCGATACGGGATGCGTCCTTCGATGCCCTCGGGGACGAGCTTGTTCGCATCGCGGACTTCGGCCTGGAAGTAACGGTCGGCACTGCCATCGGTCATCGCCCCGAGGGAACCCATGCCACGATAGACCTTGTAGGAACGGCCCTGATAGAGGATGACCTCACCCGGCGCCTCGTCGGTGCCGGCAAACAGGGATCCGATCATGACCGAGGTCGCTCCACCCGCCAGCGCCTTCACCACGTCGCCCGAGAACTTGATGCCGCCATCGGCGATGATGGGGACGTCGGACTTCGTGGCGACACGGGCCGCATCCATCACGGCCGTGAACTGGGGCACGCCCACACCGGCTACGACCCGCGTGGTACAGATCGAGGCGGGGCCGACGCCTACCTTGACAGCGGACACGCCGGCCTTGATCAGGGCCTCGGTGCCCTCGGCCGTGACCACGTTGCCGCCGATCAGCGGGATGTCCGCAAAGGTCCGGCGCAGCTCCCCGATGGTGTCCAGTACGCCCTGGGAATGGCCGTGGGCGGTATCGACCACCAGCACGTCGACGCCGGCGTCGACCAGGGCCTGAGCGCGTTCGAGCCGATCGTCACCGGTTCCGACCGCAGCGCCGCAGAGCAGGCGCCCCAGCGAGTCCTTGGAGGCGGACGGAAAGCGCTCGGTCTTCTCGATGTCCTTGATGGTGATGAGACCCGTGAGATTTCCGGCGTGGTCGACCACCAGCAGCTTCTCGATGCGGTGCTGGTGGAGCAGCTCCTTGGCACGCTCCATGGTGGTGCCGGGCTCGACCGTCACCAGGCCTTCGCTCGTCATCACCTTGGAGATTTCCTGCTGGGTGTCCCGGACGAAGCGCAGGTCGCGGTTGGTCAGGATGCCGACCGCCTTGCCCTCGCGTGTGACCGGCACGCCCGAGATCTTGTAGCGGGCCATCACCTCGAGCGCCTCGTAGATGCGCTGCTCGGGACGCATGGTGATGGGGTCGACGATCATGCCCGACTCGGAGCGCTTGACCTTGTCGACCTCGCCGGCCTGGGTCGCCGGCGGAAGATTCTTGTGGACGATTCCGATGCCACCGTTCTGCGCGATCGTGATCGCCGTCACGTGCTCGGTGACCGTGTCCATGGCCGCAGACACCAGCGGAATGTTGAGGTCGATCTCGCGGGTCAGTCGTGTGCGCAGGTCGACATCGGCGGGAAGGACGTCGCTTGCGGCGGGCACGAGCAGGACGTCGTCGAACGTCAGTCCCTCTCGAATTCGTCCGTCGTTCATCAGAGCACCCTAGCTGCGCGCCGTGGGAACCAGCGCGCCCGGTGGGGTTGGGCGCGGAGTCTAATGGTCACCTCGCCGTGGGTCAACGTCCGCCTGCGCACCCACCAGGACTTCCCGGCCGAGTCGCGCGGTCTCCCGAAGAATGGCTTCTAGCAACCGGCAAGCCGCACGCGGCTCGACTTCGGCGAAGCGCCGAAAGGTGCTGCGACGCAGCACCAGCAGGCGTGAGCGCTGGCTGGCGGCCGCCCGCGTCTCGCGCGGGCCACTGTCCACCAGCGAGAAGGCGCCCATCGAGGAGCCGGGCCCAAAGACGGCCGATGCACCCGTGTGGGTGCTCTCCACGCGCACTTCGCCCTCGACCACGAAGTAGAGCCCATCGCCCTGCTCTCCCTCATCGTAGAGCTCCGTGCCGGCCTCGACCTCGAGGCCCTCGAGCTCCTCTGCGAGGATCTCGCGATCTTCCTCGGAGAGCTCGGACAGCAGGCTGAACCGCTTCAGGTCGCCCACAGCCACACCGCTAGCGAAGCTCACGGCAGGATCCGCCCGAACATCTCACGCAGCAGCACGCCGGCCTTCTCGGCATCCTCGATGGGAATCAGGAAGAGGGAACCCTCGTCGACGATCGACAGGTTGTGACGGAGGTCGTCTGGCGAGACGCGCTCGCCCTTCTCGAGCAGCAGCAGATGGTAGATCCGGCTGGAGCCCTGCTCGGCCAGGATCTGAGAGATCTGACGCACCTGCTTGATCGATTCCGAAACCGGGGCCGAAAGCAGCAAAAGGGTGGCGAGAGCGCCGTGGCCGGCCATCGGCCACACGGAACGGAAGTGCTCGCTGGCGGGCACGTGGACCAGCTCGATCCCCACGTCGGAGTCGACGCTGACGCGCCCGAAGCTGACGAGATCGTCCAGCTTGATGCCCTTCTCGAAGCTCTCCGAGTCGAGTTCGATCCCGGGCAGGCGGCGTAGCAGACGCGAAAAGTCGCGGGTCACCCCGGTGTTCGAGGCCACGATCACGAGCTTGGCGTCGCGGTGGGTCGGCATGCCGGGCCGATCGATTTCGAGCCATTCCCGCAGCCGGGCGGTTCGCGCAGCCGAGAAGAGCCGGACTTCGCGGGCCAGCATGACGGCTTCGGGCTGCTGCTGGAGATCGAGCATGTCCCGCTGGATCAGGGTATGCAACGTCCGCAATACCTGGTAATCGGGGAAGCTGCAGTGGTCGACCACGTCCTGGACCCGCGAATAGAGGTCGAGGACGACCAGGACCTCCTGGGTCAACGGATGGATCACGCTGGGAAGCGACGAGCGCGGGATCTTGAGGGTCACCGACGCGCTCATGGGCGGCAGGTCGACCGCCGTGCGCCTCCACTCCGCCAGCTGGCGCTCGCCCTCGCGCAGCAGCGCCCGGGTCGGCGTATGGATGCTGGTCTCGAGGTCGGCCACCTCCGGCTTGAACGCAAAACTGCCGCGGTCCCAGGAAAGCAGGCGGAAGAACGCCTTCTCCTTCTCGACCGGGCCCACGCTGGCGGCGACCACGTCGCCGCCGCGCAGCACGATGCGGCCGAGCTGCCGCCGGTTTCGGCCCAGGCTTCGGGAGACCTCGATCGTTCCCGTCTTGCGGCTGACATGAAAGAGCTGGAGCAGGTCCGCCAGCGGCAGTTCGGAGAGATTGCCCTCGACGCTACTGCTCTGGTCGCCTGTGCCGAGCGCGGTCGTCCCGCTCTGTCGCGAGTGACCGCGTCCGACCAGCTGGTTCTCGATGGCGGCGGCCACCCGGTCCGGGTCGACCGGCGGCGCCACGACCGGCCAGTCGAGATCCTTGCGCTCGGCTTCGACCACGTGGTCGGCCAGGTAGATGATCGACATGTGTTGGGTGCGCGGATTGGCCTTGAGGATCGCGCCGAGCTTCGCGCCGTCGATCAACGGCAGCTTGAGCTGGCAGATCAGGGCGTTCGGAATCTCGCCCAGGGAC
>SMWR01000082.1 GCA_004356735.1 Deltaproteobacteria bacterium
GCCGAGATAAGGGCCGAAGCCACTCGAGGTCGTCGGCCGCTCGGAGACCCGCGAAACGATGTATCCGAGCAGTCCCATCGTCAAGATTCCGTATTCAGGGACGGCGCTGGCATCGAGGAAACCGGCCGTCTCGGGCGTCGATTCGCGCACGCGTAACGCGAAGTGCGTCAGATCGCGGTGATAGTTCACCTGGTCGTAGCGAACCTCTCGACGAAGCGCCGCTGCCAGGTACTGCCGCATCTGGGGTACACCGGACGCGTGGAGCGCGATGGCGGGCCACAGGAGGATCACCCCCAGGCCCGCGGAGAGTACGCCGGCAAGCCGCTTTCGCCCCCAGAGACGGCGCCCGGCGAATCGACCGACCTGCGCGATCGCAACGGCCACAGCCACGGCGCCGGCGGGGGCGAAGTCGTTGCCGTAGCGGGTGTTGAAGAGCGCCATCACGCCGAAGCTGGCCGTCCAGAAGGCGAGGAAGATCGCCGCCTCGCGAACTTGGCGTTCCCGGGCGCGCCACAGCACCGCCAACGGTGCGATCGGTATCACGAACGCGATGTAGCCGAAGTAACGCAATGCGAGTTTCGCGGTTCCCCCGGAGAAAAGCGGTCCGCTCTCGAGATTTCCCGCCATCCAGGGGTCGGCCTTGCCGGCGTACGCGAGGGCCGCCGCGACGCCGTCCCGCGGCCCGGAAAACGCGAGGAAGGCCAGACCCACGCCGACTGTCGACGCAACGACCCGCGCCAGGCGGTACTCCCATCGGCCGGCGGGCTTCCAGCGCTCCCAGCCGGCCACTCCCGCTGCGATCGCACCGAACGCCAGCAGGACCGCCACGTGCATCCGCGACAGTTCGATGACCGAGTAGTGCTCGCGGATCCCCATTTCCGAGAGCGCCACCTCTGGCGTGATCAGCAGCGCCGTTGCCCAGGCGCCGATCGCATAGGCCAGCAGCCAGCCGCGGCGCACACCAGCGCCGGCGATGCACAGCAGCGCTGTTTCCCCCAGCGCGAGGTAGAGGAGACTCCCCTGCCACGTCAGCATCAGCGACGCGCGAGCAAGAACGATACCTACGTGACTCGCCCACAGCCATCGCCCGCCGTTGGGAAGCCGTAGAGACCAGAGATAGAACGCCACGAGCCAGCCCCCCTCGAAGGCAACCGCAGCGTGGTGGTCCGGGTTTCCGACCGCCGCGTAGCGTGCCGCGATCGGAAGCACGGCGAAGATGCTCGCCGCACCGAGAGCGACGCCGCGGCCCTCGACGGCTCGAGCCGCCGCGTAGACGGCAAAAACCGTCAAAGCTCCCAGGGTCACGGGCGCCCACGCCAGAACCTGGTCGAGAATCGCAGGGGTGTTCCCCAGAGCACGGCCGACGGCGGCCAGCGAGAAATCGTACAGCGGTGGCCAGGGTATGAAGGCGCCCGTTGGATGATCCAGATACGGATCCCAGCGCAAGATCTCAGGAAAGTTCACCATGCCGTACAACGCTCGACGCGCGTGGTACTGGGCGTCGTCGCCCCGCAGAATCACCTCGCCCCAGCCCGTGAAGACGTGGCGCAGCGAGAGCGAACGGACTGCGAAGGCGAGAATGGAGATGAACACCAGGCCAAGCCCCGCGACCCACTGACGGCGCATCACCTCTCCGCGGGGTGGTTCGGCACGCCGATGATCGGTCGTTCGGCCGCGTCGGTCGTCACGCAGCGGCCCCCGGTCCGAGGTCCAGAGTCGGCTTCACCCGCTTAGGATGCCACTTACACTGTCGGTGGGCCACGAGGCGTTACCCTTTTCTACCAGTCGATCGATCACGCCCAGCGTGGTCGCGCTCTGGAGGCAACCTCAGCGAAAGATCGCCCGGTCCACATCGACGACTCTCGAGACGGGGTCCAACTTGCTATCGCATCTCTTCTCAACGGTCTGACCCGACGGAGATCAGCGCTTCAAGCTGCGTTCTCGGTAGCGGCGGCAGGGGAAGCACAGCAGCCAGGGCCAGTCTGAGGGGAATTGGGCCGGTGGCAGGGCGATCCGGCTGGGATTCGAGAGCCCGAGTGTCTTCCTGTCGATGTTCAGCCGGGCCGTGGGCACGACACCCGGGCGCTATTTCCACAGCAAGCTAGAGGTCTCTGGACGATTCGAAGTCCGTTCGCTCGCCACGATGACGATCTCTTCCAGTGAATCTGCGGCCAGGTCCCCGGGTATCTCCCGATAGTTCCCGCGTCCCTTCTCGAAGAAGTCCACGGTGAGTTCTGCAAGAAAGATTTCGATGCGGTCCCGCTGGACCCGCTCGCGGGCTCTTCTCCCACGAGCTACGCCAAGCACGATTGGGAAAATTCAGCGGTAGCCGCCGAAAAATTCCGTGGCATAGGCAGAAAAAGAACGAGAACGATTGGATTCGTAGACATCCGAGCCCGATCTCAGCGCGGTTCGCTGAAGTGGGTGACACGCCCGCAACCTAGAGCCTTCGGTCAACGCGCAATCGTCTGGATGCCCGCGCGACCACTGCCACGCGTCTCCGCCCGACGGCGCCAACTCAGCGCAGGAGCTCGGGATGAGCGCGCAGGTATGCGCCCACCGCTTCGGCGGCGATCTCGTTGGCTTCTTCGTTGGGGTGTTGATCCGTCGCGTGGACCCACAGCTCCGGCCCCTCGTAGTCTCGGTAGCTGTCGCGAAGATCGAGTACCGGAATGCCGATCGACTCGCAGTAATCCGAAACGATGTCGTGCACCTTCTGGAAGGGATAGTGGCCGTTCAGGTTGTGGAAGAACGGGAAGATCACGACGAGTAGGGAGCTGCCCCGCTCGCGCAACAGCTGTTGGATCTGCTGGAGAGCCTCCCGACTCTGCCGCCAGCCGGGAGACTCAGCTGAGAACGCGGCCACGCTATCCCGGACATGCTTGCGCGCCGTGTATAGCTGCTGGAAACGCTGGCGCGCCCATCCCCACAACTTCGAGAACTCCGAAAGCCGGTCGGGGCGCTGGTAGATCGAAGTGTAGTCGCGGAAGAACTCGACCTTCTGTCGATTGTCGTAGAGGTCTATCTCCACATCGTTCGGGACGTAAAACAGGATGACCAGGTCTGGATCGTAGGACAGGCCCGCCTCGCGCAGCGTCGCGAGCTGGTCACTGGTGTTCGTGCCGCTGGTACCCGTGTTGATCGTTTCGACTCGCCCAATGTCCAGACCTTCTTGCAGACGGATACCGATCTTGGTGAGAGCGATGTCTTCGCGTCGCACCCCCTGGCCGAAGAGATAGCTGTCGCCGAGACCCAGGATGCGGAACACGCCCAGGGGCTTCTGGAGCGAGTGCTCCACATCTCGCCAGCCCATCGAGTTGTGAATGTGGTCGATGGTGTTGCCAGCCTCGAAGTAGCCTCGCGGATTCGACGCGTAAGTGCTTCGAACCGTCACCCGGGGTATGAAACCGTGGGGCCTGCGCTCGGTCGGCCCGCCGGGGGCTCGCATCACCTGGTCTCGACGCGGCTCGGGGTAGTGGGCCTCGACACCCACCAGGCGGAAGATTGCTTCGAAACCCGCAATGGTGAGGATCAGAGAGGCAAGGGCGATGGCAGGACGGATCAACCAGTCGGAGCGCTGGAGCAGGACCCACACACCCACCGCGAACAACATCGCCTGGGCCAGCAGGATGCCCGCGAAGACTGCCGCGGATTCGATGTGCCCGTCTGGGACGATCGTGGCCTCCAGGCTCCACGGATTCACGCCAACTGCAACACCCACGTACACTACAGCCGCAAATCGGGAGGCGAGCCGCGAACGAAAGTCGATTTCACGGAGAGTCGATTTCACGGAGAGTCCAAGTCGGCAGAGATCCTTCTACGCCCGCAGAGCCCGCTCAGTCAAGAGAGAATCAACCTCGCGAGAAGGTTGAGAAACACCCAATCCCATGCCCGCTTCTGTTCCGCGTGGACTAGCGTTTCGGGGTGCGCAGCAAGCTGGTCGAGCTTCGACCCCGACGTAAAGGAGACCGCGAGGTCACCGTCTATGTCAAAGGCTTTCTCGCACGAGGCGAGAAGGCCGACCACTTCGGGCGCTGGCTCGCCTGCCACGAGGCGCTGGAGCAGAGCCACGCCTGGGGACCCTGCGCGTTCGGCTACCACTGGCCGTCCAGCGGCTTCAGCAGGATGGCGGCAGCTGCGGGTGCCGCCAAGGGTGCCGTGGACTTCGTGCGCGTGGTGCGGAACGTGCGCCGCGCCGTATCCATGGGCAACCTGGGCATGATCGTCGGCGAGCAGCTTCTCACGGTCAGCGCCCTCTTCGTCTACCAATACTTGACCGCCACGCGCAACGCGCAGGCCCTCGCCGAAGAACACGCAACCCAGTTGGCGGCGCTGGCCGAGGGAGGTGCGCGAGTCCGGGTCGTGGCCCACTCCCTGGGCTGCCGCCAGGTCATCGAAGCGGCAGCCAGCCTCCCCCCCGAACAGCGACCGGACGAGATTCACCTCTGCGCCCCCGCCGTCCGCGAAGACGACGTGGCCGAAAAGCTCGCCTCCCTCGCCCGCGGCGCGACCTATCTCTATTACACGGAGAAGGACCGCGTCCTCGAGCTGGGCTTCACCCCGCTGGCCGGCGGCCGCGCTCTCGGTTACTCAGGACCGCGCAGTGCCTACGCGGGCCTCACGGCGCTGGACGTGAGCGAGCGATTCGACTTCTTCGTGCACGCGGAGTACAAGACGCGCTTCGGACAACTCGTGCCGGAGGCAGCGCAGCGAGGGCGCTGAGGACGCCAGACCTCGGGCCGCCGTTCAGTCCTCGCGGTACAGGGCCACGAAATCCTCATCGCGAAACCCGTCCGCACCCCGGCGAGCCGGCCCTCGGGAAAAGGGTGACTTTTCGGCCGTGCTTCTAGACGACCTCGATGTCGATGCCGCGGTGCTGGAAGGCGGCAGCCAGATCGCGTCGCAAGAAGTTACGGGCATCGGCGTCGTCTCGCAGCTGGGCATTCATGTGGGCCAGACCGAGTCCGCGGACCGTATCGCTGCCGTGTTCTGCGGGACAGAGCTCCGAGAACGGCTTCATGGCTTCGCCCACCGATACGAAGTCCACCCCCGCCGCGCTGGGCATGGCGCCGCTCTTGAACTGCATACGCAGCATTTCGTGGCGCTCCTCGGCACCGTCGACGAAATGGACATGTTCCGCATTGCGCAACACCACCAGGCGCTTGTCGCAGCGCAGCTCCCGATGAAGCCTGCGGAGCTCGTCGATCATGATGAGCGAATCGTTCTCGGCGGCGAGAACCAGGGTCGGTACATCGCGGCCCCAACCTTCGAGATCAAGCAGCGGCTCCAGGAAGTTCGTCCCGAGCGGGCCAGCCCCGAACGCGGGCACGATCGGAAACGAAGCCCGGAAGCGGCTGTCGAGGGAATTGACCGCCAAGGTCGTCCATCCGCCGAAGCTCACACCGCACGCCCCGATGCGCTTCGAGTCGAATTGACCGTTCAGTTCGGAGATGACCCCGTCCATCAGGCGGTCGACGACGTAGCTGACTTCCTTCGGACGGTTACCGGCCGAGATCAGCATGTTCATGCGCCTCGGCCCCTCCGAGGCTGACCTCAGGTCAGCCATCAGGTCCATCACGGTGCTGCCCGGGTGGTCGACCGATGCGACGGCGTAGCCGTGGCTGGCCAGGTGGGTGCAGAGCTGGGTGCAGGCACGGCGGTGACTGGTCGCACCGTGGGAGTAGACGACCAACGGAAGAAACTCGTTGGCAGGCGCGGCATCGCGCACGGCGTGCTGACGCGCAGCGGGAAAACCAGCGACAACCTCGAATTCGTCCTGGCTGGTAGCATCGAGGTCCTGACCCCGGTGCGCTTCGGTCGCGGGGTACCAGAGCTCCAGCGTGAGTGACGAACCGCCGGGCGCGTCGTCGAGCAAGGTGGTGCGCACACCGACGGGATGGAAACCTCGCGCAAACCAATCGACCATTTCACGGACCTCCAGCGACAACCGGGAGGGGCCATCCTTCCTCCGGAGCAATGCGGGAGTCAAGCCCCGTGGTCCAGGGAAACGAGCAGCGCGTCGTCGGCCGGCGCCAGGATCTCTCCGATCACGGCCGCCTGGTCGTCGCCAGCGTCGTGGAGCGCCTCGAGCGCCGCGTCGGAGACCTCTGGGGGCAGGGCCATCAGCAAGCCACCGGAGGTCTGCGGATCGAACAGCAACTCGGCGGCAAGCTTCTCACCCGCCTGGGCATCCGCCAGCAGCGGTCGAAACGCCGACGCGTTCTGTTCGTGAAACGTACTGCGGATGCCGCATTCGACGAGGAACGAGGCGCCCTCCAGGGTGGGAAGGTCGGCGAGACGCAGCCGCGCGCTCACACCGCTGGCGCGCAGCATCTCCAGCAGATGACCGGCCAGCCCGAACCCGCTGACATCGGTGCAGGCTCGTGCAGCCATTTCACGTGCGACGCGCGCGGCCTGTGAATTCGATCGGAGCAGTGATGCGTGCAGAGCTTCCACCCAGCGCCCCTTGGCTCGACCCTGCATGTCGGCCGCCAGCAGCACTCCCGTTCCGAGCGGCTTGGTCAGCACGATCCGATCGCCCGGCTCGGCACCGTCGAGCGGAAGCCAGCGTTCCGCATCGCCGAGATCGCCCATCACCGTGAGCCCGACGAAGAGCTCGGGCCCGGCGGTAGAGTGGCCCCCCACCAAGGAGATTCCCAACGGGTCGAGTGCGGCGCGCACCCCGGCCAGTACCTGGTACAGCGTCTCCTCCGCCCGGGCCGATCCATCGAGCGGCACCGTGACGACCGCAAGCGCGTGGCGCGGACGCCCGCCCTTGGCGAGCACGTCGCTGACGGCATTGACGGCCGCAACGCGACCCACGAGCCAGGGATCGTCGGTGAACGCGCGAAACGCATCGACAGTAGCGAGCACGACATCGCCTCCCGTCGTTTCGAACGCGGCCGCATCGTCGGGTCGGTCGAGCCCAAGCAGCACCGAAGGGTCTCGGATGGGCGCATCGAGGCGTCCCAGCGCACGCGACAGCGCCGACGAATCGATCTTGGCGGCACAGCCGCCACACTCCATTCGCTCCATGCCCATCGATTCAGGGCTCGGAAAACCGGCGGCTGGCGCGCCATCGACATCGAGCACCTGGAAGCGACCCATGAAGCGGCGATCGATCCAGTCCTTGAGCTTCCAGATGGCGGAGCCGGACGAGGCCAACCCCCACTTGGTACCGAACGCCCGGCCGTCGCCCAGGGTGAGCAGCGACAAGAAATCGCGTTGCGGTCGGAACTTGCGCAGCGAACGCCCTTCCAGGGACGCGCGCAGATTCGAATCGAGGACGGGACCCGAGCGCACCGCATAGACGCCGGCTTTCGGAATCCAGCCGTGGCCCGTGATCGATGCGCAGTCTCCGGCCGCGAAGAGGCCCTTGAAGCCCGCAACCTCGAGAGTCTCATCCACCAGGACATAGCCCTTCTCGTCGCTCGGAACCGGCGACAAGCGGGCCAGGGCCGGTGCCACCGCACCCGTCGCCCAGAAAACCAGATCGGCATCCAATCGATCTCTTCCATCGGAGATGATCACGCAGTCCTTTTCCAGAGACGTGACGCGGACTCCGCAACGAACTGCGATCTCGTGCTGCTCGAGTTCGCGCCGCATCCGGCGGATCACCCGAGCGTGTCGACCCGGCAGGATCTGATCGGAATCACAGACCAGGGTCAGCTCCCGATCGAGCCCCTCAGCGGCCAGGCGCGCATTCACCGCACAGGCGAGCTCGACGCCTGCGGCCCCGCCACCGACGATCACCACGCGGGTCGGCCTACGGCGGGAGATGTACAGCTGCCGCAGCCGCGATTCGAGAGCATCGACGAGCGCGGTCAGCGGACGCGTCGCGAGCGCGTGCTCGCGTACGCCCGGCAGATCGAGTCCCTTCACGCTGCTGCCCACATCGAGGCTCGCCACGTCGTACGCGATTGGCGGCCGACCCTCCAGCTCGATCCTGCGAGCCCTGGGATCCACCAGGATCGCCGGCGAGAGGATCACGTTGGCCCCCGCACGGCGCGCCAGGGGCACGACGTCGATCACCAGCTCGTGGGCTTCGTATTCCCCGGCGACCAGACCGGTTACCATCCCGGAGTAGAGGGCCTCGGGTCGGTCCACGACCACACTGAGCCGCACGTCGGGCAGTGGCTGCATCATCCAGCGCCGCAGGACCTGAACGTGGGCGTGACCGCCACCGACGAGCACGAGCTCTTTGGGGGGTCTGGGTCGATCGGCCTGGGTCTTCACGCTGCCCCATTTGTACCACGTGGTGACGGAACATCCGTCGCAAGGGACGTGCCCGTCAAGCCGCCTCGTCGTGGGACCCGGACGTGCTTTCCACCGCGTGCGGCCGCTCCCCGCGCGGTCGCCGCCAGCTTCGCACCACGTCCTCGATGATGATATAGCTGCACGGTACCAGCACCAGCGTGATGGCCGTGGCGAACATCACACCGAAGGCCATGGACGTCGCCATGGGAAGCAGCACTTTGGCCTGCACGCTGCGACCGAGCAGCAGCGGCGTGAGACCGACGAAGGTCGTAATCGCCGTCAGGACGATCGGGCGGAAGCGCGACGCCGCAGCAAGTTCGACGGCGTCCCGCAGACTCTTCCCCGCTGCGCGCTGGCGATTGACTGTATCGACCAACACCAGGCTCGCGTTGACCACGACTCCCGAGAGGGCCACGATGCCCATTACCGACGAGAAGCTGATGGTCTGGCGCATGATCAGATGCCCGGCCACGGCGCCCACGATGCCGAACGGGATCACGCTCATGATGATGAGGGGCTGAAGGTAGGAACGGAGCGGAATCGCCAGCAACGCAAAGATGGCGAGTAGCGCCATCGGATAGCTCCGTGCCAGGCCCGCGAAGGCTTTGCCCTGGTCCTCCTGCTCTCCTCCTACGCTCAGCGTCAGGCCAGGATAGGTCTCCATGATCTCGGGCAGGTGCTTCTCACGGAAGTCGACCAGCACCTCGTTCGAGGTGATGATCGAGCGATTGACGTCGGCGGTCACGTTCACCACGCGCTGCCGATCGATACGATGGATATCGGAGTAGCCACGCCCCAGCTTCGCCCGCGCCACGCTCCAGAACGGCACCTCGGCGCCATCGGCCGTGCGAATCCGCAGATTGTCGAGATCGTCCAACGAGCTCCGCTCGTCGCGCGGATACCGCACCATGATCTTCACATCGTCCCGGCCGCGCTGGATCCGTTGAACCTCCTCACCGTAGAAAGCCTGTCGAACCTGTCGCGCCAAGTCGACCACGGTGAGGCCCAGGGGCTCCGCTGAAGCCAGCAGTTCGAGCTGGATCTCCCGCTTGCCGGGTTCCATGGAGTCAGCGATGTCGAAGACGCCGGGATAGCTGGCGAGGCGCTCCTTGACGTCCTCGGCCACAGCATCGAGCAGCACGTTCGCTGGCGCTCGCAGCTGGAAGTCGACCGGGGCGCCCGCCGAGAAGACCTTCGACATGAAGACCAGCTCGCTGGCCCCCGGAATCTCGCCGACCATATCGCGCCAGCGATCCGCGATCTCGCTGGTCGAGATCGCGCGGTCTTCTGCGGGAACGAGTTCGAGAACGACCTCACCCAGATGTCCACCATCGACGCGCGGACCGCGGTTGTCGGGCCGTAAGGCATGGTGCCCTAGCGAGACGAGGCGATGGCGCACGAGTGACTCGCCGTCCTCGGCGAATTCCGCATCGATCTCCTTGGCAAGCAGATCACCCGTCTTTTCGAGCCAGGCCACGCCCTCGCGGGTCCGCTCGATCTCGATGCCTTGGGGCATCACCAGCTGAGCGGCGACGTAGTCGGCCTCGATGGCGGGAAAGAAGCTGAACTTCAGGTAGCCGCCGCCCACCACGCCGAGCGTCATGATGAGCAGGCCCACACTCACGGCAACGACCGAATAGCGCCAGACCATCGCGCGGCGCAGGAACGGCCGATACTTCTCCGCAATGAACCGCTGCAGCCCCTGGGCAAAGCGGTCCTGGAACCTGGACCACCAGCCCGTGACTCCCGTCTTCGGCGGCTTCGCCTCACCGCCGACCTTCGAATGGCCGTGGGAGAGATGGCTCGGCAGGATCAGCTGGGATTCGATCAGCGAGTAGAAGAGGCACGCAATCACGGTCACGCCCATGAAGCTGAAGATCTGTCCCATCCGTCCGGGGATGAAGATCATGGGCGAGAAGGCGGCGACCGTGGTCAGCACGCCGAAGATCACGGGAACCGCGACCTCCTGGGTTCCCTCGATGGCCGCTCGAATCCGGTTGCCAGACCGCTGTTCGTGCGAATAGACGTTCTCGCCGACCACGATGGCATCGTCCACCAAGATGCCCAGCACCAGGATGAAGGCGAAGAGCGAGACCTGATCGAGGGAGACATTGAAGAAGGGCAGCACGATGAACGTACCGAGGAGCGCGATCGGCACCCCGAGAGTCACCCAGATCGCGAGGCGGAAGCGCAGGAAGAGCGCCAACGCGACGAAGACCAGCGCCAGACCGCTGGCACCGCTGAAGAGCAGCATGTTGAGGCGGTTCCGGAGCTGGATCGACGAGTCCCGCCAGATGGTGACGAAAACGCCTTCCGGAAACGTGCCCTGGGCCGACTTCACGTAGTCGCGCACGACGTTCGAGACGTCGACAGCGTCCTCGTCGCCGACGCGGTGGGCCCTCACCAATACGGCCGGACGGCCGTCGAACTGGGCCGACAGCTCGACCTCCTCGAAACCGTCGTTGATCTCGGCCACCTGCCCGAGCGTGAGACGGGTTCCGTCCTTTCGGGACAGGACCACGATCTCTTCGAGCGCCTGACCCGTTCGGGCCTGGCCCTTGGTGCGCAGCAGGATTTCACCGCCGGCGGCCTTGATGGACCCGCCAGGCATGTCGACGGACGAGCGGCGAACCGCCCGAACCACCTGGTCGAAGCTGAGCGCGTGACGCCGCAGCGACTCCTCGGAGACCTCGATTGAGATCTCGTAGTCGCGCGTGTAGAGCACGTCGACCTTCGACACGCCATCGAGCTCGGACATCTCATCGCGGACCCGCTCGGCCAGGTGCTTGAGAACGACCTCGCCCATGTCGCCCGAGACCGCGATGTCCATCACGGAACGATGGAAGTCCAACTTCGCCACCACCGGTCTCTCGACTTCGTCTGGAAAGTTTCGAATATTGTCGACCTTGTTCCGCATGTTGGTGGCGACCACGTCACCGTCGGCTCCGAATGCAACGTCGACCAGCACGAAACAGTGGCCTTCCCGGGCCGTGGTCCGAATCCTCTCGATGCCGATTACGGAATCGATGGCCTCTTCGATCGGAATGCAGACGCCCTCTTCCACCTCGATCGGGGACGCTCCGGGGTAGGGGACGTCGATGGTGACCAACAGGAAGTCGATGTCGGGAAAGAGCTTCGTCGGGATGGTCGGCGCCACCAGCAATCCACCCACGACGAAGACCATCATCAGAAGATTGGCTGCGACACTGTTGTGAACGAACCAGTCGATGATCTTCTTCATGACCGCACCCCTTCGGGCGCAATCATGGGCTTGACCCGCATCCCTTCGATGGGAGTGCGCAGCGGCGAGATCACGATCCGTTCGCCGGAGCGCAATCCACCGGTCAGGATGGCTTCGTCGCGATTCGTGCGCAGTACCTGCACCGTCCGCTCACGCAACCGGTCGTCGGCATCGACCGTCCAGACGCGGTCGCGATCGTGGAGCGCCGAACGCGGAATCACCGTGGCGTTCGCGAGCTCGCGACCTTCGATCACGGCGCGAACAAACAGACCCACGGCCAGGGGCGGCCGCCCTCCGGACGGGTCGTAGGGTGACTCGACCCGGGCGACCACGTTGACGGTGCGGGTTCGTGGGTCGATCTCGCCTTCGGTGCGATGCACCCAGCCTTCCCAGGTGTACTCACCGCCGGCGAAGCTGGCGTGCAGTTTCACCTTCGGCCCGGTCTGCTCGGACGCCCCGATCCCTCCCAGCTGGAGATCGAGAAAGGCGAGCTGCCGGTCGGGCACCGGCAGACGGATTTCGACGAAGTCAGTGGCGTAGAGCCTGGCGACGGGATTGCCGCGATTCACGAACTGACCGACGCCGATGTTCTCTTCGCGCACCCGACCCGTGAAGGGGGCGAGCACCCGAGTCCGCTCGAGATCGCGCTCAGCCTGCTCGAGCAGGGCGCGGGCTTCCTGCAGCGCAGCCGCTGCGATCTGGGCGGCGTTGGTGGCATCGTCGAAGCGGGCCTGGCTGGCGGCACCGCTGGCGCGAAGCTTCTCCTGCCGGCCGAGCTCCTTCTTCGCCCGCGCGTGCTCGCTGCGCGTCCTCACCCGGACGGCCTTGGCGCGGTCGAGCGCCGTCTCGTAGTCGCGCGGGTCGATCTCCAGCAGCACGTCGCCTGCCTGGAAGAAGCCGCCCGACACCAACTGGGGCGAAACGGAGATCACGGGCCCCGACACCTCTGGAATCAGGTCACTCTCGGTACGCGGCTTCACGGTTCCGTGTGTCTCGACCGTGAGGCTCACCGTCTCCTGGGACACGTTGAGCACGCGCACACGCGGTGCCATGTCTGGCGTTTCCAAGGATTCGATGGGTGCCTTGACGGCGATCAGGATCGCGGCGATCAGGCTGCAACTGGCGATCACGCCGATCGGAACCCAGAAGCGGAGGCGTTGCTCGGTCACGCCGCCCCTCCTTCGCCAGCGATGAGCGCGGCTCGCGCCAGCCCCATGATCCAGCTCATCTGGGCATAGCGCTCCTCGACCGGCATGGTTTCGCCGGCGTCGATCTGGTGACCCACGAACGAACCGTCCACCAGCACCAGGGCGAGCGACGCCAGGCGCTCGGCCACGTGATGCCCGTGCTCGGGGTCGCAGGACCCGGCGAGCCGCTGCTCGAGCCGGTCCACCAGACGCTCCCGGAAGCGGGCGCGCACGCGCTTTACCGATTCGAGTGTCGAGCCTCCCGCGTCGCGCCTCTCCAGCGAGATCAAGAGCAGGACGCGAAAGAACTCGGGAGCCTCCTCGAAGACGTACCGGAAGCCGGCATGGTTGAGCTGCTCCGGTGTCGAATCGGTCTCTTCCTGGTCCGCGGCCCGAGCCGCCGCTTCGAACCAGGCGTCAGCGGCCCGGTCGATCACGGCCCCGAGCAGGCCTTCCTTGTTCTCGAAATGCCAGTAGATCGAGGCGGGCAGCACGCCCGAGGCCTTGCTGATGGCCGAGATCGTAGTTCCCGCGTAGCCGCGCCGGGCCATCAGGTCCGTGGCCACCTTGAGAACCCGTTCGCGAACTTTGGCGCCGCGCTCGCGGCGAGCACCCGAAGAGGGCTTCGGATTGGGCTGCGTGGTGCTGGAGGACATGCAGGGATGTTTCTTGAATGAGCGTTCTATTCATTAGCTCGGTCATCCGGGAGCGTCAATTGAGCGCTGATTGAACTCCCCTCGGGGAAGAAGTCTCAGTGGAACTCGGAGACACACAGCCCCGTCACTTTTCCGCAGGGGCACTCACTGAAGTCAGCTCAGGCCTCTGCAAAGGCTGATACGGAAAAGAGAAACAGCATGCTCCGACACGGCCTTCTCGCCTGCCTGTTCGTCACCACCCTGACGCTTCCCCGGGCCCCAGATCGAGTCGATGCTCCGATCCCCGAGCCGATCGCCGCTTTGTCCGCCCCCGGCACCGCCGCGCAGACGCCCCCCTCGGACCCGGATCCTCGGAGCGCTGTCGCACGCGTCTTCCCGATCCCGACCCGGGGCCTCGATCCTCGGAGCGCCGTCGCACGCGTCTTCCCGATCTCGCCCCCGGATCTCGCGATCCGAGACCTCTGGACCCGACCCAGCTTGCTGGCCGCGCTGCCGAGCGGAGCGGCCGAGACCAACGGGATGCGCTGGGCGGGCCGATTCGATCTCGTGATGGAGGCCATTCCCCTCTGGGCGGCGGCCCCGGTCCCCATCAGCACGGAGCGAACCCGCGGAGAGTTGAGGGTCGCGCTCCCACTCGATCAGGGGGTCGACGTTCGGGTGGGTGTTCGCGTCGACGTCGAAGACCAGCTCGATGCCTGGGAAGTAAACGGCACACCCACCGTCGGTTTCGAAATCCGCTTCTGACAGCAGCGTCAAAACCGCTCCGGCGCGCGGCTAACCTCGGCAGTCGTCATGCACGACGAGTTCGTTCCGCCGACCTCCGAGATCCAGGCGTGGATCGAGCGCATCTTCTCACACGGGATCCGACGCCCCGGCTACCCGGCGGACCGCTGGACCGAAGGCTTTTGCGTCGAGCAGTTCCGCAAGTTGGGCCTCGAGAAGGTCCGGCTCGAACCGGTGAAGCTTCCGTACTGGGAACCTCTCAGCTGGTCCCTACGAGCCAGTGGCGTCGAAGGGGACCTCCAATCTCGAGTGTTTCCCGTTGCCGCACTCCGCGCCCGCCGACGCGCTCGAGCTCGAACTCTCGGCGTTCGATCCGGCCCACCCCGAGTGGGTTTCCGGGAAAGCCGCGCTGACCGAGGTACGCCTGCTGCGCTTCGGCCCGTCGGACATCGTCTCGGATGCGCCCGATCTCGAAGGAGTGCCGAACGGAAGAATCGTCGACCCGCGCAATACGTTCGTCGACCGTCAGCAGATCCTGCCCTTCGCTCCGAATTTCCAGGCGGTGATGGAGCCCGTCATCGGCGCCGGCGCCAGTGCCTTCATCGGCTTCCTTTACGACCACCCGGCCGACAGCTACCGCTACTACGTTCCGTATGACGGACTCGCCCGATCGATTCCCGGCGTGT
The DNA here is from genome assembly GCA_004356735.1 of Deltaproteobacteria bacterium. GTDB lineage: Bacteria > Myxococcota_A > UBA9160 > UBA9160 > SMWR01 > SMWR01. The sequence goes on from SMWR01000082.1 coordinate 14,750, forward strand.
GGATTCGCGGGAGTGACGGCCGCAGGCTGCGGCAGCTCCTCGAACGCGGGGCAGTCCGTGTGTGGATCGATATCGACTCGCTGCGATCCGGCATCACCAGCTCCAACATCGTGGGCGAGCTGCCCGGTGGCGATCGTGAACGCGTCGTGATCGGCAGCCATCACGACGGGCCCTGGGCTTCGGCCGTCGAAGACGCCGGTGGCGTCGCCCTGGTGCTGGCCATCCACCTGGAGCACCCGGCCCGCGAGTTCGCGACCCGGAAGGGTGTGCTGTCGGCAACCGGAGAACCCGAACCGCGTTGGTTCTTCACCAGTCGGAATCCTCAGCTCGAGCGCAACGTGCTCGACGCCTTGCGCGCCGAGCAGCTCGAACGCTGCCTCATCCTGCCGCCCCAGATTTTCGGCGGACACCCGACCACCGACGGTGGCCCCTTTCACCTCTACGGCGTCCCGCTGGTGAACTTCCTGTCGGCTCCCTTCTACCTCTTCGACGCCATGGACAGCCTCGACAAGATCGACGAGGCCGGCCTGGTTCCC
>SMWR01000083.1 GCA_004356735.1 Deltaproteobacteria bacterium
CACGGGGGGTCCTCCGTTACGGCTGCGGGTGCAGCACCCGATTGTCGATCAGCCGAACCGTCGTCCCCGCGGCAGCGCCCGGCGGCCTGATGAAGACCGCCAGCGCCAGCAGCGTGGCTCGAGCCAGTTCCGGCGGCGCGACTTCCAGACTCTCCGGGTCGCGCAACTCGGCGTACTCGATCTCGGCCCGGGGGGCCTTGCCGATCTCCTGTCTGACCAGCTGCAACAGGGCCTTGCTGCGGGTCTCACCGGCGGCGACGGCGCGCTCGGCGGCGTCCAACGCCTGGCAGAGTACGAGCGCCTGGCGTCGCGCTTCGGCGTCGAGGTTCACGTTGCGGCTGGACAGGGCCAGGCCATCGGCTTCGCGCACGATCGGCCCAGCGACGATCTCGACGTCGAAGCCCAGGTCGCGAACCATGCGCCGGATCACGGCCAGCTGTTGGAAGTCCTTCTCGCCGAAGACGGCCACGTGGGGCTTCGCGGCCAGCAAGAGCTTGGTCACGATCGTGATCACGCCGCGGAAGTGACCGGGGCGGGCTGCGCCACACAGGGGGAGCGTGATCTCGTCGACGTCGACCCAGGTCTGGCTGTCCGGGTCGTACATCTCGTCGGCTCCCGGCGCGAAGACCACGTCGACGCCGGCCGCTCGGCAGGCCCGAAGATCCGCTTCGAACGTAGACGGATACGCGTCCATGTCCTTTGGATCGTCGAACTGGCTGGGGTTGACGAAGATCGACAGCCAGACGCGATCGGTCCGTCGGCGCGCCTGCTCCACCAGGGACAGGTGACCCGCGTGCAGCGCACCCATGGTGGGCACCAGACCGATGCTGCGCCCCAGCGAGCGTTCGCGGTCGGCGAGCTGCTGCAGCTCAGCTACGTGACGGATGACCCGCACGAAAGTGACCGGTTCCTACCGCCTAGCGGTAGGAATGCCCCTCATCGGGGAATTTCGCGTTCGTGACATCTTCGGCGAAGCTGCGAGCCGCCTGGGAGGCGAGCGCGCCGAGGTTCGCGTACTGCTTGACGAAGCTGGGCGTCCAGTCCGAGAGACCGAGCAGGTCGTGCATCACCAGCACTTGACCGTCACAGTGAACGCCGGCGCCGATGCCGATCGTCGGGATCGAAACTGTGGCCGTCACCTGCTGGGCCAGTTCGACCGGCATGCCTTCGAGCACCACGGCGAACGCCCCAGCGTCTTCGACGGCCTGGGCGTCGTCGATCACGCGTTGCCGGCTCGCCTCGGTCCGGCCCTGCACGCGGTGCCCGCCCATGCGGTGGATCGCCTGGGGCGTAAGGCCCACGTGGCCCATTACGGGGATCTCGGCGGCCACGATTCGGGCGATCGTGTCGAACACGGCGGTGCCGCCCTCGAGCTTCACGGCCTGGGCCCCGCCCTCCTTCACGAAGCGGATGGCGTTGCGGACGGCGTCTTCGGACGAGACCTGGTAGCTGCCGAAGGGCATGTCGCCGACCACCAGGGCCCGATGCGCGCCGCGGGCAACGAGGCGGGTGTGATAGATCGATTCTTCGAGGGTCACGGGCAGGGTCGTGTTCTGGCCCTGGACCACGTTGCCGAGCGAATCACCGATCAGCAGGATATCGATGCCGGCGGCATCGAAGATCTGCGCAAACGTGAAGTCGTAGGCTGTCAGCATCGTGATCTTCTCGCCGCGTCGCTTGGCGCGTCGCAGCAAGGGGATCGTCACGCGATGTTCACGGGCGGATTCGGCAGTGACCGTCGACATGAGGGCGCCTCCTCACCCCCCGGATGGGGTCAGCGCCGGAAAACAAAAACGCGCCAGCCGGAAAATCCGGAGGCGCGGCGGTCTCGCCGTAGCGAGCAGCCTTCCTTCGCCCCCGTCTCGCTCCCGAAGGATACGAGCGTGAATCTGGGCGTCGCAGGCGTCGTCTCTGTTGCCCGAACGTTGCCGCCCGGAGGGTTGTTTCGTCCAATGGAGTTCGCACCGTACGAGACCCCTCGGACCTGGAAAGGCTAAGTCACGAGAATCCCAGCGGCAACCCGACAAAAACCCGCATGCCCCACGGGGGACCGTCGCTCAGTCATCGAGGCCGAGGCGATCCCGCAGAGCGGGTGCCAGATAGCGGCTCTCGAGCCAGTCCCGGGCATGCTCGCGGAGCGCCAGGACCACCACGGCGATCCGCGCCGCTGCCGAGTCGGTCCCGGACAGCACGATCCAGGTTTCTCCGCGGACGCGGCAAACCGCGCTGGTCGCCGACGGCTCGCCTTCCCCGCCCGCGCCTCCCCGAATCGGCCGCACCGTGAGGCCGGCTGCGTCCGCCAGCGCGATCAGCTCCTGGAGCAGCTCTACCTCGTTCATCGCAGCTTCCGGGCCAGGGCCAGCAGCTGATCGGGAGCCAGCGACTCGGCCCGGGCGCGGCGGTCGAGACCGCCCTGCTCCAGCCAGCTTGCGATCGCCTCGGGATCGGCCAGCAGCTCCGGAGCTCCCCCACGCAGGGAGTTGACCAGCGTCTTGCGCCGCTGGGAGAAGGCAGCGCGCACCACCCGTTCCAGCCAGGCGAGCTCGTCGCCAGCGTCCTCCAACCGCGGCTCGCTCAGCGGCCGGATACGCAGAAACATCGAACGCACCTTGGGGGCCGGGAAGAAGCAGCCCCCGGAAAGTTCCATTTGCTTCGTCACCGAGACAGTCAATGCGTGCAGCACCGTGAGCGATCCATAGTCCCGACTCCCCGGCGCCGCCAGCAGACGCAGGGCCACTTCCCGCTGGAGCATCACGGACCAGTCCTCCAAATCGCCCCGGAGATCGAGAATCCGGCGCAGCATGGGGCCCGAAACCGAATACGGAAGATTGGCGACGAGCCGCACCGGCGTGTTGTCTGACTTGACCGACTTCACCAGTCCCAGAAGATCGGCCTTCAACGCATCCTCGTGGCGCAGCTCGACCGTCTCGGGAAGCCGGCCTTCCTGGCGCAGCGCCCGCACCAGTCCAGAGTCGATTTCGAAGGTCACGACCCGTGAGGCACGCGCCGCCAGGGCTCGGGTCAGGATCCCGAGACCGGTTCCGATCTCCACGACCACATCGTCGGACCCGACGCCGGCCAATTCGACCAGGCGTGCGGCGACCGTGTCGTCGCACAGGAAGTTCTGACCGAGGTTCCGATTCGCCAGCAAACCGTGGCGTTCGAGAAAAGCGCGGACCTCAGCGGCGCTCACCGCCCGGCTCCCACGCCGTCTAGTCCGGAGCAGACGACGTCCAAGGCGTCGCTCCGATCGGTACGCGGGAAAAGGAGTTCAAGTCGAGACCGTGAGCCTCCCCTCGTTTCAGCAGCGTCGCTCCAGCCGCCGCGATCATGGCGGCATTGTCGGTGCAGAGGTCGAGCGGCGGGAAGGTGGCTTCGAACCCCTCTGTCCTCGCCACGCGAGCCAGCTCGCTGCGGAGCCTGCGGTTGGCGGCGACGCCGCCGACGACGGCGATGCGTCGCAGGCCTTCGGCGCGAAGCGCCGCCCGTGAACGCGAGACCAGGGGGGCGATCGCAGCCGCCTCGAAGGAAGCGGCGATATCCGCCACCTCGGTCTCGGCCAGCGGGGCCCGGCGCTTCTCGACCTCCAACGCCACCGCGGTCTTGAGACCGCTGTACGAGAAATCGAACCCTTCCCGCGCAGCCAAGGGCCGGGGGAAGGCGATGGCGTCCGGATCCCCGGACTCCGCCGCATGCGACACGGCAGGACCGCCCGGAAACGGGAGGCCGAGCACACGGGCCACCTTGTCGAAGGCCTCGCCTACGGCGTCGTCCCGGGTTTCACCCAGCAATCGGGCCGGTCCGTCGGCCTCGATGCGATACAGGGCCGTGTGTCCGCCAGAGATCACAAGCCCGATATAGGGGGGAGTCAGCGATGGATCGGCGAGCTCGGCCGACGCCAAGTGACCTTCCAAGTGATGCACACCCACGACCGGAATTCCCAGTCGATAGGCCAACGCCTTGGCAAAGGACAAGCCCACCAGCAGCGAACCCACCAAACCCGGCCCGGCGGTCACCGCCACACCGTCCAGTTCTGGGGGCGCGACACCGGCTTCGTCGAGCGCGGCCTTCACGACCTGTGACACGGTGCGGGCGTGATCGCGGGAGGCGAGTTCGGGAACGACGCCACCGTAGGGCTGGTGGAGATCGATCTGGCTCTCGACCCGGCTGGACAGAACGTCGCGGCCATCTCGCACGACCGCGGCGGCCATGTCGTCACACGAGCTTTCGACACCCAGCGTAAGCACGGCTCAACCGGCGCGTCGTTCCAGCTTCTCCTGCTCGGATTTGCAGTCGATGCACAGCTCGGCGACCATGCGCGCCTTCAGGCGCTTGAGGCCGATGTCCTCGCCGCAGGTCACGCACTCGCCGTAGACGCCATCTTCGATCTTCTCGAGGGCGAGTTCGATCTTCGAGAGCAGTCCATGTTCACGCTCGCGCAGTCGCCCAGTGAACTGAAGGTTCACCTCCGAAGACGCGATGTCCATTTCGTCCGAAAAGTCGTCCGGGTCGACGTGGATGTCTCCCGAAAGCGCTTTCTTGGCGTTTCCGAGCAGCTGGTCTCTATGCTCGATGAGAAGCTTCTTGATCTTCTCAAGGTCCCGCTTTTTCAATGGACTCCCCTGCTCTGCACGACCGGGCCTCAGCCCGAACCGAGCAACTCGAGTTGCTTCCTCGCTTCCACCCCGCGTGCCGACCTGGGATACTCATCGACGACGCGTTCGAACGCCTTGCCTGCGGCCTTTCCGTAGCGCGGTCCCAGCTTCAACAAGGCTTCACCCTGTCGATACAATGCATCCGGCGCGCGCTCTCCCTTCGGATAATCCTTCACGACGTCATCGAAGCGAAGAATCGCGGTCTTGTAGTCACCGCGCATGAAGTAACAGTCGGCCATCCAATACGAAGCGTTCTCGGCGAAAGTTGAGGACGGGTAAGTCTGCAAGAAGTTGCGGAACCGGTCAATACACGTCTCGGCCTGGCCGTCACTCCAAGCGCTCCGGGCGTTCCGATAGGCCTCCAGCTCGTCGGCGCCGACATCTGGCCCCGATTCGCCGCGACCCGGCCCACCCCCGGGCGTCCGGGCCGTAGCTCCGGTCGACAGCGACGACTCGGCCGCACGACGCGCTGCGCGCGCCTCCTGGAGCGCTTCCAGAGACTGGTGTTCCACCACCTCGAGGCGGCCGCGCTGCGCCTCCATCTCCCGCTCGAGGCCATCCAGGCGAACCGCCAGATCCGCCAGCCGTGTGCCCCCGCCGCGACCGCTGCTCGTGGCCACGCCACCGCCGCCGTGCTCGAGATCCCGAACATCGCGCTCGAGCTTCCGAAATTCGGCAACCGTCACGCAGCCGCTCAAGCATGCCAGCAGCGCACAGGCCGCGACGGCCGCGCGCATCGTGCGAACGCACTTCATGGAACCCCCCTTGCTCCTGCCGCGAGAGACTAGCGCGGGAATGGGCCCCAGGACGGGCTGGTATTCTCCCCGGACCCACGGGTGAGGCGCCGCACGTTCTCCCCGTTCACATCAACCACGTAGATGTCCGCGCGCCCTCTCCGCCCGGACGAGAAGGCAAGCTTGCGCGAGTTCGGGGCCCAGGCCGGCGACTCATCATTCCTCGGATGCTCGATCAGCGGGAAATTCAGCTCGCCGTCGGGATCGATCAGCCAGATGTCGAACTGGCCGCCGATCCGGGACTCGTAGGCAATCCAGCGACCATCGGGCGACCAGGCCGGGTGCGTGTTGTAGCTGCCCTGGAAGGTGAGCCGCTGCTGGTTCGAGCCGTCCACGTCCATCACGTAGACTTGGGGCGAGCCGCTGCGATCGGACACGAACGCGATGCGCTTCTCGTCCGGAGACCAAGCCGGCGCGATCTCGATCGCACGACTCCGCGTCAGACGTTTCAAAGAACGTCCGTCCGCACGTACCGTGTAGATCTCGGGACCCTGTCCCAGGTTGCTCATCACCAGGGCAATCCGACTGCCGCTGGGCGAGAAGACGCCTCGGTACTCGGAGCGTTTGCCCCCAAGTCTCTTGAGAAGCCGGCCCGGACGGTTCCGGCCGCGGCTCGAGAGAAAGAGCAGCGGCCTGTTTTGATGGCGATAGGACGTGTAGAGGATGCCCTCGCCGTTCGGGGCCCAGTCCGGAAAGTTGTTGATCGATCCGTTGCGGGTCGCGCGGCGCTGACGCGAGCCATCGGCCGACATCACGTAGATCTCGGTGTTGCCGTCGCGCGTCGACACGTAGGCGATCTCGGTGCTCGCCACACCGCGCATCCCGATGAAAGACGCGACGATGTCGTCGGCCACGCGCCGGGCCAGGAAGCCCTGGTCCGCCGTCAACGGCTGCTTGTAGCGCTTGCGTGTGAGTCGCACGCAGCGGGCCGTGTCCCAGACCCGAAACTCGATCGAGAGCTCACGGCCGCGGATCAACTCCCCCTCGACGAAGGCGTCCGCCCCGATCTGGGACCAGTCGGAACAGACCATCGGGGGCCCGTGGTCGAGCGATGCCGAGGTCACGGGTCCCAGGAAGGCCCTGTGGGACACGAGCTTGAATACGCCCGAGAACTCGAGAGCGCTCTCGACATTCGCGTGAAACACCTGGACTTGATTGGGCTCCGGAATCTCCGAGCGGTCCGCGAAGATCTGCACGGCGGCGCGGAACGTGCGGGCCGAGCCCGGGGTCACGACCACCGCCGGACGCTGCTGGGCCAGCGCCTCACCGATCGGCCCGACTCCGAACGTAGCCAGCAGCAAGCCGGACACAGCCATGAAATGAACGGTGCGGCGTCGCTTCCGCATCAGATCTCGTCCGAAATCAGCACGAAGGTCCAGCGGCCCGCCTCCGGCGGCGCCGGCAGCGGACTCGCCTTGCGGATCGAACGAACGACACCGTCGTCGTACCAGGGGTTCCCGGACCGGCGCACGACTTCGGGCGCACCGCGCACGCCCCCGCCACTGTCGAGCTCGACTTCGATCACGGTCTCCAGCGACTGGTTCCGGAAGCCGGGAGGGACGACCCAGAACTTTCGGATGTGGATTCGCGTGGCCTTGATCCAAGCCGCCACCACGGGCGAGACGGGCCGGCCAGGGCCAAAGCCGCCGCCCAGGGAGGCCGTCTGGACCGGCTCATTCTCGGGCACGACATCCAGCTCGCCCAGCTCCGCGCGAAGCTCGGCCAGGATGTCCGTGTAGTCCTCGGGCGCTTCTTCCTCGGGTGGGCTGGGCTTGGGCTGCGCCAACGGCTCAGGGATCGAGGGCTCGGTGGGGAGGATCTTGGGCACCTGCTTTGGAGGCTTCGGCTTGGGCTTCGGTGCCGAGGGACCCGGCCGCACTGCGACAAGGCTGGAGCTGGCCACCAGATCGACCATGATCACGCCCGGAGCAGCCAGCTTCGGCAGCGTCGGCACGAACATGAGCAGCAGCAAGCCCAGCGCGTGGAAGACCACCGAGAGCTTGAGAAAACGGTGCAGATCCTGCCGGTTTGCGCCGCCCCAATGCATGCCCAACGTGCGTTCCATGGGGGTCTCGATCCCGATCGTCACTCCGGTTCCGTGACCATACCGAGCTTCTTGGCGCCGGCCTCGCGAGCGGCGGCCAGGGCCTTCACCACGGCCCCGTAGGGCGCCGCCTTGTCGGCCCGCAAGAACAGCTCCTTGCTGTCGCGTCCTTCGAAGATGGCGGCCAGCTTCTCCTTCAGGTCCTCCGGCCGGATCTCCTTGCGTCCGACGAAGGTCCTCCCATCCTTCTTCACCGTCAAGATCAACGGCTCGTCGGTCACGCGAAGGGGCTGGGTGCTCGTCTCGGGAAGATCGACATCGATCCCCTGCTGCATCATCGGAGCCGTCACCATGAAGATGATCAACAGCACCAGCATGACATCGACGAAGGGGGTGACGTTGATCTCGGAGAGCGGCTGATACGACCCGCCGCGGCTTCGCGTGGCACCCATGGGGAGCTAGGCCTGCGCCCGAGCCGACGACGAACGCGACTCCGGCACTCCGGCCTCCCGCAGGAGATCTCCCTCGCAGTCTGCGGTGAAGAGATCGATGGCCGCGGTCAGGCTGCGAAGCTGGCTGACGAAATGGTTGTAGAAGATGGTCGCCGGAATCGCGGCGAACAAACCGACTGCCGTGGCAATCAGGGCCTCGGCGATTCCCGGTGCGACGACGGCGAGACTGGCCGATCCCGATCGTCCGATTTCCTGGAAGGCGTTGATGATGCCAATGACGGTTCCGAACAGGCCAATGAAGGGGGCGGCGCTTCCCGTGGTCGCCAGGAACGAGAGCCCACGCTCGAGCCGCAGTTCTTCGCGGGCGGCCGCCCAGCCGATCTGTCGGGCGAGCGCCTGGCCCTGGTCCACGCTGAGACCGTCCTCCTTTCCGCTGTGGCGTTTCATGCGGTTGAGATCGCCGTAGGCGTTCAGGAACACCGCGGCCAGCGGGCTTCGATCGAGATCGCGCGCGACCTGGTAGGCCGCATCGAGCGAGCCCTCTTGATAGACCTCGAGGAATGCCTCGCTATCCTGCTCCGCGCGGCGCAGATCTCGCCATTTGACGAAGATGATCGCCCACGAAAACACGGATAATCCGACGAGGAGCAGAAGTACGAGCTGAACGAGCCAGCTGGCCTGCCAGATCAGGCTGAAGGCA
>SMWR01000084.1 GCA_004356735.1 Deltaproteobacteria bacterium
GCCACCAGCTTCCGGTCCTGGGGAATCGTGTAGAACTCCTCGCGGTTCTCGTTCAGGGCCTGATGGGTCTCCTTCAGGACGTCGTTCAGCGACAACGTCTTCGAGATGTGCCACCTGCCGTCGTAGATCTTTTCGTTGCTCTGGCGAAACGCCTCGAAGCGGTTCAACAGCTCGGGATCGTAGAGGCCGTTCTCCTCACCAGTCTCCACGATCACTTCGATCACGTTCACTCCGTCGAGGTGGTCGTCCATGAAGCGGGTTGCCAGCATGAAGGGGTCGCCGGGCTGAAACCAGTCGATGGGATCGTGGGAAAACCGCAAAAAACTGGTCCCGGCCCCGGCGACCAACAGGATCCCGGCCGTCACCGCAACGATGCTCCAGGGATGACGTGCCGAGAAGTCGCCCAGGCCCTGGAGCAGCCGCGTCACGATGTCCGTCGAGGCGTCCGTGGCCCGGGACGGCGGCGCGGGGATCACCGCCAGCATGGCCGGCATCAGCACCAGGGTGAAGATCAGGGCAAAGAACACGCCGATCGGCGCGAAGATTCCGATATCGGCGATCGGCTTGAGCTCGGCCGCCATGAAAGAGCCCAGCCCTCCCATGGTGGTCAGACTGGTCATGACGATGGCGAGACCCGAATGGCCCAGAGTGAAGGAGATGGCCTGCTCGCGCGCATCGCCGGCCTTCAACCGCTGATAGTAGATGGCCAGCAGGTGGACGGCGTCACAAACACCGACGCAGAGCAGGAACGAGGGCAGGATCTGTGTTCCCACGCCGATGAACGTTCCGCTGAGCGACATGACACCGAGCGTCGACAACATCGACAGGACGACCACGAGCATCGGCAGCAGGACGGCCGCGATGCGCCGATAGAGCAGAAAGAGCAGGGCCGCGATCGCGCCCAGGGAGTAGAGGGTGAACGTCAGCATATCGGACTGCATCTGCCGGTTGAGCACCTGCGACATCACGGGGGTGCCGGCCAGGTAGATCTTGAAATCGTCCGATTCGTAGCGTTCGATCACCTCGCGGATGAAATCGACAGCGCGCGAGATTTCGACCTCCGGCAGGTACTCGGGCGGGGGCGAGATTCCGCCGAGGAGTGCGTCGTCTTCGAAACCGGCCTCGAGCGAGTCGTCGTCGTCGCCTCCGCCGAAGACCACGAGCTTGATGAAGACCGTGGTAACGGTGGCGTCGGCTGTCACCAGGGAATTACGGTAGAGCGGGTTGCCGAGCACGCGCTCGCGCAGCGTTGAGAGCTTCGCGGGCGAGTCCGGCCAGTCTTCCAGCAGGTCCTCGACGATCAGCGTGTCACCCTCGCCACGCGTGTTGCGGGCATTGACCATGCTCATGATGTCGTCGAGGTGGGGAACCCCTTGCTTCAGCTCTTTGTGCATGGCGCGCAGGCGCTCGAGAAACTCCAGCGCAAAGACGTCGGTCGTCTCGATCGCCAGCATGATCTGCTCGTCGCGCCCCCAGTCGGCACGGAACTCGTCGTACGCGATCCGGATCGGATCGTCCGTGTGGAGGAAGGCCTCCATCGAGTTGTCGACCTTGAGCGAGAAGATCTGAGACGCGAGGCCCAGCGAAAGAACCGCCACCGTGACAATGACGCTCCAGGCATGACGACACGTGAAGGCCCCCCAGCGTTCGAAGGCTTTCTCAATCTTGTCGCGCGTGGCGCTCGACTCTCGCTGGGCTCCGTTCCTGGACAAACTCGGCTGCCTTCAGCGTTTTGCGGGGAGGGGCGCGCTTAGCCTAGCGCACGCACAGCCGATCATGATCCCTGCTCTGCAACCCATTGGAGAGCGCGATACGCTCGACGCCATGTCCCAGAGATCCCAGGCGGAAGCCCCCGGTCACGCGACTGCTGCCGGGACGCGCCGATTCGCGGACCGATTCGCCCACCTGCCCGGGCACTTCCGCCGGCCCGATGACATGTGGCTGTCCTCGCTCGCGCTGGGCACACGCAACGGAGAGCCCGGCGGCGTCGACGACCTGCTCTATCGGTCGGCCGTGGCCCAGCTCTTGGAAGGGGGTGTCAACGTCTTCGTCACGGCCCTGTCCGACCGCATGCAGACCAGCGAACGGGTGTTGGGGATTGCCCTGGAGCGCGCCTTCCGGGAAGGGCTGGCGGCCCGCGACGAGGTGGTGGTGGTGACCAAGGGGGGGACCCTGACGATCGATCCGGACGAAGTGCGGACTCACATCGACACCCGCCGCTACCTGATAGAGACCTATCTCGATTCGGGCCTGGTCGACCCTGACGACATCTTCATGGGCGTCCACTGTCTGGCGCCCGACTTCCTGCGAGATCAGATCCGTCGCAGCCTGCGAAACCTGAGAATCGAAACCATCGATTTCTACCTGATCGAAGAGCCCGAGCTGCTGCTCCGGGGCTCCGACCCGAGCGAATTTCAGCGGAAGATCCATGCGGTCTTCGAGGCGTTGGAAGACGAGGTCGATGCCGGTCGGATCGGGGCGTATGGACTGGCCAGCTGGGACGGGCTGCTGCGGCCCCACACCGACCGCCATCACCTTTCGATTCTCGAGCTCTTCGACTGGGCGCTCGAGGTCGGCGGCGCCGACCATCACCTGCGGGCGGTTGCGCTCCCGTTCAGCCTGGCCATGGCCGAAGCGCTCAAGCTCCCGACCCAGTGGGTCCCGCCCGGGGGTACCCACGCCATTCTCGAGGCCCTTCGGGACACGGGAACCGTGGTGTTCGCCAGCACGCCGCTGGCCCAGGGCCGCATCCTGGGCGATATCCCCTCGTTCGTGGCCGATGCGATGCCGGAGACGGGTTCCGACGCCGAGCGCTGTCTGCAGTTCGTCCGCAGCACCCCGGGCATCACCGCGGCCGTGGTGGGTATGCGCGATCCCGATCACATCACGGCGAATCTCGCCCTCGCGAATCACGAGCCAGCCTCCCCGGAAGTAATCGAAGACCTCTTCAAGCAGGCCGAAACCAAACGCTAGTCGCGGCGTCCAATCCTACGATCGCAACACAGGAACGAGAGACACGTCGGAACAATCGAAGGGACATACATGCTGATTCGGCAGGCTCCGGAGATCCGGTCGAGCGAGATCACCGATCCGGGTCTCTACTTCCGGCGGCGGGAGTTCCTACGCGGCCTGGCAGCCGCCGGCGTCACGGCCAGCCTGCCCGCCATGGCCGGCCTGCCCGGATCGGCCTCGGCCGCGACGCCCGCGCTGGAGCGCAAGCTCGACTTCCGGTCGCCGGGTCCCTTCGCAACCGACGAGACCTGGACCGACCGCGACGATGCCACCCGTTACAACAACTTCTACGAGCTCGGCACCGACAAGGGCGACCCCAAGCGCAACGCGCACCGGCTCGTGACCGAGCCGTGGAAGGTGACGATCGACGGCGAGGTGGCGAAGCCGGGTACGATCGACCTGGAGGACCTGATCCGGCCCCATCCGTTGGAAGAGCGCATCTACCGACTGCGGTGTGTCGAGGCCTGGTCGATGGTGATCCCCTGGGTGGGATTCCCGCTGGGTGATCTGCTCAAGCGCTTCCAGCCTACGTCGCGCGCGAAGTACGTGGCCTTCGAATCAATTCTCGATCCCGAGCATCTTCCGGGTCAGCGACGCAACGTACTCGACTGGCCCTACGTGGAGGGGCTGCGGATCGACGAGGCGATGCACGAGCTGACGATCCTGGCGGTCGGCATGTATGGCGCCGTACTGCCGAACCAGAACGGGGCCCCATTGCGTCTGGTCGTACCGTGGAAGTACGGCTTCAAGAGCATCAAGTCCATCGTTCGCATCCGCCTGCTCGAAACGCAGCCGCCGACGAGCTGGAACATCTCGGCGCCGCGCGAGTATGGCTTCTACTCGAACGTGAATCCCGCCGTCAGTCATCCGCGCTGGAGTCAGAAACGCGAACGCCGCATCGGCGAGTGGCGCAAGCGACCCACCCTCCCGTTCAACGGCTACGCCGATCGGGTCGCCTCTCTGTACGCGGGGATGGACCTGAACAAGAGCTTCTGAAGGGCCGCGCCGTTGGCGAAGATCCCTGGCAAGCTGGCACTCCACGGCACGGTGCTCGGTGCAGGTCTCTTGCCGCTGGGGGTACTGCTGTTCGGCGCCCTCACCGACCGGCTGGACGCCAACCCCATCGAACACATCACCCACAGCACCGGCAAGTGGGCGATCCGACTGTTGCTTCTCAGTCTGGCGGTCCGGCCGGCCCAACGCTGGCTCGGCTGGAGCTGGGCGTTGCCGCTGCGACGCACGCTCGGGCTGCTGGCGTTTACCTACGCGTGCCTTCACTTCCTGACCTGGTTGGTGCTCGACCAGTTCTTCGACTGGGAAGCCATCCTCGAAGACGTGGCCGAGCGGCGCTACATCACGATGGGGTTCGCAGCCTTCCTGTGTCTCGTTCCGCTGGCGATCACGTCGACCCGGAGCTGGATCCGGCGACTCGGACGCCGCTGGATCAGCTTACACCGCCTCGTCTACGCAGCCGCGGTATTCGCCGTGATCCATTATCTCTGGCAGGTGAAGGCGGATTGGCTTCCGCCCGCAATCCACGCCGCAATCCTGGCGGCACTCCTGGCAGCGCGATTCAGGTTTCGTACCCGACCGGTGAGCGTCGCCCAATCACCCGGTGGATCGTGACGGCCTCGCTCTTTCCCTTCAGGATGTGATCGCCGAGGCAGCGGGTTGCGAAGCGATCCCCCAGCCGCCGCCAGGTCGGATCGCCGATCAGCACGCGACAGCTGGTGCGCCCTTCCTCCTCCCGGAAGCTGTCCTTGTCGAAGCTCTCGAGTCGGGAAGCCGTGTTCACGGTGTTGCCAACGGTGGCGTACTTCAAGCGATCCTCGCTGCCGATCGTTCCGACCACGGCGAGTCCCGTGTAGATCCCAACGCGCACGCGGGCCGTCGATTCTCCGTGCCGGCGCCAATCCTCGTTCAACTCATCGAGCGTCTCGCCCATCTCGAGGGCGCATTCGACGGCGTTGCACGCGTCTCGATTCATCTCTTCTTCGGTGGCACTCGGAATCGGGACCCCGAAGCTCGCCATCAAGCCGTCGCCGAGGAAATCGTTGACGATGCCGCCGTGCTCTTCGACCAGGTTGGCCATCCGGTCCATGTAGCCGCCGATCCACTGCATCACTTCGGCCGGCTCGCGCTTCTCGGAGGTGCCGGTGTATCCGGAGAGATCCGTGAACATCACGGTGACCGTGATGCGTTGGGGCTTCGGCCGGCCCCCTTCCATGAAGAGATCCCGGTTCTTCCAGATGTCGGCGGCCAGCTTTCGCGAAACGAAGCGCCCGAAGAGATTCATGGCCTTCAGTCGGTCGGCGCGCTCCTGCTGGATCACATAGGCGACGACCACCAACAATGAGCCGATGCCACCGATGAAGGGAGGCACCGTTGGAATCCAACGCCCCGTGATGAAGGACACGTAGCCGCTCCCGACCAGGACGCCCGAACCCACCAGGATGGCGATCAGCAGCCCGAGCGGGGACTGGACGCGCGCTCCGATCAGGGCACCCAACAGACACCACGCCAGCATCCAGAGCGTCTCCGCCCGGTCGTCATAGGAACCCATGACCTTGTCCTGGCCGCGAGCCAGGCGAACCAGCTGGTCGACGATCTGCGCGTGAACGGCAGCGCCATAAATCCGCCCACCCTCACTGAAGAACAGACTCGTGGGAGACTGGAAGTCGTCCTTCACGCTGGCCGACCGGGTACCGATGATGACGACGCGATCCCGGATCAGATCCGGATCGATCTGGCCCGTCAGCACATCCAGGAGCTGCATCTCGGGGAAGTCCGCAGCGGCCTGGCGGTAGTCGAGCAGGAACTGGTAGCCGCCCGCGTCGGCATCGACGTAGCCGCCCAGATCGGGCTCGAGCGGAAAAATCGTGGTCGCCCCGAGCCGGATGAATTCGGGATCGTCGGGATCGGGCCCCGGGCCGATGCCTTCGGCATCGAGAAACCGGAGGGCGAGCTGGAGCGCAAACGACGTGTTCGCGGTTCCGTCTTCCCCCCACAACCACAAGAACCCCCGTCGGCCGACACCATCGCGGTCGATCATCAGGTCAGCAAAGCCAATCTGTCCCTTGTCGGGCAGGAACGCCGGACCGGGCACGCCGGGATGGCTGGCGTCACCCAGCTTCTCGACGATCGTAATCTGGGGATTCTCGAGAAACACCTCTGCGAGCTCGTCCCAACCGGTTCCCGTGGGTACATCGCGGTAGATGTCGACCCCGATGGCGCGCGGCCCAAGCTCGGCCAAGATGCGCAGTGCCTTGGCCATGGTCTGGTCCTGCATCGGGTGGCCCAGAACCCGGATCTCTTCCTCGGTGACCCAGACATGCGTGACGACGGGCGTCTGCCCGGTCGTCGGGCGGAGGCGCAGGAGGTTGTCGTATGCACCCAGTTCCAGGGACTCAAGGAAGCCGGCCGAGCGAAGTCCGAACAAGACCTCGAATACGCCCACTCCGATCAGCAGTGCGACAGCCGTCCGATGACGCATCAGACGCCGCAATGATTCCCAGGCACGCACCCAGCCATTCTATCCTTCCCGATCGGAACATCCGCCTCGTGCCCGTGGCAAGCTGCTAGGGTTCCCGCCTCATGGCCGACCCCGAGAACCGGATTGAATCATCCGACGTCCACCTGGTCCGAGCAGATGGTCGGGAGATCACCCTGGTAGGCACGGCCCACATCTCGCGGGAGTCGGCCGACCTCGTCCGAGAGGTGATTGAACGGGAGCGTCCCGACACGGTCTGTATCGAGCTCGACGCCCAGCGCTACGAAGCGCTGTCCCAGAAGCAGCGCTGGGAGTCCCTCGATCTGAAGCAGATCATTCGAAACCGACAGCTGGCGCCGCTGCTCGCCAACCTCCTGCTGGCCTCCTATCAGAAGCGACTCGGTGGAGCATTGGGCGTGGTACCGGGAACCGAGCTGCTCGAGGCCGCCAAGGTCGCCGACGAGCTCGGCATCGAGGTGGCGCTTTGCGACCGCGACGTGCGCGTCACCCTACGACGCGCCTGGGCCTCCATGTCCCTCTGGAACAAGGCTCAGCTGATGGCCACGTTCTTCGCCAGCATCTTCGAGAGTCCGGAGCTCACCGAGGAAGACCTGCGTCGCATCCGCGATCGAGACGTGCTGACCGAGCTCATGGACGAACTCGGGGAGGCGCTTCCCGATCTCAAGCGCGTGTTGATCGATGAACGCGACACCTATCTGGCTCAGCGGATCCGCGAAGCGAGCGGCAAGCGCATCGTCGCCGTCGTCGGAGCCGGCCATGTCGAGGGGATGAAGCGCGCACTCCAGGAGAGCCGGGACGTGGACCTCAGCGCCATCGACGAGATTCCGCCGTTGGCGGCCTGGGTGAAGTGGATCGGCTGGGGGGTCCCGACCGTCATTCTCGGCGGACTCGCCTGGATCGGCATCACCAAGGGCGCCGCAGCTGCTGGCGAGAACCTGGCGTTCTGGGTCGTCGCCAATGGCGTCCCCTCGCTGATCGGAGCGATCGTCGCCCTGGCCCATCCGGTCGTGATTGTCAGCGCTTTCTTTGTGGCGCCGGTGACGAGCCTGATTCCGGTGGTCGGCGCAGGCTACGTACTGGCGTTTCTCCAGGCCTACCTGCAACCGCCCCTGGTTTCGGAGCTGGAACGCGTCTCCGACGACATCTCGACGCCGACAGCCTGGTGGCGCAATCGCCTGCTACGCATCCTGCTGGTCTTCATTCTCACGACGGTGGGAAGCCTGATCGGCACGTACGTGGGTGGGATCGAGATCGTCTCGAATCTCTTCTGATTCAACGGCCCACACAGCTCGCGGCGCTGAACCCGAAGAGCACCGCCAGCGGCGGCCGGCTGCGGCGGTGAACTTCCGACCCTCGAGGCGATCAGGCCGGTGAGCGGCGATACGATGCCCGCCACCGCGACGAGACCCATCACGCGCAAGAGCGAGCGCCGCAAAGCCGATCACGATGATGCCGTCAATGAGCGATACGACTCCCATGGGTTATGCTCTGCCCCTCTTCGCTTGCGCGAATTCTTCAGGCGTGGCCCGATGACGCATCCGCCCATGACCATCGCTCACGTCACTGCGGAACGGGGCTACTCGGGGGGCGAACGCCAGGTTGCGCTCCTGATCGACGGCCTGCGCGCTCGCGGACACGGCAGCCTGCTCCTATGTCCACCCGACAGCGAAAGCGAAATTCGGGCCCGCGCATCTGGAATCCGCTGTCTGCCGATCCGTGCACGCAGTGTATGGTCGCACCGCGACTTCCAAGAGGTGACCGCGCGCTTGCGCCAGGCGTCGCCCGACGTTGTCCACCTGCACAGCGGCCGGGCCACATGGCTCGGCGGGCGGGTGCCCGCCGTGTTCTTCGAACGATGGAAAGAGCAGAAGAGGGAAGTCGCCTGATGGTCAGGCAAGATCCCTAACCCAACGGCTGGTACCGGTTCCTTGGGCTTGCCAGACGATCGGCCGTGCCTGCTGGTCGCCGCCGCACTGGTCAAGCGCAAGGGAATCGACATTCTGCTGAGCGCCATCTCAACCCTCGCTGACGAGGGCTACACCACCACGCTCTGGATCGCCGGTGATGGACCCGACCGGCCGAGCCTCGAAAGGCGCTCGAGCCAGCTCGGACTCGACGGTCAGGTCCGCTTCCTCGGGCAGCGAGACAACGTCAGCGACCTGCTGGAAGCCTGCGACGTCTTCGTCCTGCCCTCGCGGCGTGAGGGACTGGGCGTCGCCGCCCTGGAAGCCATGGCGGCCGGCCGACCGGTGGTCGCGACACGGGTGGGCGGCCTGGCCGAGGCGGTGATTCACGAGGAAACGGGGCTTCTCGTTCCGCCCGAGGACCCGGCCGCTCTCGCCGAATCTCTGGCTCGCTCGATCGGGGATCTGGCGTTGCGCGAACGATCGGGGGCAGCGGGTCCCGCGCGCATCACAAAGACCTACTCTCCTCCCGCGATGGTCGACGCCTACGAGCGACTCTATTCGGAGTTGATCCGGGAAGGGGCCAAACAGTGACATCACCGCGTGTCGGCGTGATCGGCGCCCGTCGGGCACGATCGGGTCTCGGCCCGTTCGTGGTTCGCGAGCTGCTCGGCGCCGGTTCCGAGATTCCCTGCTTCCTGTCGACGTCGGGCCGCAGCCGCGACGAAACTGCGCACGAACTGGAGCGTGAGGCCGGCATCCGGGCACGCGGCTACCTCGACCTGAAGGCGATGCTCAAAGACGAGCAGCTCGATGCACTCGCCATCCTGTCTCCCCACGCAACGCATGCCGAATACCTCGATGCCGCGCTCGAAGCCGGCCTGCACGTGCTCTGCGAGAAGCCACTCGTTTGGGGCGTCGAGGATCTGGGTGCGCTGGCCGCGAGGCTGACAGCCGGCTTCGTCGACCAGGGACTCGTACTCTTCGAGAACTGTCAGTGGCCCTATACCCTTGCCGCCCTGGAAAGGCTCCATCCGGGCGTGCTCGACCAGCTGCCGCTGCAATTTCAGATGGCGCTCTGGCCCTCGCGGCGCGGAGTCGACATGCTGGGAGACTCGCTGCCCCACCCTCTGAGCGTGCTGCAACGGATCGCGCCGGGCGAGAACTCCATCATCGAGGATGTGCGTTTCTCCACGACCGATCCCGATGCCCGCGTCACCGTGGTGCGCTTCTACTACGGCGTCGGCGACCACCGCGTCGAGACCGAGGTCGAGATGCGACCTTCGATCTCCCACCCGCGCAACGTGCGCATCGCCATCAACGGGCGCTGGGCAACGCGCCTGGTCTCGGCCCGGGACTACGCGATCTCGTTTCATTCCGACGGTCGCAGCGTTCCAGTCGACGACCCGCTGCCCCTGCTGCTGGGCGACTTCGTGAAGGCGATCTCACAGAGCCCGCCCCAGCCCGATCTCGACCAGGCCCGGCGAATCGCGCATCGCTCGAAGCTGCTCGGAGAGATTGTGGCCGACTTCCAGCGCGCCTCCGAATGATTGCGAAGAGATGAATCCTGACCGCATCCTGGTGCGCGCACCCACCTGGATCGGCGACGCAGTCATGGCCACTCCGGTCCTGCGGGC
Source organism: Deltaproteobacteria bacterium (assembly GCA_004356735.1). Classification (GTDB taxonomy): domain Bacteria; phylum Myxococcota_A; class UBA9160; order UBA9160; family SMWR01; genus SMWR01. The sequence continues at coordinate 10,065 of SMWR01000084.1, forward strand.
GCTGCGCCACTCCTATCCACACGCCGAGATCGTGGTCGAAGGACGCCCGCTACTCGCCGAGTTGCTGGCCGGACTCGACAGCTTCGACCGCTTCCTTCCCGACCCGGGGGGCGGCGCCATCGCCATGGTTTCGAGAGCCGCCCGACTGCGGCGCGAACACTTCGACTGGGCCGTGCTGCTACCGGATTCACAACGCGCCGCCCTCGGACCGTTTCTCGCCGGCATTCCGAAGCGAATCGGATACGCGCACGACCCCTCCGGCGCTGGCTCCTCACCGAGGCCCTGGACGGGCCGCACCGCAACGGCGAGCGGCTTCCCATTCCGATGACGGAACGCTACCTGGCAATCACCGATCGCCTGGGATGTTCCGTTCGGAACGATCGTCTGGAGCTCGCGGTCCAAAGTGGTGACGACGAGAGTGCCACGGCGTCGCCTGCGACGGAATCGCGGCGCGTCTGGGACTCGTGCCCATCCTGGCACCGGGACCGGGCGAGGTGCCCATTGCGAAACGGATCGCGGGACTCTCGGAGAAACGCATCGTCTGCCTCGACGATCCGCCGCCCAGCATCGCTGCAGTCAAGGCGTTGGTCCGGCGGGCCAAGCTGCTCCTCACCAACGACACGGGGCCCCGGCACATCGCCGTCGCCGTCGGCACACCGGTCGTGGTGCTGATGGGACCTACGGATCCCCGACACACGCAGCAGCACATGGAACGTCAGCGCGTCCTCCGTGAGGACGTGGATTGCAGTCCCTGTCAGCTCAAGACGTGCCCGATCGACCACCGGTGCATGACGCGATTGTCCCCGGAGCGCGCCATTGCCGCCGCCCAGGAGCTGATCGTCGAGAGTCTTCCGGGCTGAACTTCAGTCTTCCCGAAAGTCAATCTTCCAGAAAACGGCCGCGCAGGGCGGCGAGGACGGCGTCGTCGAGCCCAATCTCTCGGGCATAGCCCTCCATCGACCCATACGCCGACCGGATCTGATCGAGCAGCGAGATCATTGTCTCGGGCTCCGCCGTCATGGTGTCCTCGGGCAGGACCTCGAGCATCTCTTGATAACCCTCGGTCGACAGCAGCCGCTCGATGATGGCATCGAGCTGCTGCTGGGTGGCGGCGTAGTCGGCGACGATGACTTCGTCACAGACTCCGAGCAGTCCGAGCAGGATCGCCGAGATCACGCCGGTTCGGTCCTTTCCCGCGGCGCAGTGATACACGGCCGGACCGTCGGCGTGGGCGAGCAAATCGACGACTCGGGCGATCGGCGCCTTGGCGAACTCGGCCATGAGGAAATAACGATCGGCCAGTCCGATGTCGGCGGCCGCCCGCTGGCCTTCGGTGATCGCACCGTCGAAGAGCGGCAGATGATGAAAGATGGCCGGCGTGTCGGACAGCGGGCCGCGGCCGTTGGACTCGAGCTCGTCCGTCGACCGCAGATCGACCACGTGCCGGATTCCGAGTTCGTCGGAGAAGCGCGCGACCCCCCGGTCGGTCAGGTGATGGAGCGCGTCGCTCCGGAAAAGCTGACGCCAACGAACCTGCCGCCCTTCCACGGTGGGATAGCCACCGAGGTCGCGGAAGTTGAGACACCCTTCCAGTTCGATACGTCTTTCCATGCAACGATCAGGAGATCATGCAACCCGCCAGCTCTTCGAGCTCCTCGAAGCGATGGATCAGGATGTAGCCGTGGTCGGTGCTGATCAGCCCCTGGTCAAACCAGGAGCGCAGCTGCTTGTTGACGCTTTCGCGGGTTGCGCCGACGAGGTCGCCCCATTCTTCCTGGGAGAGCTTGAGCATGATCCGCAAACCCTCGGGCGTCTGCTCGCCGTAGGTGTCGGCGTAGTTCACGATCTTCTTGGCCAAGCGGACCGGCAAGTTCAGGAACAGCGTGTCTTCCACCAGTTCGCTCACCCGCTTCAAGCGCAACGCCAACACACCCATCAGCTTGATCGAAGCCTCCGGATGTCGCTTCAGGAAGGAAAGGAAGTCACGACGGTCGATCACCAGCAGCTCGGCCGGCGTGATCGCGATGACCGTGGCGGTCCGGGTGGTGCCGCCCAGCAGCCCGATTTCGCCGATCAACTCGCCTTCGCCCAGGATCGAGAACACCACGTCGTCGCCATCCGCGGAGGTCGTCAGCGCCTTCAGGCTGCCACTGGCGATCAGATAGACCTGGAGGCTCTCGTCGCCCTTGTGGAAGATCTCCTCTCGGACCTTCACCGACTGGGGGCGGGCCGCGTCCACCAATCCGTCGAGCTCCATCCCGGAAAGACTGGAGAACAGGGGCGTATTTGCGAGCAGATCGCGGCGTTCCTGTCGGGAGAGGGGGGGCACGCGTCAAGAATACACCTCCACCGGGGCGAGCGCGGCCCCGGGAAGACCGATCCGTAGCGAAAACGGCTCTCAAGGCTCAGAACAAGCGGCCGGGGTGCCGATGGGGCGGGAATGCAGCAGCGCAACGTCAGACGGGTGCTGGCCTCCTATGTCCCGCCCCAGGCACTCGGGCCGGGGACCCGACAGGCACTGGAAGGCCTGGGCTACGAGATCGTTCCGGCGGCGACGCGGGGGCGCTTCAACGACACGAGCTGGAATCCGGACCTGCGCCTGGTCGACGACCGGCACTTGGACCGGCTGCCGGGCCGCGCGAACCGGGTGCCCATCATCGTTCTGACCGGCCGCCGAACCGGCGTGATCGAGGATCCGCGTGTTGCCGGCATCGTGGCCAAGCCGGCGGAGATGGCGACCCTCTATCCCCTGCTTCAGCGGGCGCTCGAGCTGCACCCGCGCGGGGCGGCCCGGGCCCCGACGCGGATCTCGGCGCGCTGTACCCATGCCGACCGCCGTTGGTCGGGCGACGTCTTGTCACTGTCCCAGAGCGGCTGCCTGATGCGCAGTCGCTCGAAGCTCGAGCCGGGCGTGGAGTTCAACCTGCTCTTCCCGCTGCCCATTGGCAGAATGATCTCGACTCGTGCTCGTGTGCTCGGCCGTCGCGGCGACTGCACCGGTCTCGCGTTTCAGCATCCCTCGGAGAGCTCACTCCGGGCCATCGCCGAGTACGTGCAGCGACGACTCGTCACCCTCTAGCGGGTTCTCGACAGGTCGCGTCGTGGATCTCAGGGCTCCACAGAACCCTGCCGCCGCCGGGGAACCGGACGGACATCGGCTCTGCATTCGAACGCTCACCGACCTCCCGCGGTCGACCGATCCGCACTGGAATCTCGCCTCCGGACCCGATCGCATTGCGGTTTTCCACGGATGAGATCGATGTTGCCCGCGACCCTCTCAGCGATTCTCCCGGCCATGAGGATCCAAACGTATGTAGGGATCCCGCTACAAATCCGAGATGAGCCGCAGGCGCTTATGCTTCGATGTACTAGAATACA
>SMWR01000085.1 GCA_004356735.1 Deltaproteobacteria bacterium
CGGGCGCCGCGGCGGCGGCTTCGCGAATCTGGTCCGACAGTCGCCCCGCTTCGATGCCATCCTTCCGGGAATACATACGCAACAGGGCCTTCATGGCCGCCTCGCGGGAGGTGCGTGAGTTGGACACCATTCCCTTCAGGAGAACAGGCACGGCCTCGTCGTCGTCGGCGCTGTGCCCCAGCAGTTCGAGCCCGGCCGGGCGAAGGATCGGATCGTCGACCACCGGACCGAGATCCCGGGCACTCACCGGAGCCTCGAGCGTGGCCAACGCGTGCAGCGCCGAGAAGCGGACGAGCTGGTCCTCGCTGGCGTCGACGGCCAAGGCCAACAGGGACTCGGGGATCCCCGGTCCGCCGATGGCGCCGAGCGCATCGGCAGCCGCACCTCGGACATTCGGATCCGGATCGCGAAGCAGGCCCGTCAAGGCGTCGTTGGCGCGCGCGTCCCCGATTCCGGCGAGGGCGTCCACGACCAGCTTGCGGACGTCGCGGTCTTCGCTGTTCAGCTCGGTGAGCAAGGACGGTAATGCGCGCGGACCGCAGTGGATTAGCGCCTCGATGGCCGCGTTTCGGCGACCGGAATTCTCTCCATCGGCCAGCGCGCCGATCAATGCCGACGTGGCCCGGTTCGGATCTACGGAAGAAACCAGGCGCTCCACGGCCGCTTTGCGCACGCGCCAGCTCGAATCTCCGAGGCGATCGACGAGCAGTGGCAGTGCCTGATCGATCGGCAGCCCGTCCGCCCGCTCGACGGCCAGGCGACGCACGTCCTCATCGACGCTCTGGACGTCTCGCACGACGCTCTCTCGATCGCGATCGTCGAACTCCATACTCATCTCACTTCATCCCGCGCATGCGCGCGACGCGTATGAGCTCGTCGGCGAGAAAATCCCGCCCTTCGCGCAGGCTTGCATCCACACGCTGCTGGAAGAGACCTCGGCCTTCAGCGATCTCCGCTTCAAGGGCCTCGATTACGTTGCCATCTCGGATACCGGCCTCGAACTTCTCTGGGTTGTAGAGGGCGATGTCGGAAACGATGATGCGCGCGAGCCGCTCGGCGGCGGCGGTGGCGCCGTCTTCCGAGGGCACTGCCGGAGCCGCGGGCTGCGGCATCGGAACGACCGGCTGCGGCGCTACCGATGCAACAGGCTGGGGCGTCGCTGCCATCGGCGCCTCTTGCGGCGTCAGGCCGAGTCGGGTCTGATGGGCCGTGGTGGTGAGGGCCACTTGGCCCGGCATCACCGCCTGGGCACCGTGGACCAGCGGAACGGGCGCGGCGTCCGCGCCGCGAACGTCGAAGCCGAAGCCCGAGAGGATGGGTCGCAGCGCTTCGGGGAGCTGCGGTCGCTCCAGAAAGGCGTCGGCACCATAGAGCTCCGTGGGCGGACGTCGGTAGCGAGCCTGATGATGGACCGAACCAATCAGCACGACGTGGATGTTCCGCAGGCTCTCGTTGCGCTTGATGAACTCGCAGACCTGGAAGCCGAACATCTTCGGCAGTCCAGCATCCAGGATCACGCCCCGGGGCAGGACCCGCTGGATCGTCATGATGGCCTCGACGCCATCGTGGACCAGCACCGGTTCGAGCCCCCACTCGGCGAGAGTGTTGGCGATGGCCTTGCCGGCCTGAACGTCCGGATCGGCCAGCAAGACGAGATTGCGTCGGTCCGCCTCACTGCGGGGCTCGCTCGCGTCCAGCCTGGCAGGGCTGATGGTCGCTTGGGGCGCATCCGCGAGTGCCGGCGCCGAAACCTCGGGCGTCGCCGCAGGTGCCGACCCTTCGGCCATCGGCGCCTGGACCGCCGGCGGTGCCACTCGGAATACGGCCTCGCACTTCGAACAACGCAACCGCATCCCCTGCGGGCCCAGACGGGCCACATCGATGCGGTAACGCGCTCGACACTTCGGACATGCAGCGATCATGCTCTCACTCCCCATCAACCTCACCCTCTCAGCCCAGAGATCCGACGGCTAGATCTGGAAGCTCTGGACGTCCTCGCGCAGCTGCTCGGCCTGCCGGATCAGATCCTCCGCCACCCGGTCGAGACGCTTGACCGCGTCCTCGTTGGTTTCCGTCCGTGCGTGCATCGCCTCCAGGAATTCCACGGCCGACCGACAGGCCGCCGTCTGCTCCTGGAGCGCACCGTTGATCTGTTCCACGGCCTCGCGCACCGACTCCGCCGATTCGCGGATCCGGCCCGAGCCCCGCGCCTGCTCTTCTGTCGTGCTCCGCATCTGCTGAGCCACATCCTTCATTGCAACCGAGCTCCGATACACCACCTCGTTGCCCCGGTCCTGCTCCAACGACGCCATTCGAATCTCCTCGACGCCACCGCGCACGCTCTCCATCAGCTCGACCACGTGGTTGGCCGCTTTGGCCTGCTCGCGAACCGCCGACACGATGCCGGCAATCCGCTGGCCCGACTCCCGGCTCGCCCGCGTAATCTCCTCCAACGAGGAGCCGGCGGCCGCCGCCAGATCCACGCCGTACGCCACGCTCTGGCTCCCCTCCTCGATGGCCCCGATCGCGTTCTCACTCTCGTCCTGCACCGCCCGGATCAGCGAGCCGATCTCGTTCGTGCTCACCCGCACCCGGTCCGCCAGGTCCTTGATCTCGTCCGCCACCACGCTGAACGCCCGACCCTGATCACCCGCCTGGGCCGCGATGATGGCCGCGTTGAGTGCCAGCAAGTTGGTCTCGTCTGCCACGTCATCGATCACATCGACGATGGTTCCGATCTCCGAGGCGCGGCTGCCCAACGAACGGATCACCTGTTCAGCCGTCTCGGTCGCCTCGCGAATCGCGTCCATGCCGCCAATGGTCTGTACCATCTTCACCTGGCCGCTCTCGGCCGCATCGACCACCAGGCGAGAGAGCCGCGCCGTCTCTTCGGCCGAGACATCCACCTCGCGCATCGACGTCGCCATCTCACCCATGGAAGCCGACGTCTCGTCCGCCGCCTCCGCCAGGCCCTCGGTGTTCTCCGACACGTGCTTTACGCTGCGCGCCATCTGCTCGATCGAACTCGACACCTCATTGACCTTCTCGTTCAACACCGTGGCCGTTTCGTTGAGCTCCTCGCCAGCCGCGCCGAGCTCGAGAATCGAGCTGCTCGACTCCTCCACCGACACGTTGAGTGCCTGGGCCGAGTTCGCAATGCCGCGCACCTGACCGTTGATCTGCTCCATCAGCGCCGACGTCTGCTCGATGCCCTGCACCTGGTCTGAAGTCACGCCCGACACCGCCTGGGCTACCTGTACCATCTCGACGGACGTCACCTCGACCCGGTCCGCGGTACGAGCCATGCTCCCAACGGCAGCACGCAGTGAATGCGCCATCGTCTCGAACGAACGCGCGAGACTGCCCAACTCGTCCTCGGATTCGAACACCCGTCCCTTTCGGAGATCTCCCGACGCCATCCGGGCGGCCTCCGCCTGAAGCCACGACGTCGCCTCGCTGACGTCGCCAGCCATCATACGCGCCAGCCAGTAGGCGGCGAGCAGCGTGATCACCAGGACCGCGGCAAAGGCGAACCCCATACGGGTCTGGTCCACATGCACCACATCGCTCGGCATGGAAGCGAGCAGGACGGAATCCCCGTGGCGCCGCCAGGCGAAATAGCGCCCCGAAGGAACCGAGAGGCTGTCCCCCGCCTCCCGATCCAACTGCTCGATCTGGCGGCGGAGGAAAGCCATCACGAACTCTTCCAGCGGCGACTCGGCACCCTCGGATAGATCGAGGAGCGTGATCCTCACCTGCGCGGCAAGACCCGGTGCATCGCCCATGACACGCTCCAGGTCGACGGTCTGGTCCAGCTGATCACCGGTCGCCTCGAGGAGCTTGTGCTCCCAGTCGACCACGAAGGCCTCGAGGGTCCGACCCGCCTCGGCCTGGAAAAAGAGAACGGCAAAGACCACGGGGATCACGGCAATTCCGACGACACCGGTGACGAGCTTCGTCCCGAGCGACAGCGAGTGGATCAGCTGGGCGCGTTCCTGGGGATCGCTGATCTCCTCGGCGAGCATCCGGCGAATCGGTGCGAGCAGCCGCTTCAGCTGGTACATGGTGAACATCGACGCGACGACTCCGGCGACCAAACCGGCCAGCCAAACCGACAAATACTGGAAAAGACCGAAGTACTCCCACCGGAAGTCCATGTAGAGACTCATCACGAAAACCGGAACCAACCAACCACCGATGGCCAAGATCGCGCTGCGGCGCGGAAGGTCGATGACAGCGGCGAATGCCTCACGACAGAGACCGGAGGCCACCGTTCCGGCGTGCCGCGCATCGCAGTAGTCGGGAACTCTCCCCATGGTCCGTCGTTGGAGCCACTGTTGAAAGAACGTCGCCGGCACGATGTAGACGAGAACCGCCACGGACAGGTCAACCCACTGCTCGCGGGTCAACTCGAGGAGGGACTCGAGAACCGCGCAGACAACGAAGAGCGCGAGCATCGCAAATCGCCACGAGAGGCCGTAGATCTTGTTGATGAGCTGCTTTCCAGTCGGCTGCCAGTCGGTCACGACTCGACCTCCGTACCCGCATCTCCGTCCTTCAACGCCGATCGATACACGCTCTCCAAGAGATGCTCGAGTGACAGCACCAGGATCGGCTCGGCGTCGTCCCGGCGCACCACGGCACGGGTCACGTCGTAGCCGGTCTGGGTTGCCAGCGCGGGTGGATCCTCCAGACGCTCCAACTCGATGGGCAGCACGTCGACCGCCGCATCGACCGTCAGACCCATGACGAGTCCATCCACCTCTGTGATCGCAATGCGCGTTTGGGTTCCGGGTTCCACCCGTCCGAAACCGAGGGCACGGGCGAGATCCACCACCGGAACGACCGAGCCCCGCAGGTCGATCACGCCTTCGATCAGATGCGGCGCGTTCGGCAGCGGCGTAATCGGCTGCCAACGAACCACCTCGCGCATCTGGGATACGTCGATGGCGTACACTCGCCCCGCCACCTCGAAGCAACCCAGGGTGACGTGGTTCCGGGAATATGCGGCAATTCTACTGGTTTCCATCGATTTCCAACACCCGATTGAGGTCCAAGAGGGAGACGAATTCGTCCCCGCGGACACAGAGTGATTCGACCGCGTCTCCGGAAGCAGCCCGCAAGTCCGACTCGTCCACCGAGAGCACTTCGGTGACGCCGTCGACCAGCAGTCCGGCGATGCTTCCGTCACCGCCGTGGACGACTATGATGCGACTGCGACGAGCGGGCTCCGTGGGCTCGAGTCCGAGACGGCGGCGAAGATCCACCACCTCGACGATCTCGCCTCGCAGAGAGATCACGCCCAGAACTTCGGCTGGCAGCCGCGGCACGGGCGTGATCGGCCGGATGCGCACGATCTCCCGCACACGCTCCACCGGAACGGCATAGAACGCGCCGTCGAGACGGAACGTCAAGAACTGCTGGAGTTCGCTGAGATCACCTCCCGACTCGAGCCGGCACGCCGCTTCGCGCGCCAAGGTCTCCCATCCACCAGTTTCGTTCGGGGTCGGTGCTTCGCTCATGCCGCTTCCTTCCGGTGCAGGGCATCGTCCAGGAGAGCTGAGACATCGAGCACCAGTACGGGATACTGGTCGCCCAACTCCGTCGCGCCAGCGATGCCACGAATCGTTGGAATCGGACCCTGGATCGGTTTGATCACGGTGTCCTGCTGGCCCTCCAGACGATCGACGATCAGACCGATCCGGGAATCGCCCATACCCAGGACGACGACGAATGACTTTTCGTCGCGGCTCAAACCGGCAAGACCGAACGCATCGGACAGACGCAGCAGCAGCAGCGCATCTCCCCGATGGTTGAGGATCTCCCGATCTTCACTGCGCTGGATCTGCTCGGGATCGATGGAGAGCGTCTCTTGAACCGTGTTGAGCGGAATTGCGAAGCGCTGGTCGGCCACCGCCACGAGAACGGACCGGATGATCGCGAGCGTAATCGGCAGCGTCATCGAGATCGTCGTTCCCTGACCGGGTTCGGAATCGACGTCGACCACGCCACCGAGCGGCGCCAGGTTGTGACGGACCACGTCCATGCCGACACCCCGCCCACTGATCTCGGTGACTTCGTCACGGGTGGAAACGCCGGGCGCAAAGATCAGATCCAAGTTCTCCTTGTCGGTGAGTACGTCGCCGGGTTCAATCACGCCCTTGGCCTCGGCCTTGGCGCGGAGCCGTTCACGGTCGATCCCACGGCCGTCGTCACTGACGGCGATCACCACGTGATTGCCGCGTTGGAAGGCATCGATCTTGATGCAGCCCTGCGGATCCTTGCCCTTTTCGGAGCGCTCGTTCGGCGATTCGATCCCGTGGTCCAGCGCATTGCGTACGATGTGCATCAACGGATCGATGAGTTCTTCGACGATCAGCTTGTCGAGCTCGGTATCGGCCCCACAAAGCTCGAGACGGACGTCCTTCTCGAGCTCGACCCGCAGACGCCGAACCACTCGAGAAACCTTCTCGAAGACCTGACGCAGTGGAACCATGCGAACTTCAAGAACCGCCGATTGCAGCTCCCGGAGCTTGCCGTCGAGCGCCTTGTGAACCTTGCCGAAGTCACTTCCGATGCGGGCCGTGGCCGGATCTCCATGCAAACGCGACACCAGGTCGCCAAGAGCGCTTCGCTGGATCACCAGCTCGCCGACCAGGTTCATCAGTTCGTCGAGCTTGCGGATATCGACCCGAACGGTATCGCTGATCGACTTGAGCGACTCGAACTCCCTCGGATCCGGCGGCTGTATCTGCGGTGCGTCGTTCGAAGTCGCGGGCGCTGCTCCATCGGGCGGATCCACGGTTGCGATCGGCTCGGACACGGATGTGGATACGGACTTGCCGGCCGCCGCGGGTGCGGGATTACGCGCAGCCGCGACCGAGCGCACGGTGGTATCCGGGAATTCGAAGCGGGCATCGACCTCAGTCGATGTCAGGTCCGACGCCACCAGCAGCGAGAAGCAGATCTGGGCCTTCGAGCTCTCACCCGGCGCCGGAAGCGTCGAGAGCACTTCACCGATTTCGCGAATCGCCGTTGTGAGCTCCGAAAGTCCTTCCTCGAATGAAATGATCTCGAACGTAGCATCGACCAGCAGGATGTTTCGGCCGCGGCGCAGGTTCTCGCGCAGCCGGTGCTCCTCGTACTCCGTCAGCGCCCGCAGCAGCGACGCTTCGATGTCGAGGGTTGCGAACTCTTCCGCCTGAGTTTCGACCGGCTGCTTCGCCAGCTCGATCTCAGCTATGAGTGCCTGAACGGCTTCGCTCATGGCCTCGATGGCGGCTGTATCCCCCACCGCCGAGAGCAGCTTCGCAAACAGTGAGGCGGTGCGGTCGACGACGTCGACGACGGCCACCGAGAGCAGAACACGGCCGAGACGCAGACCATCGAGCACGTCTTCCAGGTGATGCGCGAGATTCTGGACCGGATCGAAGCCGAACAGGTTTGCCAGGCCCTTGAGCGAGTGTGCGGAACGAAACAGCCGGTTGACGAGCTCGGGGTCGACCTCCTCGCCGGCTGCGCGCTGATCGGAGAGATCGGCGAGATCCAGGCGCATTCGCTCCAGGATCTCCTCCGCCTCGGAGATGAATTCCTTGTCGGCCTTGCTGACGACGCGGGCCTTGCGCGTCCGGGTCTTTTTCCTGGCAGCCACTTCGCCTCACCCCTCGTTGGATCGAGGGGCGCGGGAGAGCAAGTCCTGCGCGATCTGCCGCAGCTCCTCCGGGTCGAATGGCTTGACCAGATACGCGTCTGCGCCGAGGCTGAGTCCCTTGTCGCGATCGCGATCGGAACCCTCGGTCGAAACGATCACCAGCGGGATCGAGCGATAGGTTTCGTTGCTCTTCACGAACGACACCAGCTCGAGTCCGTTGATGTCGGCCATGTTGATGTCGGTCAGGATGAGGTCAAATCGTTGTCGTGGTAGAACTCGCAGGGCCTCGAATCCGCTCTCGGTCTCGGTGATCTTCACCGGTGTCGGCATCTCATCGAGTGCCGAGACCAAAAGCGCTCGCATCGTAGCCGAATCTTCTACGATCAGGATGCGCTGCACAGTCTCCCTCCCCCCCGAAATTCCAATGGAATTCCGTCCAGCACCGTATCGGGCCTGTGCGGGCGCTGCTTGAGACGTTCTGAGGACTTCGGGCGGACTTCGCCGCCTTGTCAGACGACGGGATCGCCGGCTCCACCGCCCTCGGCCAACGCCCGCTCGAGGAAGGCTCGATCGAGCGCCAGACCGGCCTCGTGGATCACGATGTCGAGGCCCGTGGCGTCCCCCATGGGGGTATTCCCAGGTAGGTTGTCTGCGTAGAGCAGCGCCGCCAGCCGGCCTCCGCTCTCGATCGGGGCCACGTATGCCCGTTCGGGAGCCTGCCCCCCCAGCAGCTCGACCAGGTGCGCGTCCCCGGAACCGGACGGGACCGCGCAGTGGGCCTCTCCGGTCTCGAAGACCTTCCGGAACCAAGCCGGCTCAGCCACGGCGATCCGCAGCTCGCGGAAGTCCTCGTCGTCGGGACCTCCGGCTTCGGGCAGTCGCCGCTGCGCGATGCCGACCGCCAGGTCGTCGCGCACCATGAACATGGCCACGCGCCCGAAGGTCTCGGCCGCAAAGTCGAGCACGATGTTCAAGACGTCTCCACGATTGGCAGGATCGCGCAGACGACGACTGACCTGCTTGAGACGTTGGAGTTCCTGGCCTATCGGCGCAGGCTGGGTGCTCTGGGTTCGAGACTTCCCGGACGGTGCGTCGCCCGTGCCTCCGGCCCAGCCCCGCAGCTCCCGCCGGAGCTGCTCGACCGAGGCCGCAACCTCGGCCTGCTTGCGGCGGTCGCTGAGCGCCGCTCTCGACGGCCGGCGCATCACCGCGTCTGCGGCGTCGACGCCGGTCGGCGGATCGCCAGCGCCTTCATGGATCACGAGCAACGGCATCCGGGGTGCCTGGGTGCGCAGTCGACGCAACAGTTCGGCGATGTTGCGGGTGCTATCGAACCGGTCCGGCTCGACGTCGCTCGAAATCAGTGTGGTAGGCACGATGCCGCGCGCCAGGTATTGACGGATCCGCCCCATCGCCGCATCCGAATTCTGGAAGATATGGATCCGCTCGAAGATCCCGTCGAGCGTCGATTTCAACCACTCCAGAACACGCAGATCGGGTTCGAGTACGACCAGAGGGCCGATCGGCACCGCTGCCGCCTCGACGACGACCGCATCCGGGTCCACCGGCTTCGCGATCGAGATGGCCTCATCGGCCACTGCTCCGGACGCTGCGATGACCGGCGTCTCGACG
>SMWR01000086.1 GCA_004356735.1 Deltaproteobacteria bacterium
GTCGATGCTCCAGGGTGCGGTGGAGAAGCGGTCGGGGCAGCTCCGCTCCCAGCGATCGGACCATTGCTTGGGCACGCGGCCGTCGAGCAGGCAGCCGTCTTCGAGATATTCGTAGACCTCGCTGAAGGGCTTGATGGTCACCCCGTCGACGCGTCGCAGGACGTTGAGTGGTTGGAGGTCATCCGGGCAGCTGAGGCCGTTGCTGGCCAGCAGCTCGAGGAAGGAGCGGATCGTATCCTTGTGGTAGCGCGCCACGCGTTTGGCCTTGTCCGCCACCACCAGTCCCTGCACGCGTCCGGGTTCGTGGGTGGTGATTCCGACCGGGCACTCGTTGGTGTTGCAACGCCGCGCCTGGATGCAGCCCAGGGAGAACATCATTCCCCGCGCGCTGTTGCACATGTCGGCACCCAGGGCGAGCGCGCGGATCATGTGGAAGCCCGTCGTGATCTTGCCCGCCGCGATGACGCGGATCTTGTCTCGCACCCCCACGCCGCGCAGCGCGCTGTTCACGAAGAGCAAGCCGTCGCGCATGGGCATTCCGACCGAGTTGCTGAGTTCGATCGGAGCCGCGCCGGTTCCACCTTCGGCGCCGTCGACGGTGATGAAGTCGGGCAGCAGCCCGGTCTGGATCATTGCCTTGCAGATCCCCAGGAACTCGCTGCGGTGACCGACGCAGAGCTTGAATCCCACCGGTTTTCCGCCCGAGAGTTCGCGCAGCTGCTGGACGAATTCGAGTAACCCGCTGGGCGACGAAAACGTGCTGTGGGCGGGCGGCGAGACCACGTCGCTTCCCATCGGAACGCCCCGGATCCGCGAGATCTCGGGCGTGATCTTGGCGGCCGGCAGGATGCCGCCGTGTCCGGGCTTGGCGCCTTGGGACAGCTTGATCTCGATCATCTTGACCGACGCGGCGCGAGATTTCTCGGCGAAGGCCTCGGGGTCGAAGCCGCCCGTCTGGTTGCGGCAGCCGAAGTAGCCGGTGCCGATCTGCCAGACCAGATCGCCCCCGTGCTCGAGGTGGTAGTGGCTGATCGAGCCTTCGCCGGTGTTGTGGTAGAAGCCGCCGCGTTTTGCGCCCAGGTTCAGGGCGAGGATGGCGTGGGCGCTGAGCGAGCCGAAGCTCATCGCCGAGATGTTGAGGTGCGATGCGTCGTAGGGCTGGGTGCAGTGTTCGCCGCCGATTCGGATGCGAGGCTCCTCTTCCGGCACGGGGCGGGGCGCCAGCGAATGGGTCATCCATTCGTAGCCGACCCGGTCGACGTCGCGTTGGGTGCCGAAGGGGAGCGTGTCCGTCGCTCCCTTGGAGCGCTGATAGATCACCGAGCGGAACTCCCGGCTGAAAGGCATGCCGTCGGTGTTCGATTCGACGAAATACTGCTGGATCTCCGGCCGGATCGCCTCGAAGAGGTAACGACCGTGTCCGATCACCGGGTAGATCCGCAACAGCGAATGCTGGGTCTGGATGACGTCGTGCAGCCCGAGGGCGATCAACGGCCCGACCAGCACGAACAGCCAGAGCGCGTGGGGCGTCAGCACGGCGCCGAGCAGGATCAAGGTCGGCAACCCGATCGCTGCAGCAAAGAAAACCCGACGGACCATGGTGGGTCAGTGTACCGCCTGCGGGATCGGATGGCGCTCGCTGCTTTGGCGCGTCTGGCGCGCGCTGCTTTGGCGCGTCTGGCGCGCGCTGCTTTGGCGCGTCTGGCGCGCGCTGAGGCTTCAGGCGCTGTCGAGAAGCCGGGCCGACGCTGCCCAACACGAGCTCCGGATGGGCTCGATCAACGAAGTGGGTCTCGTTATCCTGCGTCTCCCCTTCGACGGGTTCGCAAGGAGTTCGATTCATGCCCCCCACCAGTCGTCTGCGGTCCGTCGTGATCGTCGTGATCGCCTACGTTGCGGCCATGGCCGCTGCCCTCGGAGTCGGCCATCTCGTGGAGACTTCAAGTCCGCTCGCGGTCGCGCTCTGGGCCGATGTCGGGGCGACGGTTGCGATCTTCGTCTTCAGTCTGGCGCTGCGAAACTCGAGCGTCTACGACCCTTTCTGGAGCCTCGCGCCGCTGCCCTTGGTGCTCTACTGGTGCATGCGTCCCGAGATCGTCGGGGTGAATCCCTTCCGGCTGGCCTTCGTCGTGGCGCTGGTCATGCTGTGGGGAGCGCGGCTCAGCTGGAACTGGCTACGAGGTTGGGAGGGCCTGCACCACGAAGACTGGCGATACGTCGTGATGCAGGAGAGGAGCGGGCGCTTCTACTGGCCCGTCAGCTTCGTCGGCATCCACCTGATGCCCACGCTGATCGTCTTTCTGGCGTTGTTGCCGGCCTACGCCGCCGTGGCCGTCGGGCGCGAGCCCTTCGGGCCGCTCGACCTGTTGGCCATCTTCGTGACCCTGGGTGCGATCTGGCTGGAGGCCCGGGCCGACAAGCAGCTCAAGCGCTTTCGCGAGTCCGGTCCGGCGCCCGAAGACTTTCTGTGCAGCGGCGTATGGAAGTGGAGCCGCCACCCAAATTATCTGGGCGAGATGGGCTTCTGGTGGGGAATCTGGCTGTTCGGTCTGGCCGCCAACCCCGGCTGGTGGTGGACGGTCGTGGGTCCGCTGCTGATGACGGCCATGTTCCGCTTCGTGAGCGTGCCCCTGATCGAAACGCGCATGCTCGAAAGGCGCCCGGGATATGCCGCCCACGTGGAGCGGACTTCCCGGGTCCTGCCCCTTCCGCGCCACACGCCGTCCTGAACCGCGCCCCGCAAACGCCCGCCGAGGTTCTTCATGACAGGACCTGGCCCACGTGGCCGGCGAGGCACGCTAGGACCCTAGGAGGCGGGTGGGTTCTCGAGTTCGGCTTCGAGTTCCGACAGCGGCGGCTTGGTGTTGTTGCCCTTCGAGAGCACGACGATCTGCTTGGCCAGGGCTCGGTGCTTAATCTGGATCCAGGTGACGTCAACACGGTAACCCGCGTCGAGGTCGTGCCAGTACTCCTTGATGCCGCTCACCTCGGTGTTTTCGTCGCGAGAAAGGAAGACCTTCTTTTTGGCTCCGTCCGGAATGATAATCAGGTACATGCTCCCAGCGCGTCTGACGGTTCCGGTCGCGGTGCGCTCGACCTCGACCTGCTTGCTCTGTTGCTTCCAGTTCTTCTTTGTCGTCGTCAGGTCCGAGAGAGCGTCGGCGGCCGTGGTCTTCGTGGGCGTAGGGTCTTCGCTCGAACTGCAGGCTGTAGTAAGTCCCAGCAGACCGCAGCAGCTGAGGAGCACCGACAGGCGGAGCATTTTCAGGGGGGCGAAGTGGTGCACCTAAGCAGGATAGCAGAACGATTTTCGTGCGCGGGCGCTGCTTTTGGCTCGATTCCAGCCGGACCTTGTGCGCATCGATTCACACGGAGAGGCTGCCTCGATTCGGGACGCTCGCCGTCGATGGCCAACCGGGGTTCGACGACGACACTGCCATCGATAGAGAAGATCGTTGGGTGCGCTGCCACGGTCGGCCAGCGTTGCTGTTCAGCCGTTGTCGAACAGGCTGATCCTGGGCTCCTGGTTCGCGCTGACGCGGCCACGGATCATTCCGGCAGTGGTCCACGGCATGGCGATGCGCCCGCTGCCATCGACTGCGATCAGGCCGCCTCTGCCGCCGCAGGCCTCTGCCCGTTCCAGCGCTCGCCGCGCGGCGCTCTCGAGATCGAGACTGGCCAGGCGCATGCCGGCGTCCACTTCGTGGGCCACGGCAGCCCGGATGAAGGCTTCGCCGTGTCCCGTCGCCGAGACCGCGCAGGTCGCATCGTCGGCCCAGGTCCCCGCACCGATCACAGCGGAGTCGCCGACCCGACCGGGAAGCTGGTTGATGAGTCCTCCGGTCGAGGTTGCGGCTGCCAGGTGCCCGTCGAGGTCCAGAGCCACCGCCCCGACGGTGCCTCGACCGTCATCGTCTTGCGTCGACGCGTCGTGGTCGAGGCGGATGCGCGATTGGGTCCGGGCGCGATCGAGCTGTCTACGCCGCTGCGCGGTGACGAGCGACTCGGCCGGGACGGTCTCGAATCCCTGCTGGCGGGCGAAGGCGGCGGCTCCTTCGCCAACCAGCAGCACATGCTCTCCCCGATCCATCACGCGTCGGGCCACCGAGATCGGGTGCAGCACCGAAGCGAGACAGGCGACGCCGCCCGCGGCGCGATTGCGACCGTCCATGATCGACGCGTCCAGCTCGACGCCGCCGGTGGAAGTCAGGACGGCGCCGCGACCGGCGTTGAAGAGGGGGTGCGCCTCGAGTCTCCGCACCATGGCCTCCACCACGTCGACGGATTCCTCGCCAGCGCTGAGACGGCTCCGGCCTTCTTCGAGACACGCCTGGAACTCCTTGCGTATCGCCGGCTCGCGCGCCGTGCCGCGCCGGATGTTCCCGGCTCCCCCGTGAAGGGCCAGGGCGAAGTGCCTGCGTTCGGTCACTCGGGCTCGACCCGCAGCGTGAGACTGTTCAGCTCGACGATGCGGACCTGGGTGCCGGCGCCGATGGCGCTGGCCCCGGCGACCAGGAGCGCCTGCCAGCGCTCCGGCCCGACTCGCACGTAGCCCACTTCTCCAGGCACCAGCTCGCTCTGGGTGGTTGCCACGGAGCCGATCAATGCGTCGGGGCCGTTTTGGCTGCTGTGATTGTCGTAGGCGACGCGCGTGACGGGAAAGAACGCCAGATCTTTCGCCACCCACATTGAGAACAGGCCCCAGGCGAGCGGCTCGGTCAGTTGATCCCAGCGAACCAGGGTCCCAAGCACGATCCCGGCGACGAACATGCCGGGAAGCTGGAAGATCATGTAGCGAAGAAAGATCCGCACGCCGTGTCTCAACTCATTTCTCGCGTCGCCAGCGCTACAGGCGCCGGGAGCCGTTCTCGATCGCCTTTTGGCTACTCCGGGTCAGCGGAACGTAGCCGTCGCCGTCCTCGTCCCGGACCCAGATCGGGTCGGACACGATGCGGAGGTCGAAGCCTTCGCGCTGAAGGCCGACCTTGCGAAGCTTGAACGTGCTGGTCATGTCCGGCTTTGCGATGACGCGGATGAAGACCGGAGCCGCGTAGGCCGGCATCCTGTCGCTCACGTAGCGGCCGAATGCGGTGGCATCGAAGCTCACGCCGGGGTCGAGCACCAGGGCCGCCATGCCCGCGCGTCCGTCGGCGGCTTCGACGCGCACGCCGTAGACGTTGGCCTGCTCGATTCCCGGGAAGCTCGACAAGTGTTCGGCGACCTCCTGGGTGGAGATGTTCTCGCCCTTCCAGCGGAAGGTATCGCCGATCCGGTCGAAGAAGGAGTACCAGCCTTCGGGATCCACCCGCAGCAGGTCGCCGGTCTTGAACCAGGCGTCTCCCTTCTCGAACACGTTCCGCATGATCTTCTTCTCGCTGGCCTCGGCGGACGTGTAGCCTTCGTAGCGGCCGAACGTGCCATCGGTGATGCGACCGATCAGCTCGCCCGGTTCGTCCGGATCGCACTCGATGCAGAACCCCTGCTCATCGCGGAGCGGCTCTTCGCGCTCGATGTCGAAGCGGATCAGGCGGCTGTTGCTGAAGCGTTTTCCCAGCCGTCCGCCTGGAATCCGACCGACCACACCGGGCCGCCCGTCGGTGTTTACGAAGAAGGTGTTGCTCTCGGTCGCACCGTAAAACTCGATGATGTTTTCAAGACCGAAGCGGTCACGGAAGCTCTTCCAGATGTCGGTCCGAAGGCCGTTTCCGATGGCAAAGGTCACCTTGTGGTCGCGGTCGTCAGCGCGCGGCGGCTGGTTCAGCAGGTAACGGCAGAACTCGCCGATGTACTGGAAGTGGGTCGCATCGAATGCGCGGCAGTCGTCCCAGAAGGCGCTGGCGCTGAACTTGCGCCGCAGCGCGAGTGTGGCCCCGGTCGCGAGCACCGCGCCCACCTGCATCGTGCCGCCGGCCGAGTGGTAGAGGGGCAGGGCGCAGTAGTGGACGTGGCCCGGATCCATGCGCAGCAGCAGACCACACAACATGCCGACGCCGAAGAAGCGGAGGTGGCTGAAACGCGCCGCATTGGGCAGCCCGGTCGTGCCTGACGTGTAGATGTAGAAGAGGTCGTCGCCCGCCCGGACCTCGTCGCGCACGCTCGGGTGCGGGTTCTCCTCGGAGCAATCTTCGAGCCCCTCGTCGAGGTCCAGGACGCCGTCGGCTGTGGGCGCGCCCTCAGCCGAGGGCGGCGCAGCGGCGGCGTACGGGTCGGCCTGACGCCAGATCCGCAGCGGTAGATCGAGCGCGCGCACCGCTTCGGAGACGTTCTGGAGGCATTCGTCGCCCACGATCACGGTCTCAGCGCCCGCCGTCGAGAGCGCATGGGCGAGTGCCTTGCCGGTCAGGTTGTGGTTGATCAGCGCCGTCGTGGCCCCGGTCTTGGCGATGCCGGCCCACGCGATCAAGAACTCGGGACGGTTCTCCATCACCAGCGAGACGACACGGCGAGGCCGGATGCCGTTTCGCAGGGCCCAACCGGCGACCCGGTTGGCCCGGGCATTGAGCTGCGCATACGTAAGCACCTGCATTGGCGCGTCAGACGCGTGCCCGGAGATGCCGGCCTCGCGGAACTTCACATAGGGCCGATCGCCGTGTTCCAGGGCGCGGGCCTCGATCAGGTCGGCGACCGTGTCACTGCACTCGGGCCGAAGTCGACGAGCCTGGGGCAGCAGCATCAGGGCGCGACGCGCGAAATCGATGCGGCCTGCCATGGAGGAAAGACTATCATGCTCCGACCATGGGCAAGTCCGTGCACGCGCTCCCATTCCCGCTGGCCCTTCGGGTGCTGCGGACCCTCGGAGTGCTGCTGACTCTCCCCGTGCTGTTGTCGGCCTGCGTCCCCGCCGAAGAGATCTCCGACGCGCCGCTGAACCTGGTCGTTCTCACCCTCGACACGGTGCGCGCCGACGCCTTGGGCGTCTACGGTCAGAAGCTGCCCACGACTCCCAACATCGACGCCATGGCAGCTGACGGCATCGTCTTCCGGCAGGCCGTCACCTCGGCGCCGAGTACCTTCCCCTCCCACTCGACGCTCTTCACCGGCAAGCAGCCCTATGTCCACGGCGTCCGGGCCAACGCCGGCTACGTGCTGTCGGAAGAGAATGTCACCCTGGCCGAGGTGCTGCGGGCGGAGGGTTA
>SMWR01000087.1 GCA_004356735.1 Deltaproteobacteria bacterium
CGGTGTGCACGGCCGAAGCCCGGTGCCGTCTGGAGCAGCAGGGTGTCCCCGGCACGAAGAACGATCTCGCCGATTTTCCCGGGCACACGCTCGCCGTTGCGGTGAACGGCGATCACGGCGGCGTCGTAGACCGTCCGGAAGTTTGCGGCTCGAATGCTGAGATTGATCAGGGGTGACGACAGGGAAATGACGGCTTCCGCCAGTCGCTTGGTGCTCCGGGTCTCGACGGATCCTTCGTCCTCGGTGACCGGGACCAGACCGCGAATCCGTTGCAGCTCGACGATCGTGGAGACGACTCCGGCGAAAACGAGGATGTCGTTGGCGCGAATGACCTGGTCCGGCGCGATCGGAGTGATGATCCGACCCCCGCGGTCCACCTCGACCAGGAACAGGCCGGGCAGCTGTCGCATGCCGGCTTCTTCTACGGTTTGATCGATCAGCGGGCAGTCGGAATTGACGCGCATGGACGCGGTGTATTCGCGCGGGTGTTCGCCCAGCTCCTCGGTCGGTTCCCGCCTGTCGGGAAGCAAACGGGGAGCGATGTAGACCAGATAGATCAGTCCCACGATGGCGATCGGAATTCCCACGCTGCCGATCTCGAAGAAGCCCAGGGGCTCCATGCCTGCGTCGCGCACCAGCGCATCCACGGTGAGGTTGGTGCTGGTGCCGATGATGGTGCCGACACTGCCCAGGATCGATGCGTAGCTCAGCGGAATCAGGAAGCGGCTGGCCGAGAGCGCGCGCCGGTGGGCCCAGCCGATCACGGCCGGGGTCAGCATGGCCACGATCGGAGCGTTGTTGAGGAAGGCCGAAAAGACGGCCACGGGGGAGCAGATCCGCGCGAGACCGCTCCGTTCGTCCATGGCGCGTCCGAACAGCCGACCGGTCATGAGCTCGAGCGCACCGGTTTCGCGCAGGCCGGCCGAGACCACGAACAGGGCGCCGACCGCGGCCAGGGCCGGATTCGCGAAGCCCGAGAAGGTCTCCTGGGGGGTGAGCACGCCCGTCGCCGCGAGCGTGAAGAGGCCCGCCATCATGACGAGGTCCGGGGCTGCGACCTCGCGCACCATCGCCACGAGCGCGAGGAGAACGACCGCGAGCGTGAGCCAGCCCTGCCACTCCATCTGCGGCGGCACGATACACCAACATCCGGCAGACTGTGACGACCATGTCGACCGGGCCCAGCCGCGAGTCCTTTTCCGAGAAGGCCTTCTACCTCGCCGAATTTCGAGGCCGTACCCTGGCCATCGCGGGGCCCGCGGACGAGCTTCGCGAGGCCGCCCCGCTGGCCGCGTTGCTCACCGAGCTCGCAGCCAATCAGACCCGGGTCGTGCTGGTGTCCACGGAGCCCGGGGTCCTGAAGGAGCTGGTTCGAGGGGATCCCATCGATGCCGGATCAGCGCGGCTCGAGGGCGAGGTCTGGCGCGCATTCGAGCACGGCCATTGCGTGGCCATCCTCTCGGACGACTCCGGAGGCTTCGCCCGCGCCTGCCGGGAGATCAGCTTGCGGCTGGGGCTCACCAAGCTGATGTGGATCGATCCGGATGGCGGCGTGCGGCGCGAGGATGGCAGCCGGATTTCGTTCGTCGACTTGGAGGCGCTGCGGAGCCTGCTGAGGTTGCGTGCAGATGACGAGAAACCGCACCGGCGGATGTTGTTGCGTGAAGTGGAGCTGGCGCTCGCGGCCGGCGTCCACGCCATCAACCTGAGCAGCTTGGAAGGGCTGGCGGACGAGCTGTTCACCTATGCGGGTTCGGGCACGCTGTTCACTCGGGAGGGCTACGTCGTCGTGCGCGCCCTGGGTCTCGATGACTACGACGCCGCCGCCGACCTGATCGCACGCGGGGTGTCCGAGGGATACCTGGTGGCCCGCGCCTCCGAGGACGTGGAGCGGATTCTGGTCCACGGCTTCGGGGCGTTCGTCGAGGGAAGCCACCTGGCTGGCATCGGCGCGCTGCTCGAGCATCGCTCAGCCGACGCCGCCGAGATCGCTTCTCTGTACACCTTGACCCGATTCCTGGCGGAAGGGATCGGGGGGCACCTGGTCCGCTTTGCGCTGGAACGAGCGAGGGACCGCGGCTTTGGCTCGGTCTTCGCCTGCACCCTGTCGGAACGAGTGGCAAGATTCTTTGAACGCAATGGCTTCGTGGCTGCCGATGCCTCCGAGCTTCCCGAGGAGAAGTGGAAGGGTTACGACCTCGAGCGCCGCGAACGGCTGCTTTGTGTCCGTTACCCGCTCCGCTAGGCGCGACGCCGCCAGCCTTCGGCGGGCGATCCTGGCGGGCGCGATCCTTCAATCCTTGAATCCTTTGAACCCTTGAATTGCTGCGAGCGCAGGCTCTACCAGTCAGTCAGGTGGCCCTCGAAAGGGGAGTCGATCCGCTTCACGTCCTGGAGGATTTCGCTCACCAGGTTGCGATCGACCTCGTCGCCGAAGCCCAGCGTGAGGGTGTCGGTGACGCCCCCGAAGCGGCTCTCGAGCGTGTCGGCCAGCTCGTCATAGGTCGCGACCGCGGCGAAGCTGCGGAGCACGTCGTCGGGTACCTCGGCCGGCATCTTCTTCCACTCGCCGCGCTTCGACATCTCGTGGAGCTTCATGCCCAGGTCTTCCCAGCCATGGACCCGGAACACATGGTGGTAGCTGCGTGTCGAGCCGTAGAAGGCCACGCGGTAGCGGATGCCCTCCATCTGTCGCTGAAGCTCCTCGTCATTGGCGCCGGTCACGACGAAGCCGCCGCCCCAGACTTCGAAGTTTCGGCGGTTGCGGCCGCTGAGGGCCAGGCCTTCGTTGAGCTTCGGCAGGCAGACCTCTTCCAGGTACTTGCGGGTCGCAAAGCCGTGGAGCCGCACACCGTCGCAGACGCGACCGGCGACCTTGAGCATGGCGGGACCGACGGCCGCGATGCTGATCGGGATGCGCGGTAGCCCGGTGGGCGGCGGGGAGAACTCCGGCGTCATCAGCGTGAACCGATAGTGCTTGCCCTCGTAGTGCAGGGGTTCGCTCTTCTCCCAGCAGCGCCAGATTGCGCGCAGCGACTCGACGTACTCGCGCATGCGCGGCGCCGGTGGGCTCCACGGAACGCTGAAGCGGCGCTCGTTGTGGCCCTTCACCTGGGCGCCGAGGCCGAGGTGGAAGCGTCCGTGCGACTGACGCTGCAGGTCATACCCGATCTCGGCCACCACCATCGGGCTGCGCGGAAAGGCGACGACGATCCCGGTGCCGAGGGTGATGCGCTCGGTTGCCATCGCCGCGAAGGCGAGGGAGAGGAACGGATCGTTCTGGATCTCGTAGGTCACAATCCCGTCGTAACCGAGAGCTTCGGCGGCCTTGGCCGCCGGCCCGATGGCCTTCCAGTCGTTGAGGGGGACCGAGGTGTCGATGCGCATGAGGTCTCCGGAGGGTTGCGAGGAGCGTGGCCAACGACCGGCGCATCATGATCGCAGGTCGACCACTCGTTCTTGTGATGATTTCATCGCCGCGGCCCACATTTTCGATTCTCCGGGTTGTTTCCCCGGGATCCAGCGAGGAGCGTGACAGGAGCGGAACGGGTTGAATCCAAGGGTTCGGAGCGGTGAGCGCGATGTGGGCGGCGGATGAGGAGAAGGGGACGGCCTGTTCGGCCGCCCCCTTCATGCGATCCCGGGCCGGAGCTGCAGGGGCGTGGCTTTCGCTTCTTCCCCCGCGCCCAGAGGCGAGCCTCCGGGGCGGACTGTAAGCCGGGTTCTGTTCCGACCGGAGGAAACTCCCTCCGGCCGGCAAGGATCATTCATCTAGGCGACGCATTGCTGCGCCGCTCGTGCACTCCACCCAGACACCGGACCCCGAAGGATCTCGAGCGGGCCGCTCTCGACCGTGTCCTTATTTGAGCTTGCTCCGGGAGGGGCTTGCCCCGCCGCCGGTCACCCGGCAGTCGCGCGTGGGCTCTTACCCCACGATTTCACCCTTACCCGCGCCTCCTCCGACGCCGTCTCTCGAAGGCGCCGAGATCAACGGCCACGGGCGGTATCGTTTCTGTTGCGCTTTCCCTCGAGTCACCCCGGGTCGTCGTTAACGACCTCCCTGCCCTATGGAGCCCGGACTTTCCTCCCGTGTACCTCGCCAGAGACCAGGTACACGCGCGATCCTCCATCCGCCTCCGGCGACCGCAAATTGTAGTCACTTCGGGGGGTTGCGCGAGGGCCTGCTCGGTGACTGGAAGTTCCATATTGATTCTTTGGTAGATATCTCTTGAATACTCAATAAGTATCTTGTAAATACTTACTCCGTCATGCCGCGGATATCGGCCAGACCGGATCCGACGGGGCGCCCGACGAAGCCCTCCGCGATTCCCAAGCCGGAAGGCATCTTCGATCCCGTCGCAAGAGCGCTCGAAGCCATCGGGGATCGTTGGACCCTGGTCCTGTTGGGCCAGCTCCTGTCGGGACCGCGCGGCTTCCAGGAGCTGCGCCAACGCACCGGCATCGCGCCACGCGTGCTCTCCAGCCGGCTGCGGGAACTCGTCGAGAGCGGCTTCGTCCGCACGGTCTCCGAGGGATCGCGTTCGGTCTACGCCCTCACCGAAGCGGGCAGCGGGCTCGAGCCGGTGATCCAGAGCATCGGCCGCTGGTGGATCGAGCGCGGCAAGGAAGTGCTCGGCGTCGATACCGAGCGCTTCACCGAGACCTCGGCGCAATCCGTGCTCGAGGCGCTTCCGTTCATGCTCGACCGCGACCGCTCGCGCGACGCCGACATCACTTTCGAGATCCGGCTCCAGGGTCCGGGCGGCGGCGTCTGGACCATTCGAATCCTCAAAGGTACGTGCACGGTGACGTCCGGCTTCGCCGAGAACGCCGACGTCCGCTACACGGCCGACGCCAAGACCTGGTGTGCCGTGTGTCTGAACCTCATCGATGCGCGCGACGCCGTCAAGGCGGGTCTCCTCTCCAAGGAGGGGGGGCGCGCGGCAATGGACGATTACTTCCATCAGGTTCCGACTGTGGAGCCCCAGCAGGAGAAGGCGCTGTGATTTCCTTCAAGCTGAACGATGAACAGGAGCTCGTGCGCGAAGCGATGCACGACTACGCCGAGCAGGCGATGCGTCCGATCGCGCGCGAGGCCGATGAAGAGTCGAAGATCTCCGACGCGTTCCTGGCCCAGACCTGGGAGCTCGGACTGGTCTCGACCCAGCTTCCTGAGGAGTTTGGCGGAGGCGGCGAGCCGCGCTCGCCGATCACCAACGCCATCGTGCTCGAGGAGCTTGCCTGGGGCGACGCCACCCTCGCGATTGCGGCCTTCGCGCCGGCGGCCTTCGCCTTCTCGATCGCCGACCAGGGCAGCCACGAGCAGAAGCGCGAGTTGCTGCCGCTGTTCTGCGGCGAGTCCGTCCATGCGGCGGCCATCGCACTGGGCGAGCCGGGCCCGCTCTTCGATCCGGCGACGCCGCGCACGCTGGCGGAGCCCAAAGGTGACGACGGATTCGTACTGTCCGGCTGCAAGAGCTTCGTGCCTCTCGGTGATGCTGCCAGCCATTTCCTCGTGATCGCGCGCCACAACGGTGGCCGCGACGCCTTCATCGTTGCGCGCGACGCAGCGGGCCTCAGCATCTCGGGGCCGGAGAAGAATCTCGGACTCAAGGGCTTGTGCACGTCGACGCTTGAGCTCGAGCGGGTCGAGGTGCCGGCTTCCGCGCGGCTCGGTGGCGCCGAGGGCTGTGATGTGCAGCGCATCATCGACCACGCCCGCGTGGCGCTGGCAGCGGTGATGACGGGCGTGTCCCGGGCCGCCATCGAGTACGCGGTGCCCTACGCCAAGGAGCGCCGCGCGTTCGACCAGGCGATTGCCCAGAAGCAGGGCATCGCCTTCAAGCTGGCCGACATGCACATCGAGACCGAATCCATGCGCTGGCTGACGTGGAAGGCGGCGAGCGAGCTCGAGCAAGGGCTGCCGGCCACGAAGACGGCGCACCAGGCTCGGGACTACGCCGCGCGAAACAGCATGTGGGTCAC
>SMWR01000088.1 GCA_004356735.1 Deltaproteobacteria bacterium
GATCGCCGCCATGCCGATCGATTCCCTCGTCGCGACGAAGCAGCTGCTGTTGGCGTCCCGCCTCGATGCGGTTCGCGCAGCGCGCGAACGGGAGAACGTCAGCTTTGGATCGCTGCTGGGCGGCCCAGCCAACCGCGAGGCGCTGAAGGCCTTCCGCGAAAAGCGGCCGCCGGACTTCACGAAGCTTCCCGCGAGCAGCAAGAAGGAAAACTAGCTGCGCACTTTGTGCGCACGCTCTGTGCGCACGCTCCGACCCCTAGATCACCTGCTTCTCCCGCAGTTCGGTCACCTCGTCCCAGCTGAAGCCGAGTTCCTCGGTCAGCAAAAGCTCTGTGTGCTGACCGAACTCGGGGGCGGGTCCACGGATCTCGGCCGGAGTTTTGGAGAAGCGGACCGGCAGGTTCAACATCTCGAGCGGGCCCAGGTTCGGGTGCTCGACGTTGGCGATCATGCCGTTGGCGCGAACCTGGGGATCGTCGGGCAGGTCCCCGACCGAATTGACGATCGTGAAGATGAAGTCACCGGCGGCGTCGAGGCGCTTGCACCACTCTTCGCGACTTGCAGTCGCAAAGACCTCATCCAGGATGCCGATCAGGAGCTTGGCGTGGATGCCGCGGTTCATCATCGAGTTGAAGCGATCGCCCTCCAGCAGATCCTGGCGACCCAGGACCTTGGCGAAGTCCTCCCACCAGCGGTCGGACTGGGCCATGGCGAAGGCGATCCAGCGGTCGTCGGCGCAGCGGTAGTGGTTCCAGAGCGGATTGAAGGCCGAGTCTCGCGAGAAACGCGGCAGCTCGTTGCCCAACATCAATCGACTGGCCATCGAGAGGCCCTGGAGCCAGGTCATGGCACCGAGTAGCGACACGTCGATCGTCTGGCCCTCGCCCGTGCGCTCGCGGTGGAGCAGCGCCGTCATGATGCCGAAGGCCAGCATGCTGCCCGCCATCTGGTCGGCGATGGCCCCCTGGATGGCGAGCGGCGGATCGTCCGAGGAGCCGGCCGCGTTCATGATTCCCGAGCGGGCCAGACCCAGGTAGTCCATGCAGGGACGCTCGGCATCGGGACCGTCGAGACCGAAGCCACTACCGCTCGCGTAGATCAGCTTCGGGTTGATCTTGCACAACACCTCGTCGCCGAGCCCCAAGCGCTTGGCCACGCCTGGCCGGAAGTTCTGGACGAAGACGTCGCTCTTCTCGACGAGCCGCTTCATGATCTCTTTCGACTCGGGTCGCTTGAGATCGAGGGTGACACTTCGCTTGCCGCGGTTGTGGGCCTCGAAATAGAAGTTGGCCATCTGCGAGACGTCGACGCCCGCCGCGCGCAACACACCGCGGCCTGGATCGCCCTCTTCCCGGGCTTCGATCTTGATGACGTCAGCGCCGAGGTCGGCCAGCATCATCGACGCCACAGGGCCCTGCTGCCAGATCGTCCAGTCGATCACGCGGATGCCTTCCAGCGGTCGTGTCATTTCCATTCTCCTATGTGTCGATCGCTTGGCTGCCTGACGCACCGGGTCACCCGTTGCAGGATCATTTCAACCCGACGACGCTCCGTCCGGCCCAGATCGGCTTGAAGCCGTTTTGACATGTTGAAGTTTCCATCCGGTTCCGGAATCCGTCAATACACCGCTCGACGAGCTACTCCGTGCACGAAGAGATCGACCGGGTGATCGGCCACCAGCAGCCGCCCGACGGACTGCTGCTCCCCCATGCGGGCGGACTCCGTCGAGAGAGACGGCCGCACGCTCTCCGGGATCAGCTCGCGGCCTGGATCCGTCGCTTCGGATCGTTGATCAGCGCCTGCGGCGGCTCGCGCATGTCCCAGACGAGGCCGACGGCCTGGAGACTGCGCAGCACGTAGTAGGTGATGTCGATCTCCCACCAGAAGAAGCCTTGGCGGGTGGAGCCCTGGAAGAAGTGGTGGTTGTTGTGCCAGCCCTCGCCCCAGGTGAGAAGCGCCAGCAGCAGGCTGTTGCGGCTGTCGTCGTGGGTCGGGTAGCGGCGCCGACCCATGCGGTGAGCCAGGGAGTTGATCGTGTAGGTGGAATGCCAGAGGAGCGTCGTCGAGACGAGGAAGCCCCAGACCCCACCGCTCCAACCCCCGATCCAGAGACACAGCAGCGCGAGCACCACGGGCGGAACGATGTGCCAGCGGTTGAGCCAGCGCAGCTCCGGATACTGGTTGAAGTCCTCGATCAGGTCGACGCGCGTCACGTCCCAGCGGCCGTCGAAGATCCAGCCCGTGTGGGAGTACCAGAAGCCGTCATTCGGAGAATGGGGATCGCCCGGCTGGTCCGACTTGCGGTGGTGGAGCCGGTGATTCGCGGCCCACCACAGTGGCCCCTTCTGGACCGAGGACGCTCCGAGCCAGGCCAGCACGAACTGGAATACCCGGCTCGTCTTGTAGGTCTTGTGGGAGAAGTAGCGGTGGTAGCCGCCCGTGATGCCGAACAGCCGGGCCCAGAAGGTGGCGGCCAGCAGCACCAGGTCACCCGTCGAGACCCCGACCACGAAAACCAGCACGCAGGCCGCGTGGATGCCCCAGTAGAGCGTGCGCGAGATCCAACGCTGCTGCGCCCAGACCCCGTCGGCGTCGACGGCTGGGCGAGCGGAGATCGGCTGGACGGACTCGTCGACGTCAGTCCCGAGCTGGGGAGGGAACACTTCCGCGGGAGTTGCCATCTCGACGGTTCCTCATGGAGGGTGAGCGGGAATCCAGAGACGCGAGGCCCGCTGCTCATCCCAGGGCCCGGTCGCAGCCGAGACTAGAGAGCTGAGCGGCCGGAGGCAGCAGAAGAATGGTCAAAGTTCTGTAAGAATCCGGACTTCCCCTGGGATGACGCAGCTGCTTGCAGACGGGGCCATGACGCTCCGCGGCAAGATCGACACACAACCGAGGTGAACCGTTGAGCAACCAACCGGCCCAGGCCCGCTTCGCTCAGCGGGATCTCTGCCGACAACATCCACCAGCTCGGACTCGCCTGGTCGTACATGACGGGCACAAAGCGCGGGCTCGAGTCGACGCCCCTGGTGATCGACGGTGTGCTCTACGCCACCGGTTCCTGGAGCCGCGTCTACGCCCTTGACGCCGCCAGCGGCCGCGAGCTCTGGCGCTTCGACCCCGAGGTTCCCGGCTGGAAGGGGCGCAACGTCTGCTGCGATGTGGTGAACCGGGGCGTCGCGGCCTGGAAGGGCCGCATCTACCTGGGAACCATCGACGGTCGGCTGATCGCCCTGGACGCCGCGACGGGCAAGCCGGATTGGGAAGTCCAGACCACCGACCCCGGGCAGCCCTACTCGATCACGGGTGCACCCCGGGTCGTGAAAGGTCGCGTCATTATCGGCAACGGCGGCGCCGACCTTGGCGTGCGCAGCAGTGGCCTTTACCCCGACCTCAGGAAGTCCTCGCGGGCCGTCCACGACAGCTGGAACGAAATCGTGCTGGGGGGCTCACTCCAGGCTGGAGGAATGGCGAGCTTCGCCGACCACCTGACCGGGAAGCAAGCCCAGCAGATCCACGCCTACGTCCTCGCCCGCAGCCATCACGAGCCCGGACTGCTCGAGCGGGCTGCCCGCTGGATCGGGCGCTACGCGTGCATCCCGGTTGCCTGGGCCGCGGACTGATCGGGCGCAGCCGCTCCCGGACACAGCGGCCGCCTGGCCGGCGCTGGATCGCACTCCCAGACCCGCGCACTACCCGGCAGAGCGCCTCGAGGCCGGCGCTGGCGGCTCCGACGCAACAGCAGACGTCGCGTGTCGGCCCAAAGTGCGCGACCGGATTCCGTCCATCTTGTGCGGGCCGACCCACCTGGCACCCCCCGCCAGCCGAGCTCCCGATTTCGCCGAATTGAAAGTCGGCGTGAAGACAAGAGGAGACCCAGCGCGAGGCCAACTGGAGGCTAGATCCATACCATCAGATCTTCGATTCCCACGACGAAGTTGGCCGGCCGCAATGAAGGGGCCTCTTGGCTTGCAAGCTCGATCTGGGGTATGCGGGTCATGAGTTCTTCGAACATGACACGCAGCTCGAGACGGGCCAACGAGCTGCCCAGGCAAAAGTGGCTGCCGTTCCCGCCAAACGCGACATGGGCGTTTGGGCTTCGTTCGATATCGAATTCGGAAGCGCGCTCGAAGACTTGCTCATCGCGGTTCGCCGCCCCGTATAGCATCAAGACCCGGTCTCCCTCACGGAGTCGTATTCCTCGCAGCTCGGTGTCTTGCTTGACGGTGCGCATCAGGTTTTGGAGTGGAGTCACCCATCGCAGCATCTCCTCGACGGCGGTGGGGATTTTCGACGGATCCTCAACCAGCCTGCGATGCTGCGCCGGGTGAAGCAGAAGCTGATGCATGCCACCGCTGATGACATGCCGAGTCGTCTCATCACCACCAATCAGGATCAGCAGCGACTCCATCAAGATGGATTGATCGTCGAGACGCTGTCCGCCGACTTCGGCGTGCACGAGAATGCTCATCAAATCTTCAGCAAGCGGCTTCGATCTGCGATCGGCGACCACTGCAGCGTTGTACTGAGCCCATTCCGCGGCGGCGCTGACCTGGCGCTGAAGGAGCACCGGATCGTCGCTGCCGAGTGCGCACATGATATCATCGGACCAGCGCAACAGCCGGTCGTGGTCCTCTGCTTTCACGCCAAGCAAGTCTGCAATCACGCTCATCGGCAGCGGTGCGGCGACCTCGCGAACGAAGTCGAATGCCTGCTTCCCGCCATACTTCTGCGCGACGTTTTCGATGATCTGGATACAAATCTCACGTATGCGCGGCTCGAGTCTGGAAACCTGCCGGGGCGTAAAGCCTCGACTGACCAGGCCTCGCCGAATCATATGCTCCGGCCGATCCATACAGGCCATCATCGGCATCGGTGGAGAATCGGGTCGAAAGCCCATATGACTGCCATAGACGTCGGGATTCTTCGAGATCATCGTGATGTCTTCGTGCCGGGACACTGCGTATAGATCGTTCTTCGCATCGTAGTAGACGGGCGCATGCTTACGCAGCCATGCATACGAGCGCTGAACATCGTTGGCGTAGAATTCGCCACGCACGAGATCAATGGCGGGGGGGGACTGGGGCATCTCGGTTTTGGTTCCTGTGCGGCACGCGTTGTGGGGCACCACATGCAGCGCGTGGTCGAGTGCAAGGCCTGGATCGACGAGCGAGGGACGAGGCCGCTGAGGCCCGGCGTGGTTCAGCCGGCTCGATCACACCTCATCGCAGCTCGTAGATGTCGTAGACCACGTTCGCGCCGTCCAGTCCTCCGAGCCCGACCGCTTGAATATTGTTGAGCCAGGCGTATCGCTCGTCCCCGGTCTCGAATAGCGGGGCGCAGCGCGCCTTTAGAGCTCCGTCGACCACGACCCCGATGCCATTGTAGGTTACGAGGATCATCGCGTCGTCGTGGGTCTGCAAGGTCAGGCGTACATCCAACTTGATGCTTCCATCGGCCCGTTGGGTGACCCAATCGCCGCCTGGCCCAATCACGGTTCCGTTCAGCTTCTCGCCTTCAAACTTGCCGCCCTTCACGCCCACCAGCATACGCGTGCCCTGCGGAGCGCCCGGCATCATGGTCGGAGCGCCGTCGGTCTCGAGCGTGATCTTGAACAGGTGGGTTACCGGTAGGGATGATTCGGCCATCAGGCCTCCTTCGCCGTGTTCGAGGTGGATTGGAAGGTAGCTGGGATCAAACCATCCAACGATCGCACGTTAGCCACATTCGATGGCGACGAACAATTGCATCGCTGCGCTGGACGTTGCAATCCTTGCTGATGTCCAGGTGGCCTCGGGGCATGAATCGAAACGCGGCAGCGGCTCCCACTCCCATGATCTTCATCGGCCACCGATCCCGAAGGATCCTGGCCTGCCGAGGCACCTTCACCGAGAACAAGGACTCGCGGACCACAGGGTCTCTGCCGCGAAGCAGAACCCGGATATCCCGGCAGTCTCGCCCCAGGGCCTGATGCTCTTGGGCGTGACGCTCGTTGCAGCGATGTACATCACGCTGCGTCGCACGCGGCTGGGACGCAGCGCGACTTAGACGCGAACGCCCGCCGCGCGTCGTTCGACCAGAAGCCGCCAATCTTCTGGCTTGAACGCGAGCAGCAGCCACACCAGAGTTGGAACCAGGTAGTAGGGCCCCATCCACAGGCTGAACTGCGCGAACCCGTGCACGATGGCTCGCCAGGGACCTGCGAGCCAGGGCAGCTGGCTGATCAAGAAGTGGGTCCGCTCGGGTTCGAAGGCTTCGTAGATCTGGAAGGCAGGCATCGCAGCGACGAACATCGTCATCATGAGAGCCGCTACGCCGAGCCCAGAGACCCGGCGCTTCCAGGACATGGGGGATGCGAGCATCAGGGCGAGTGCCAGCGCGGTCGGCATGTAACCCGTCGATCGGCTGCTGCGAATCGACTGGGTTGCGCCGACTCTCGAGATGCCAGGCGTGCCGGGGATCCGGTGCAGGATCTCCGTATCCATCACCGTGGCAGTGAGCGGTCGGTTTGGCCGGTAGCGGCGAACGACGACGCTGCGCTGCGGGTCGCTCGAGACGACCGCGATTTGTACGATCGCGCGGTAGAAGCCCCCGTAGGTCTCCGTGAGGCCGGGCCATGGGGCCATCAGCACGCCGTAGAAGAACACGAAGCGGAGGGCGAAGCCCGCGACCCGCTTAGAGCTGAGCACGTTCCCGTCTCCGTGTCGCCCACGCGAGCCAGAATCCGAACGAGACGAGTGCGAACGCGATGTACAGTACCTGCCAGACGTCCGTGTGCATCACCACGAACAGTTGCGGACGGTAGGCGCCGATCAGGAACAGGCTCACGATTCGTACGATGTTGAGGGCCGCGAGGAGCGGAAGGCAGATCAGGAGCGCGGGCAGTCGGAGCACGAACCGGGTGGGAAACGCGAACAGAGCCGCCAGGAAGAGCATCATCGGTTCGATGCCGTCGCAGCCTCGGGCCACAGAAACGGCGAAATGATCGGAGAAGATTCTCACGCCGTCGGTGTCGACGGCTTCTCCAAGCATCGCGAGGACGTGGGTTGAAAGCAAAGTGTTGATCGCCAGGTAGGGCCCGAATACGTAGTCGTCGTAGATGTCTGTAGCGGCGAAGGCGTAGTACGCGCCGAGAATGAGCACGAAGACGCACACCATTCGCAGGAGCAGGCGGTTGGCAACCGCTCGGTCTGCGCTCTCACGGGCCGGATCCCCGCCAGAATCATTCTCTTCTGACAAAGCAGTCCGAGGCTACCACACGGTCCGGATCGGACGAGAATGGACACGATGTGAGATCACGAAACGAGCCGGACTCCTAGGCCGGCGTGAGTCCGAGCAGGTGCCGCACGCGCCGGGCGACCTCCTCGCCGTCGTCCAGCGTGTTTCCCGGCGCAGCGGGCAGGCTTACCGATGGCGGAATGATCAAGCCTCGCTCGATCAGCCGCGCGCAAAGATACTCGAGGCCCTGTTGGGGCCGCGTCGTTCCGCGTCGGTTCTTGGGACGGCTGTTGGCTCGTTTGATCACCCACTCCCGAAGCGGACTCTCGAGGGCACCGACCGGGTCGACGTCATCGAGACGGTCCGACGACGTCTCGATGCGATTCGGATGTGGCCAGAGCCGCGCGCCGGCAGGACTCAAGACGGCATCGAACCATTCGGCCACTTCACCGCCGCGAAGTCCCAGCTGGACCAGGCGGGGTCGTCCGGCGTCCTGGTCACGGATCCAGCGCGCAACGCGGGCACAGCGGCCGCCGGCCGCGATGACCACGTCCGGCCAGGGTCCATCGAGTGGAGACGAAACCGCTCGGTCGAGTCCCGTACAACGCGCACCCAGCCATCCCGTCTCGAGACGGCCGATGCCGCGGAAGCGCAGGTCCTTGCGTTGGCACGACCCGCCCA
Organism: Deltaproteobacteria bacterium; assembly: GCA_004356735.1. Classification (GTDB taxonomy): domain Bacteria; phylum Myxococcota_A; class UBA9160; order UBA9160; family SMWR01; genus SMWR01. The sequence goes on from SMWR01000088.1 coordinate 7,900, forward strand.
GCGATTCGCCCAGCGCGAGCGCTTCCCGAGCTTCGGCTTCGTTGTCGTCGCACAGGATCCAGACCCGGGGCGTCCCGGACCAGCAACAGCCTCCCTCTCGGACGCTCAGCCGCTGTTCGACGCTGAGGTTCCACTCGCCCAGCACCAGGGTCCAGTGGACGTGCGGATGACGCCGCGCTGCAGTCTCGAAGTGTTCCATCCACCAGGACCGATCTCGGGGGGAATTCCGCAGCTCGCTGGCATCGTCGAGTCGGATCGCGTGATCTCCGTTCTCGGCGCCCACGCAAACGAAACGATCGGCCTGGGCAAAGATCCGATCGATCACCCAAGGCGCATCCTCATCGGGCAGGTACTCGAGCAGCCCGCAGCAGAAGATGCCGTCGCTGCGCTTCTCGAGTGCCGCAATCGGGTCGTCGCCAAGGCGTAGCTCGAGCAGCGACCCGTTGCCGCTGGCTTGGAGGTCTCGCACGAGACGTCGCGCCAGCTCGTCGTCGACGGCTCGGGGACGCCGACTGTTCGGACTCGGCGGCGCCTTGCGCAGGCGCTCGAGCAGGGCGAGATAGCCCGGGCTGGGCGCATCGGCGCGGAACACCTGAAAGCCGACAGCATCGGCCGATCGCTTGAGATCGAACCAGAGATCACCGGTGCGATTCGGCTGATAGACGAAGCGCTTCGGCAGCGGTCGCCAGGGCTGGGTGTGGAGGGTCGTCCAGTGCTGGAACTTCGACTGGCCACGCACGAAATCGTCGTCACGAGCCGTCCAGACGGAGTCGAGGTCACCTCGAATCCCCGGATGGGCCCGGATCGAGGGCCCCAGGATCTCCTTCTTGAGCTTCTTCTGGCAGTCTTCGAGCGGCCAGACGGTGGCCATGCGCTGGCAGTCGATCAACATGATCGATGTCTCGGTGTCGTCGGTCGACAGGAAACCGTGCTCGCCCATGTCGGCGTCGAAGAGTTCGCCCGGGTCCGCAAACCAGGCCATGTCCTCGTCGGTGTAGATGGCGCGTCCCTGCGCTCCGGCGTAGTGCGGAATTGCGAACCGATAGTTGCTGAAGCCCGTCGTCCAACCGCGCCGATCGAAGCCGGCCAGCTCCTTCAACAGGAAGATCTCGTAGACCCGGGCGGGATCGCGGTGCTCGAGCACCGACCAGACCAGCACCCGTTCGGGCCGGTACTGCCCCGGCTCGGACCCGATGTAGATCCGCACCGGCGGCTTGCCGTTCGGCGCCACACCGTCGGCGACGCCGTAGGTGATCCGGGCGGGCTGCCGGGTATTAAAAGCCAGGCGCGAATCCGGCGGATTCAGGAACCGCAGCTTCGAACGCAGCTCGAGAAATGCCATCCCGGCTCCTTGCGCCCCATCGGGTCAGTAGGTCTCGGTGCCCCGCTTGCGGCGGCCGGAAAGGAGGCGGCGGGTCCATCTCCAGTCGTCGACGACGACGATGAAGACCTTGCGCATGGCGTCCTTGGGGCACTTGATCTCGCGTACGGTGTGCCAGGCGTGGGCCATGCGCTGGAAGATGAAGCTCATGTTGTCGATCGTACTGGCCGCGATGGAGCCGTCGAAGTCTTCGATGGCCGGCGCGCTGCGGTGACCCAAGCGGCCGCCATCGTCGAGCACGATCGTCTCGCCACCCCAGCTCGGATCCCAATCCCGGGACGTGTTCATGTAGAAGATGTGGGAGCCCAGCTTGTGCGTGGAATCGCAATGGGGCGAGACCGAGCAGCCGTTCGGCGTGTAGTGCCAGTGAAAGCGCAGCTTGAAGGAGCCGTGACCGAACAAGCGGGCCAGGAAGGCCCGGTAGCGGTCGCTGGTGAGCTCGCCGACGAATCTCTTCCAGGGCTGGGCCACGTCGACACCCTCGACGTATTCGAGATTGAACCGGTCGTGGCTCTGCTGCCCAAAGCGGCGTTCACGGCCGAAGTCCGGGGCGAAGCGCGAGACCTCGGGAAGGGTCGCCACCAGCTCCTCGAACGCCTGCTGCCGCAGCAAGCCGGCCGGGTTGATCCACGGGTAGGGCTGCTGTTGCTGGAAATCGTTTGCGTCGATGGCGTCGAGCCGATCCCAGTCGAGATACGACATGTTGGCCGGTCCCCCCGTTCGGCATCGGAGTCTAACGCTGCGGCGGGAATCGCGAATGCGCCGGAAAGGAACAGCTTCTCCCCGCGGGGTCAAGAGCCGCATGAGGCCGCCACACGCTAGGCTCGCGGCCGCGCCGTTCCAACCCCGCAGGTGATCCGATGAGCGACTTTCCGGCCTTCCCCAGCGCACGACCCGTCACGATTCCCGCACATCCCAGCGAAAAGGGGACCCCGCTTGCCGAGATCACGCTCTCGGTTCACGACGCTGGAACGGGTCCGACCGTCGTGCTGTGCCACGGCTGGCCCGAGATTGCGTTCTCGTGGCGCAAGCAGTTCGGGGCGCTGGTCGACGCCGGCTTCCGGGTGATCGCACCCGACATGCGTGGGTTTGGCGCCAGCGACTCCCCTGAGGTCATCGAAGCTTTCGACCTCGAGCACCTGACCGGCGATCTCGCCGGCCTGCTCGACGTGCTCGGCATCGATGAGGCCGTCTTCGTCGGACACGACTGGGGCGGGTTCGTCGTCTGGGCGATGCCCATCGCCTACCCCCAACGCACCGCGGGTGTCATCGGCGTGAACACACCGTACGTGCCCTTCCCCTCAACCTCGATGTTGCGGCGTCTGTTCGAGGACACGGAGAAGCTCTACATCCTATGGTTCCAGCGCCCTGGCGTCGCCGAGGCCGTGATGGACCGCAACCCCCGCGTCTTCTTCCAAAAGATCATGCGCTACCCCATCGAGCCCAACGGCCCAGCCATGATGACGGCGGGCGGCGACATCGACGCGAATCCGTTCCGGCACGTCGAAACGCTGGAAGACCGCGGCGAAGTGCTTCTCACGGAGCCGGAGCTCGACACCTACACGCGCGCCTACGAGAAGGCCGGCTTCCGCGGTGGTGTGAATTGGTACCGGAACATCGATCGCAACATGGGACTCTATCCGGGCATCGGCAGTCAGAAGCTCGATCTGCCCTGCTTGATGGTCACATCGGAATGGGATCCCGCGCTGCCGCCGACACTCGCGGCCGGCATGCCGATGGTCTGCAGCGATCTCGAGACACACCAGATCGCAAAGTGCGGCCACTGGACCATGCAGGAGAAGCCCGAAGACCTGAACCGCGTCATGGTCGACTGGCTCGGCCGTCGCTTCTCGAGCAAAGGGCTGGCCGCCGGAGCGGCGGCTGTCCAAGGAACAGCTTGCAGTTCGCCGGGGCGGCGAACTGCGGGGGGTCGCGCAGAGCGCGATCCTTCGGATCGCTAGCTGCGAGTTGCCAGCCTGGGCGCGCCTTCGAACCGAATCGCCTCGTAGACGGGCGGCGGACCGAGCTTCAGCCGCTCGCGCACCTGATCGAGCGGGCACGACATCAGCTTCTCCCACTCGGCGTCGACGACCCAGCGCGCGCGCCAGCCACGTCGAAAGCCGTGACGGATCATCTTGCCGATTTCGGATCGGAAGCCGGCCTTGAAGAGGACGTAGAGCGGGATGAAGGCGATGCCGAAATTCCGGGTCTGGATGCCGCTGAACGCGAGCACGGCAGCCTCGCCGCGAACGTCCCGGCCGTAGCCCGTCATTACGTGATAGATGTCGTGCTGGTCGCGGAGGCGATTGTAGAAGTAGCGTCGCTCCTCGCAGGCTTCCTCGCCTGGGACTTCAGTGCCCGCTGCTGCGCCGGCTTCCTCCAACCCACCGACCGAGAGCTGCTCGCGCTTGAAAAAATCCGCCATGCTGCGTCCGAACGTAGCTTCGGGAAGCGCTCCCAGACGGTCCAGATCGTTCAACGTATCCGCCAGCTCCGGTCGTTCTTCGAGGATCCGCGCGCCGGATTCGCTGCGCCGGAAGCGCTGATAGAGCCGCTCACCGGACTTCCCCGACAGGGCGGCCACGACGCGGAACGCCTGGGCCGTGTCCTCGGGATTCGCGACCAGGGCGCGTATGGCACGCCAGGCATCGAGGGGTCGGAGGCGGCTGGATCGTTCCATCGGAAAGCGATTATACGTCGCTCCCGGCGCACGCGCCGACGGGCGCGTTGGAATCAAGAAAGATTGGAATACGGGGGACGCTTCTCGACGTACGCGAGCCACATGGCATCGAGCATCGACCACAGCACGTCGAGCTTGAACTTCAAGATCTCGAGGGCTCGCTCCTGCTGAGGCCGGGTCTCGAACAGATCGAGGGTGACCTGGAGCCCGTGCTGGACGTCGCGGCGCACCTCACCCAGGCGCTTGCGAAAATAGTCGTAGCCCTCGGGTCGGATCCAAGGATAGTGCTTGGGCCAATTGTCCAGACGCCGCCGGTGGATCGTGGGTGCGAAGAGTTCGGTGAGCGAAGCGCTCACGGCCTCCTGCCAGGTGGCCTGTCGGGCAAAGTTCACGTAGGCGTCGACGGCGAAGCGCACACCGGGCAGCACCCGGCACTCCGACTCGAGCTCTCCGCGCTCGAGGCCCACCGCTTCGCCGAGCCGGAGCCAGGCTTCGATGCCACCCGGATCGTCGCCCCGCCCGTCGTGATCGAGCAGACGCTGGATCCACAGGCGTCGCACCTCGCGATCCGGGCAGTTCGCGAGGATCGCCCCGTCCTTGCGCGGGATCGAGATCTGGTAGTAGTAACGATTGGCGACCCACCCCTGGATCGCGTCTCGATCGAGCTGACCGGAATCCATCCGCTGCTGGAACTCATGATGGATGTGATAGAAGCGTTCCATCTCGCGGAGCTTGGCTTCGAACTCGGAGCGCGACCAGGGTTTTTCCACGTCCATTCCTTGATGATCACAGATCCGTTCTCAGCTGGCTGGCGGGGTGGTCGCGATCGCTTGGATCACTCGCGGAGGCCCGCAGCCGCTTCCAGGATCTCGCGGGTTGCCCGGGCCCCGTCGAGGGCAATACCGGAATCGACCCGCGGGCGGCCCAGCGCTCTCAAGATCGCGTCCTCCAAGGCCTGGGAATCCTCCTCATCGGCCTCGAAGATCTCGACCGCGCCGCGTTCGGCGAGACGCCGGGCCCGAATCGTCTGGTCCGACATGGTGGGGTCTGGAATCAACAACGCTCGCGTCCCGAGCTCCAGCAGGTTCGCTGACGTGCTGTAGCCGGCGTGGCTGATCGAGAGATCGGCGAGCTCGAGCCAATCGAGGAAGTCCGCCGAGAACGGCCGCTGCCGGAACGGCCCGTCGGCGATCTCGATTTCGACGCGCAAAACCTCCTCGTCGCTCCAATCGAGCCCTGAGAAGAGCACGAGCACGCGATCTCCCACTTCACCGCGGGAAGACACGGCGCGCCAGGCACGGACGATCCGGAGGGTGATCCCGACACTGCGACGCCCCCCGCCGCTGCTCCAGACGGCAATGCCCGACCTCTTCTCCAGCAGGTCTCGCAGGGCGCCGGAGCGCTCGGCCCGCTTCTCGCGCTTCTCGGCCACGATTCCGGTGTAGTGCATCGGGATCGCGATCCGATCGACAGCGGAGAAGAAATCGTCGAGGCGGCTGATACCCGGATCCCCGTGCACCAGCAGGCCGTCGAAGTGCTCGTTCAAGTCACTGGACACTTGCGCTGCGGAGACGCCCGACTCGAAACGGGACTGCGGACTGATGTCGCGGAGTGAGCACCAGACTCGCACCGCCGGGTTAGCACTGCGGGCGGCGCAGATCAGCGGCAGGATCTCGTCCCGCAGCTCCCACTTGCTGAAGGGAAAGTGCTCGACCAGAAGCACGTCCGGTGCAATGCGCCACACGGCCGCATCCAAAAGGTCTCCGCGCACAGCCATCAGCTCGTCGATCGAGCGATGATCGACGAACGGAACCAGATCCTGCTGGCGGCGCTCGATGACGGGGATCGGCAGCCACTCGAAACGACCGTCGATGGGACGCCCGGGGACCGGCCGTCCGCCCTGCACGAAGAAGACGTCGTGCTCTCGGGCCAGTTCACGCGCGATCTCCCGGCTGCGCACGAAGGAACCGATGCCGGAGAGATGCTGCGCATAGACGAGGACTTGCACGCCGTGCTTTCCTCCAGGTGCTCGAACGCTGGGGAATTAGCTCGCCAGACCCCCCTGCGTCAAGCGGGCCTGAATTCCACGGGCAGGTGCAGGAAGCCGCGGACGAAGGTAGACGGCGGATAGTCGGGAACGAAGCCTTCCCGCATGTGGATGTCCGGCAGGCGCCGGAACAGCTCTTCGTAGAGGATTCGGATCTGGGCCCGGGCCAGGCTCGCGCCCAGACAGAAATGGTTGCCGACACCGAAGGCGAGGTGGGGATTGCGCTCGCGGCGCACGTCGAAGCACTCGGGCGCTTCGAAGACCCGCTCGTCGAAGTTGGCTGCCGGATACAGGAGCACGACCTGATCGCCCTCACGGATCTTCTTCCCGCGATGCTCGAGGTCCCGAGTTGCCGTCCGCTTCATGTTCAGGATCGGCGTCACCCAGCGGATGAATTCTTCGACAGCCACGCGCAGTCCTTCGGGATGATCCACCAGAACCTGCTTCTGATCCGGGTGGAGACTCAGGAGCTCCATGGCGCAGCCAGTGACGTTGCGCGACGTCTCGGAACCTCCAACCAGAAGCAGCAGGGTCTCGTGGATCAGCTCGTCATCGGTGAGCTTCCGACCGTCGACCTCGGCATTCACGAGGATGCTGATCAGGTCGTCGGACGGCTCGCGGCGCTTGCGCGCGCAGAGCGCCTTCATGTAGTCGCTGTACTCGGCGAAAGCCTCACCCACGGAACCGATCGAGTCCTCGTCGAGAGCGTCGGAGGCGAGGGTCATGACGTCGGACCAGTGACCGAGCCTCGAGAGATCCTCGTCCGGAACGCCCAGGAAACGGCCGATCATGGTGAGCGGCAGCAGGGCTGCCACGTCCTGGATGAAGTCGCACTCGCCGCGGGGCGCCACGGCGTCGATCAGGCTCGTGGCGATGCCCCGGATCTGGCCCGACTGCTTTGCCAACTGATTCGGAGTGAAGCCCTTGGACACGAACTTTCGCAAGGTCCCATGACGCGGCTCGTCCTGGTTGATCATCGACGGCGTCGACGGAAGATTCGGGCGACTTCCTCCGCGAGCACTCGAAAAGAGCTGAGTGTTCCTCGAGGCCCAGATGACGTCTTCGTGGCGGGAGAGGCACCAGGCCCTGCCCTTCTCGTCCCAGTGGACAGGAGATTCGTTCCGCAACCATTGATAGACCGGAAGCGCGTCCTCCTGGCGCACGGCCAGAAGCCGGCGGTCGAGAAGATTCAGAGTCTCGTCGAATCCGCCCAAAGACAGACTACTTGAACTCGGGAATCACGTGCTTTCCCATGAGCTCGATGGTCTGCATCACTTTTTCATGGGAAATGTTGTAGGGATTGACCAGGCAGAGAAGCAGGTCGACACCGGCGGCCTCATAGGCCCGGGCGGTCTCGATCACCTGCTCTGGATCGCCGACGATGGTGGCCTTCGAGTCCTTCAGGTATTCGAAGTCGAGCATCTCGAGGGTACCGTCTTTCACGATCTTCTTGACGTCCTCGAGGTATTCGTAAGTGCCGAGCTCCTGCTTCATCTCCTCGAGCCAGCTCGCAACCGACGAGACCAGCTCGGCCGAACGCTTGCCGTACCAGACAAACGACTCCTTCGAGACGTCGTAGGACTCCTGCTTCGTGGGGGCACAATTGACCATGGTGAAGGCCGCGGCGCAGTTGTTCACGAACGTCGCGAGCGGCTTGGTGCAGGTCTTGATCGCCTTGCGGTAGATGTCGATCCGTCGGGCGATGTCATCGGGCGGTACGCCGACACCGAAGGAGCAGAGACCGAGCCCCAACTCTCCCATCAGCTGGTGACCCGAGTCACTACCGGTAGCGCCGAAGACGGGCGGATGAGGATCCTGGAGCGGCTTCGGCTGAACGCGCCGCTTTGGCATCTGCCAATATTTTCCTTCAAACTCGTAGTGCTCGTGGGTCCAGCAACCGACGATGTGCTCGATCGCTTCCTGCCACATGGGGCGGGTCTCGTCGGGATGCACGCCGAAACCCTCGAGCTCGAGTCGCGTCGACGAGCGGCCAGTGCCGAAGTCGACGCGACCGTCGGAGATCAGGTCGAGCACGGCCGCGGACTCGGCCGAGCGTACCGGGTGGTTGTACGGCTTGGGGGCAAGGCGGACGCCGTAGCCGATTCGTATGTTCTTGGTACGGGCAGCGATGGCTCCGTAGAGCACCTCCGGGTTGGAGCAGTGAGAGAACTCCTCGAGGAAGTGGTGCTCGACGGTCCAGAAGGCGTGGAAGCCGACCTTGTCGCCCAGCACGGCCTGCTCGAGTGTGTTCTTGAACGCTTCGTACTCGCTGCGCGGATTCCAGGGTTTCGCGACGGGGATCTCGTAGAACAGGGCAAATTTCACGGGGTTCTCCTGCGATGGAGAGCGCAATCTATCATGGCATGAGACGGGTGTCTAAACCCACTTCTCATCCCCGGATTCTTCCACGCACGATCGTGTCAAGGAAAGGACAGAGTGACGTAAAATCGTGTGGTGTGGACCGACCTCGCGGGTGTCTGTAGGCTCGCCGGCTCGCGGAGGCTCGTGCTCGCCCGATGCCCATCATCTCGCTCGACGACATCCTCGCCAGCCTCGAGATCGAAGAAATCGGCTCCGGGCGCTACACCGCCGCGAATGTGCCCATGGAGCACCGGCGGATCTTCGGGGGGCAGTTGCTGGCCCAAGCGGTGGCCGTGGCAACCTACACGGCTCCAGGCAAGCAGGTGAAATCACTTCACGTGACGTTTCCGCATGAGGGAGATCTGGCGGCGCGGGTCGAGTTCAAAGTGGAATCGATCCAGGATGGACGCTCCTTCGCCACCCGTTGGATCGTCGCGACGCAGAACGACCGTCCAGTCCTGACCGCCCTGGTTTCGCTCCACATCGAAGAGACCGGCCTATCGCACCAGACCGATGCGCCCGATGTGGCCGGACCCGACGCCGCGGTCGCGACCGATCTCGACATGATTCCCTGGGAGACGCGTGTCGTAGACGGAGTCGACCTGGCGGATCGCGAAGTCGGCCCCGCGCGCCTCGCGTTCTGGATGCGAGCTCCGACCCTGCCGGTCGACCCGATGGTTCACCAGGCCCTGCTGGCCCATGCCACAGACCTGACCCTGATCGGTACCGCGCTCCGACCCCATGCTGGCCTCAGCCAGGCCGACTCGCCCGAACATCTCGCCACGGCGGTGACCACGCACACGCTGTGGTTCCACCGACCCTTCCGGATCGATGACTGGCTGCTGGTTGCCCAGGAGAGTCCCTGCGCGGCCGGCGCCCGGGGCTTTGGTCTGGGCCACGTGTTCTCGGGCGAGAGCGCGAAGCACGCGACGCTGGTCGCATCGTTCGCCCAGGAGAGCCTGATCCGACAGCGCTAGCGGGGCGATGAAAAGCGGGCGTTGCCGAACCTTCACAACCGAAAACTCGTGTGGCAGCCCCAAAAAAATGAAACACGTCAGCGCCACGCCGCCAGAAAGCCCAACGGACCTCCCAGCAGCGCGCCGCTGGCGCGATGCAAGCTGCCCGAAGGGCAGCCGCGGCCTAGCTCACGGCGAGCTTGGCCCTGGCGGCTTCGATATCGCCGTCCATCACGGTCTTGCGCTTGTTGGCCTCGGCCGAGGCCTGGGCCTCACGCGCGAGTGCTGCCACGTAGCCCTCAGTTGCCGCGACGGCCAGGCTCAGCGCAGAGCCAGAGACGCGCAAGCCGCCTCCGTGCTTGGTCAAGAGTCGCTTCACGACCGCATTCGGAAGGTCTGCCATGAAATCCTCCGTTCTGGCGTCGCGCGGAAGCGTAGAAGCCCCGGGGAGGAGCTGTCAACGAGGCGGAGAGCGACTTAGAACAAAAAGACTGCGTTCTAGAACGCGCAGGTGGCTTTTGGGCCGTGCTCACGCGGACAAGAATTCGACCGCCTCCCGCGCGAACTCGGGGCCGTCGTAGTCCACGGGAACCACATGGGCCGAGTTCTCGAGAATCCGATGTTTCCGCCGCTCGGACCGAACGGCATCGAAAATCTCCTTTGAATCCGAGGGGTCGGCGGTCCGATCGTGGGCCCCGTGGGCCACCAGGATGGGCGTCTCGATCCGACCGAGTGCGCGCCGCACGACGTTCTGGAAGTGGATGAGCTGGTGCACGGCCGCCAACGGCATCACCTCGTAGCTGGGGTGACGAGCGCGGGCCGCCGGATCCCGGATGTCCGAGCCGGTTGCCTTGCGGGGAAAAGGCAGCAGGTATTTCAGGACCGGAATCAGCAGCGGCAATGGCTGACGCAGGCGCAGTGGTGTCCCCACCACCACCGCCCCATCCACGGCAGCCTCCGCGGACAGGGCCAGCGCGACCAACCCGCCCATGGAGAGTCCCGCGACGAACACCCTGTCGTGCTGCTTGCGCAGCCGCTCCACAGCGTCCCGGGCCGCTCCCAGCCACTCCGTATATTTCACACGCGCCAGCGCCTGGGGCGTCTCGTTGTGGCCCGGCAGCGCTGGGCCAAACGCCCGGTAGCCGGCTTGTGCGAAGGCCTCACCGAGTGAGCGCATCTCGTAGGGCGTCCCCGAGAGACCATGAAGACACAATATTGCGTCTCTCCCGGATCCCGGAAAGTCGAACGGCGCCGGATCGACCCGGACTTCAGTCGAGGTCACGTCCGGCTTCTTCGGCGGCTTGGACCACCTTGCGCAAGGGAACCTGCTTGCTTCGCGCGAGTCGCTTGCAGTCATCGTATTCGGGCGAGACCGAAACGCGCCCATCGAGATCGAACACGCGCTTCACGCGAACGCGACCGTACGTCGTGTCGACCCTCCGGACTTCGCGTTTCAGGATGATGCGGTCGCTCTCGGTGACGCGCACGCCGATGGCGGTCGATTCCGCGAACAGGATGCGTGCCAGCGAGATCCGATCCGACGGATGGCCCAGGACGCGCACCAGGTGACCCGGGCGATTCTTCTTCATCTGCAGGGGTTGGACCGATACGTCGAGGGCGCCGACCTCGAAGAGGCGCTCCATCAGATAGTCGAAGTGCTCGGGCACGAGATCGTCCAGGTTCGTCTCGAGCACCACGATCCGGTCCGAGCCAGCTCCGACACTGCGCCCCAACACCGCACGCAGCACGTTCGGCATGGGTCCCGGCCGATCGTTTCCGGCACCCAGACCGATCGACTCGATGGTGAGCGCGGGCAACGGACCGTAGTCTTCGACGATCGTCTTGAGGATCGCGGCCCCGGTGGGCGTCACGGTCTCCCAGTTGACGTGGGCGGGCACGGTCGGAACCCCGCGCAGCAGCTCGAGGGTCGCCGGCGCCGGCAAGGGCAGTCGGCCGTGCTCTGTCTCGACGCTTCCTTCGCCCAGGGCCACTGGCGATGAGGTCACCCGGTCGATCTCGAGACGGGCCAGCCCGATGGCGGCCCCGGTCACGTCGACGATGGCGTCGACCGCCCCCACCTCGTGGAAGTGCACCTCGTCGACCGGCTTGCCGTGGACCCTCGCCTCGGCTCGGGCCAGGGCCTCGAAAATGGCGATCGCGCGCTCACGAACGCCGCCGTCGAGGCGGGCACGCTCGAGGATCTTCACGATCGCGCCGAAGGACCTGCCGTGGTGGGGATGCCCGTGGGAATGTTTCCGAGCCGCCGACTTCTGCTTCGGTCGCGCCCTGGGGACGCCGACGTCGACGTAACGGGCGGCCAGCGCGCCGCGCTTCACCTTCCGCACCTTGAGGCTGAATTCCAGATCGAGTCCGGCCAGATCGCCTTCGAGCTCCTTTCGCTTGAGACCCAGGTCGAGCAGTGCGCCCAGAAACATGTTTCCGGCGATTCCCGAGAAACAATCCAGGTGCAGGGTTCTGACGCCCGATCTCTCCACACGCCGGGACGCGCCCATCCGACCCGTGCGACGCACGGGACTAGAGTCGGTTGATAAGCGTCGCGACATAGGCGGCCCCGAAACCGTTGTCGATGTTCACCACAGTTACGTTGGAGGCACAGCTCGTCAGCATGCCCAGCAGGGCCGCGACACCGCCGAACGCGGCCCCGTAACCCACGCTGGTCGGAACGGCGATGACGGGCTTGTCCACCAGACCTCCGACCACCGATGGCAGGGCGCCTTCCATGCCGGCCACCGCGATCAGGACCCGCGCACTCCGCAGCACGTCACTCGACGCCAGCAACCGGTGCAGACCGGCAACACCCACGTCCGTCAGGACCTCGACCTTGTTTCCGAAGCGGCGAGCGACGCCTGCGGCTTCACTCGCCACAGGCAGATCCGAGGTCCCGGCACAGATGATGGCGATGGTGCCCTTGCCGAGCAGGGGCGGCTCGGCCGGTCCGTACCAGAGCAGGCGCGACTTCTCGTCGTAATCACCGGCGCCCACCCGTTCGGCGACATGCCCTGCCACGTCGGACTCGACCCTCGTCGCCAGCACGTCCTGACCCGCATCGCGAATCGCCCGGACGATGTCGGCGATCTGATCCGGCGTCTTGCCCGGCGCGTAGATCACTTCTGGCAAACCCGCTCGCAGGGCTCGGTGGGTATCCACCCGGGCGCCGGGAACGTCCACGAACGGCAGACGCGCAATTCTCTCCAGTGCGTCATCGAGGGACACGTCACCCTGCTGCACGCCCTCGAGAAGCCGTCGCACCCGTTCGCGGTCCATGGGACCACGGTATCAGAAGATTCAGATCACGTCCGGGGCGATCACCAGGAGTGCGCGGCGCGCACCGTTGGGCTCGCAGAGATCGATCTCACTGGCGATGCCGGCGCTTCCCTTGCGACGTTCGAAGAGCAGACTCCCGAACGCATCGTCCACTGAATCTCCAACCAGGATCGGGACCGAGATCGTAATGCGGTCACCGAGATGGTCGGCCACCGAGGACATCGCACGGGAGGCGACGATGTTGCCAACTTCGCGCAACACCGAGTGGGCCATGAGGCTGTTGGGATCAACGCCCGGACACAGCAGGTCGATCACCGATTCGGCGCCCTTGGGTGGCAGGAACAGCGCAATCAGGCCCTGAACCGCACCCTCCATTTCGAAGATCACACCGGTTGCGCCCGCACCCATCTCTTCCACGGTAGCGGCGCGCACCCGCGGCTCGTGGGCGTGAAGATCGCTGCCCAGAATCGCCGAGATGGCCGAGGCCGCGCTGGCGGCGCTGATCTGCGCGATCTCGCGCATGCGGCCAAAAGCGGCGAAGAGCTCTTCGCTGGTCGTCATGCCAGCTGATTCTGGTCGAGCACGAATACGGGCCGACCATCTCCCAGAATCGTGAGTCCGGCGAGCGCGCGAAGGGTCGAGAGCAGCTCCGGAACCGGCTTCACGTAGATCTGTTGCTGACCCGACACCCTGTCGGTCCGAAGGGCAATTCGCTCACCGCGAACGTCAGTGAGGATCAAGGTGACGACGCTGTCCCGCTCTCCGCCTACCGGTTCCTCAGATTCGTGTTCGCGGCCGTCGTCGAGCGCAAGCTGTGCGGCCAGATGGAGCACAGGAATCGGATCGTCATCGATCAGAACGAAGGACTCGTGGCCTGCCGTCTCGATCTGGTCGGAGTGGACTTCGAGGATGCGCTCAACCCGTGAGATCGGCAGCGCTACGGTCTCGTTCCCCAGGGCCAGCAGCAGAACGCGCTGGACCGCGGCCGTGATCGGAACCGTCAACGTGGTGGTGGTGCCGCGCCCGGCCTCGGTAACGATCTCGACGCTGCCACCCAGCGACTCGATGGTTACCCGCACGGCGTCCATGCCGACACCGCGCCCGGAAATCGCGGAAACGGTCTCGACGGTCGAGAACCCGGGGAGGAAGACGAGGGCGACCAGTTCGTGGGGAGGCAGGTCCTCTGCGAGGTCCGGATGGAGCAGGCCCTTCTCGACCGCGCGGGAGCGCACCGCGTCGAGGTCCATACCGCGACCGTCGTCTCGCACCGAGATCTGGATCGAGTCCTTTACGCGGCGGGCCTCGATGTCCAGACGTCCGATTTCCGGCTTGCCAGCTTCGAGCCGAGCCTCGGGGGTCTCGATGCCGTGATCGACGGCGTTTCGGATCAGGTGGACCAGGGGATCGCTGAGACGGTCGAGAATCGAGCGGTCCAGCTCGAGCTCGCCGCCCTCGATGTGGACCTGCACCCGCTTGCCGCTGAGTTGGGCGATGTCTCGCGCCATGCGCGGCAGAAGCTCGACGATGCGGAGCAGGGGTGTCGTCCGCAGGTCGAGGGCACGCAGCTGGAGTTCGCCGACGACCCGATCCATGCGGTCGAGGCCCGTGCCCAGATCAGCGTTGCGCTCGGGCCCGTCGCCAGCAGCCGCGGTTCGGACTTGGCTGGTGTTGAGGATCACTTCGCCCACGGTACTGAGGAAGCGGTCCAGCATTTCGGTCTTGACGCGAACCGTCGGCGGCGGCTGCGGTGGGACCACCGTCTTGACGGGCGGCGGGGCGGGCGCGGGGCCCTTCATCGCAGCGAGTCCTACATCGTCATCGGAGGAGGCCGCCGCTACTCGAGTAGCGGCGTCACGACTTTTTTTTTTGGCACTCCGCGGGAGCGATGGGCGTAGCCAGTGCGTTGACGAGGTCGGGGTTGGGCGGTGGAGACTCGCCAGTCTGCCGCACGACCTCGATCATTGCCTCGAGCCCTTCCATGCCCTTGAACACGAGTGTCAAACCCTCTGTACCGTCCACACCACCGGCACTCCGGATCTCCTGCATCCGATCCTCGAGAACGTGGGACACTTCGGCGATCGAGTCGTATTCCAGAGACGCCGCCATCCCCTTGATGGAATGGGCCATCCGGAACAGCACGTCGATCGCATCGGCGTGCTCGGTGTCCTTCTCGAGATCGAGAAGCGCCCGGCTCATGTCCGCGAGGTGCTCGGTGGCATCCTCGAGGAAGACCGCGCGGTACTTGGTCATGTCGAGGGCCAACTACTGGCTCTCCTTTTCCAGCACCTTGTTCACCGTCTTGACGACGGAGTCGGGCTTGAAGGGCTTCACGATGAAGTCCCGCGCCCCTGCCTGAAGCGCTTCGGTCACGAGTGTTTCCTGACCGAGTGCGCTGCACATCACGACGCAGGCAGTGGAGTCGATCTCCAGAATGCCCTTCACCGCATCGATGCCCGACCTTCGCGGCATCACGATGTCCATCGTGACCAGGTCCGGATGGTGAGCCTTGAACTGATCGACAGCCTCGACGCCATCCGATGCCTCGGCAACGACCTCATGCCCTTCCGCCTCGACGATCTCACGGATCATCTGACGCATGAAGGCGGCATCATCTGCAACCAGAATTCGCGCCATTTTCTTCTCCCCCCTGGAATCATTCGTTTCGACCCAGTGAACTCTCAATCACTTCCTTCGCCCGGTCCACCAAACGGACCGGATCCAATACGAGCACCACGCGGTCGTCGATCGACCGCCGCTCCGCAACGGGATCCTCGTCCCGCGACATCGCACTCTCTCCATCGACGAGTCCCATGACCCGGTCTACGGGCAGTCCCAGCCGCGCGCCGCCCGTGATCGTCTCCGAGATCACCAACACTTGGGTCGGCTCGCCCAACTTCGCCGCCTCCACGTTCAACAGCACATTGGGCCGCAGCACCGGCAGAGCATCTCCGTGATGGTTCATCACCCCGGCGATCTCGGTCGGCAGGGTCGGGATACAGGCCAGTGGCTCCACCTCGCTGACCTCGACGATGCAGGCGATGGGAATCGCATAGATCGAGTCGGCCAGCTCGAACGTGAGGAGGCGCTGCTGAATGTCGGGTGCAGAGAAGACACCGGTCACGACTGGGGCTCTTTCGCGACGGAGCTTCCGGTCTCGAAGCGCCTCAGGATCTCCTGAAGCTGCTCGGCCAGCTCCGTCAGTGTCGTCGACGAGCTCACCATCTCCGACATGGAAATGAGTTGACGCTGGGAGGTGGCCACGACGCCGTCGATGGAAATGGAGTTGCTCTCAGCACCCTTGGCGACCTCGTCCATGGCACTCACCATGCGCTCGACACCCTGGGTCTGGCTATCGGCGCCATGGAAGATCTCCTCGGCACGGTTCGAAGCCTCACCCACGGCCTGACGAATGTTCTCCAGCGTGTGCGCGATCGTATCGACGTCCTCACGGCCCTCACGCATCCCCAGGCTCGACTCGCGCATCTCGTCGGCGACATCGTGTGTGTCGACCTGAATCTCGTTGATGAGCTTCGAGATCTCCTCGGCGCTTTCGCCCGAGTTCTCGGCCAGTTTGCGAATTTCGTCGGCCACCACCGAGAAGCCACGACCGGCCTCGCCGGCGCGGGCGGCCTCGATCGAAGCGTTCAACGAAAGGAGATTCGTTCGATGCGCGATGCTGGTGATGATCGAAGAAATCTGGTTTACGTGGCGCGTCTTCTCCTCGAGCTCAAAGACCTTGGCCACCGCATGCTCTACCCGCTCGAAGACGGTGCGCATCTTCTCGATGGCAAGCCGCGCGATATCGACGCCCGAGTTCGCCTTCTGATTCGCCTCGGCGGCAAAGCCGAAAGCCTCGCGAGCATGGTCGGCATTGCGTTCGATGGTCGAGGCGATCTCGTGGATCAGTCGCGCCGCTTCGTTGAGCTGACTCTGCTGTTGGCTCACGTTTTCGGCGAGGTTGGCCACGGTAGAGGAGATCTCACCGTTGTTGGTGCTGACGTGCTCGGCGGAGCGGGTCAATTCATGGGCGGCGTGGGAAACGCGGTTGGCCGTCGACTGCACGTGTTCGACCAGGTTCCGCAAGCTGCCGGCCATGCCCTGAAGGCTGTGGGCCAGCGCATCGGTCTCATCCGGGAAGTGCGGGGTCTCATCTGCGACGACCTGGACGGTGAGGTCCCCGCGACTCATCTGATCGCTGGCCCTGTGCAGTTGTTGGAACGTCTTCGAGAGGTCCCGCGACAGCAGCCATCCCAGGCCGGCGCCGAAGCCGAGCGCCACAAGACTCGAGAGAGACCAGTGCACGGCGAGTCCGCCGGCCTCAATGAGGGCCGGCACGATCTGAGCCGACAAACCGACCAGCACCGCCCCGAAAACAAACTTGTACTTCAGCGAAACTCGCACCCCCTGGCCTATCGGTGAAAGGGGGCGCCGCCTTGAAGCCTCGGACCCGAGAAAAAGGTAATCAAACCGACAAGTTGTCTAGGCGTCAGTCACCCGTCCCGGGAGCGGCACTAGAAGTGACGAAAACCCCCGTGGGGAGCGGGTCCGGGCCTCGATTCCTGCACTGCCGCCGCCGCCCGGAGCCGGCCGATCTCGGTCACAGCGACTCCCAGCCGCCGCGCCAGCGCGCCGGCCCCCGGCCCAGCGGGGCGCACACTGAACAACAGCTCGTAGTCCTCGCCGCCGGTCCGGGCCAGCCGCTCGGGTTCGAGACCGAGCTTCCGACAGGCTGCTCGGAAGCCGCGCGGCAGCGGGATCCGTTCGGCGGCGACCTCTGCCGCGAGCCGCGTGGTCTCGAGCAGGTGATCGAGATCCGCATCGAGCCCATCGGAAATGTCGATGCACCCCCCGATCTGCTTCACCCGGGTCAGCGCCCTGCCCGCTTCGAGCCGCGGCTGCGGCACCCGGCGGATTTGCCCGAGACCGCGCTCCGCCCGGGCCAGCTCCAAGGCGGGGCCACCGACCGTGCCGGTGACGAAGAGGCGATCGCCCCGGCGAACTCCACGCCGGGTGAGTGCGCGTCCGCGCCGGACGGCGCCCAGCGCCGTGATCGTGAGCGAGCACTCGGTCCCCCGGCTCACGTTGCCACCCACGAGGGGGCAGCCATGCCGGCGGGCCTCGCGGAGCAGCCCCGCCACCAGCCCGTCCAGCGTCGCCACTTCGAGCGAGGCAGGTGTCACCAGCGCCAGCGTGAAGCCCAGCGGACGCGCCCCCATGGCCGCCAGATCCGAGAGGTTCGCCACCAGTGCGCGGCGCCCGATCGTGCGCGCGCTCTGGCTGCGCCAGCGGAAGTGTACGTCCTCCACCAGCGAATCGGTCGTGACGACGAGATCCTCACCCGAACGCAGCCGCAGGATCGCGGCGTCGTCGCCGATTCCGAGCACGACGAAGCGCGGGCTTCCCGCCCGACGGGCGGCGCGCTCGATTCGCGCAATCAGTTCGAACTCCCCGAGATCCCCTAACCGCAAGAAACACAGGGTAGCGGCGCTCAGTGCCCGTATCCCAGTTCCCTGAGCAGCTCGCCGTCGGCTTGGAAATCGATCAGCGGGTCTTGGCCGACGCCATCGACGGTGGGACGGTCGCTGCGGGCGTCGGCCCCGAGCGGACAAGCGGTGCGCCCAGCGGCCGTTCGAGGGCCGCTTCGAGCACCTCATCCATGTGTTCGACCGGAATGAAGGTGATCTTCTTCTTGAGATCCGCCGGGATCTCATTCAGGTCCTGGAGGTTCCGGCGCGGAAGCACCACCCGGGTGATGCCGGCTCGCAGCGCCGCCAGGGCCTTCTCGCGCACGCCGCCAACCGGCAGTACGCGGCCCCGCAGCGTGACTTCGCCCGTCATGGCGACATCGGGCCGCACCGGGATGCGCGTTGCAAGGGATATGATGGCTGTAGCCATCGCGATGCCGGCCGAAGGGCCGTCCTTGGGAACCGCACCAGCGGGCACATGCACGTGGACCTCACTGCGCGAGAAGATGGCTTCGTCGAAGCCGAGCTCGCCGCCGCGGCAACGGGCGTAAGTTAACGCCGCGTGGGCGGACTCCTTCATCACGTCGCCCAGCTGTCCCGTCAACACCAGGCCCTTGCCGCTCGTGAGGGTGGCTTCGATCGTCAGCACCTCACCGCCACTCTCGGTCCAGGCCAGACCGTTGCTGAGCCCCACCTCACCGATCTCGCTGGGGGGTTCGTCCAGGTACGGCGCCGGTCCCAGGAACTTCTCGAGTGTGCGCCGGTTGACGGTCACATGCCTCTCGTCGCCCTCGGCCGCCCGCCGGGCCGTCTTGCGACACACCGTCGCGATCTCGCGCTCCAGATTCCGAACGCCCGCTTCACGGGTGTAGTGGGTAACGATGCGCATCACAGCCGGATCCGACCATTTGATGCGATCGTCGGGAAGCCCGTTCTCCTTCACCTGGCCCGGGATGAGAAAGGAGCGCGCGATCTCGATCTTCTCTTCCGGCGTGTAGCCCGGGATACGGATCACTTCCATTCGGTCGCGCAACGCATTGGGAATCGCGTCGAGCATGTTCGCCGTCGTGATGAACATGACCCGCGAGAGATCGAAGGGAACGTTCAAGTAGTGGTCGCTGAAGCTCACGTTCTGCTCGGGGTCGAGAACCTCCAGCAGGGCCGACGACGGGTCACCTCGGTAGTCGGCTCCCAGCTTGTCGATCTCGTCCAACATGAAGACCGGATTGCGGGTGCCCGCCTGCTTGAGGCCCTGGATGATCCGACCCGGCAGCGCCCCCACGTAGGTGCGGCGGTGACCGCGGATCTCGGCCTCGTCTCGCACGCCACCGAGCGAGATGCGAACGAACTCGC
The DNA here is from genome assembly GCA_004356735.1 of Deltaproteobacteria bacterium. Classification (GTDB taxonomy): domain Bacteria; phylum Myxococcota_A; class UBA9160; order UBA9160; family SMWR01; genus SMWR01. The sequence goes on from SMWR01000088.1 coordinate 27,428, forward strand.
GCCCCAGGGCCCGCGCGATCGACCGACCCAGCGACGTCTTGCCGACACCCGGCGGGCCGGCGAAACACAGAATCGGTCCACGCGAGTCACCGCGCAGCTTGCGCACACCCAGGTACTCGAGAATCCGGTCCTTGATGCCTTGCAGATGGGCGTGGTCCTCATCCAGGATCGTCTTGGCATGGCCGAGATCGAGTCGATCCGGTGACTCCTGGGACCAAGGCAGCTCGACCATCCAATCGAGATAGCTGCGCAGGACGTGCGCCTCAGGACCTTCCGGATGCATCCGTTCGAGCCTGTGGACCTGCTTCGTCGCCTCGATCAGCGGCTCTTCGGGCAGCCCCGCTTCTTCGATGCGAGCGCGATATTCTTCGGACTCGTCGATGCGGGGGTCGGTCTCACCGAGCTCGGCCTGGATCGCCCGCAGCTGCTCACGCAGGTAGGCCTCACGCTGACCGCGGCTCATTTCGTCCTGGGCCTGGCTCTGGATCTCCGCCTGGACGGTGGTGACCTCGAGCTCGCGCTTCAGCAGGGCATCGACCTTCCGTAGCCGCGCCAGGGGATCCGTGATCTCGAGGAGTTCCTGGGCTTCGGCCGTCCGCAATTGGAGATGGGCGGCCACCAGGTCCGCCAGTCTGCCGGGCTCGTGCACGTTGGCCGTGACCGACAGCACTTCGGGGGGCAGGTTCTTGAGGGGCAGCAATTCCTCGACCCGGGAGCGAACCGTGCGCACCAGCGCTTCGACTTCCACGCACCAATCGGTGTCTTCGTCCGCGGGCAATCCCGTGACCCGCACCCACTGGGCGCGCTCGTGTTCGACAAAGGCATCGATGCGCGCCTTGCCGAGCCCCTGCACCAGTACCTTCACGCGCCCGTCGCCCATGCGCAGAATGCGCATGACCATGGCCACGGTGCCAACCGGGTAGAGATCCTCGGGCTCGGGGTCTTCGACGTCGGCTTCCCGCTGGGCGGTCAGCAACAGCAAGCGGTCGCCGGCCAACGCATCCTCGACGGCCGCAATCGAACGCTCGCGCGCCACGAAGAGCGGCAGAGCCATGTAGGGAAAGACCACCATCTCCCGGAGAGGCAACACCGGAAGCTCATCGGGTACGGACAGCGGCGCACTGAATTCGCTCATGCCTGCGTTGTCGACGCAGACAACGGCCGACTTGAACTATTCCACCGCTACGATGCGGCCGCGCTCGACCCTGAGCAGAAACGGCCGTTTCCGGGCATTTCCGTCGGGCTGCATGCGCAACACGCCGGTGACGCCGGGGTGCGCCCGAACGGCCAGGATTCCGGTGCGAACCCGCTCACGCACGTCGTCGTCTCCGAAGGAAAAACCCGTGAGCTGGAGCAGGACCAGATTGGTCGCGTCGTAGGCCTGGGCCGCGAACACGTCCGGCTCCTGGGAGTAGGCGCGCCGGTAGCCGTCGGTGAAGGCGCGCACGAAGAGCAGCTCGCTCGAGACTGGGAAGTGGGTGGTGAAGATGGCGCCTTCTACGTGCTCCCGGGCGATCTTGACCAGGTCCGAGTGGTGCCATCCGCTGGTTCCCATCAGTCGCGTCTGTTCGGCCCCGTGGAAGGCGAGCTGGGGCGCGATCAGCACCACCTTCTCGTGGGATTCCGGAATGAACAGCACGTCGAAGTCGACCACGGGCGGCAGCAGCTCGCCATTGGGCCCCGTCATCGCCTGGCCTACGAGGCGAAGCGCCGCGGCTTCCTCAGCGGGCAAGCGGCGCGCGCGTCGTTCGAGAGCTTCCCTCTCTTCGAGAGCTTGCTTCTCCTCCGATGTCAGCAGCACGAAGCCCACCAGACGTCGGATCGGCTCGGCGAAATCGACTGCGTTCGGATCGTAGGACGCCACTCCGACGATGCGGCCGCCCTGCTCTTCCACGGCCTCCCAGAACATGCGCCGCAGGCCGCGACCATAGGTGTCGCGGGGATACAAGACGGCGAAGCGCTGGGCACCGAGCTCCCGAACCGCGTAGTCCACGAGCAAGGCGACCTCCTCGCGCGGCTGAGTGCGCACGCGGAAGACATGCGGGCGGCCGGCGCTCACCGCCTCACTTGCCGTGAGCGCGAGCAGCGGAACGCTCTCGGACTCGGCGACCGCCGCGGCGGCCTCACATTCCTCCTTCAGGAGCGGACCGATGATTGCCGAAACCTCGAGATCAGCCAGCTCGCGAACCGCACGCGCCGCCTGCTCGGGGTCCGCGGCGCTATCGCGGATCATCACGCGGACGCGACGTGTGTCGGGCGGCCCCGTCCCGTCATCGGCGCCGAAGATTCCCGCCGCCAACAGCACGCCGCGAAGACTCTCTTCCCCGAAGTGGGCAAAGGGACCCGACAGCGGCAACACGACACCGAGAGTTCCTTCGGCGCCCGCAGTGTCGGCACCACCGAGGTCCGCCAGGTCCTCGATGCGCGGGAGCGCTGCGTCGAAGCTCAGCCCTTCGTCCCGAAGCCTCAGCCGCTCGCTCACGGTGATGAGCCGCGCCTGGTACAGATCGTCCAGGGGAAGCTTCGAGGCAAGTTTGATGGCGCGTCGCGCCCGATCGATCTCGCCCTGGTCCAGGGAGAGGTCGGCGGCCTGGAGCAACGCGCGACCCGCCGGGATCTGCCGTCCGATCTGCTCGGCCCCCCGGAACAGATCGATCGCCTCCATTTTCTGGATCAGCGTGTCGATCTCGACATCCACCAGGGCGACCGCGTCTTCGTCGCGTTCGGCACGTCGCAAGCGCGACAGCCAACGAAGCTTGCGCGCCGGATCGTCCGACACGTCCAGCATCAGTCGGAACGCCTCGCGCTGCTCGACGACATTGAGGCGCGAGAGGCGGGCCTGCTTGATCATGGCCGCGGCTGCGAGCGCGTTGCCCCGCCCGTGTTCGAGACGCGCAATCGCGATTCGAACGGCGTCGACGCTGTCGCTATCGGGATAATTGCTCAGTGTTTGGTGGAAGCGCCGCAGCGCCAGGTCCTCGTCACCCTGGTCGAGGGCGATCTGGCCGAGGCGCTTGGACGCATCGTCGGCGAGCACGCTGCTGGGAAATCGGGCCAGGAACTCTGTGAACGCTCGCTCGGCGGCGCCCGGGTCGTCCGCTTGCTGGGACACGGCCGCTGCGTAGGCCCGGCGTTCCTCTTCGCTGGCACGGGGACCGTCGCCTCCCACAAGCGCAGCACACCCGGAGAGGAGCAAGAAGCCCGACAGGATCGCGGCGGAAGCGCGCCAGCTCATCAATCGAACAGATCCTTCAGTTTCTCGAGGAAACCACGCGTCACCGGAGACACCTCGGTCCCGCTCTCCTCGGCGAACTCCGCCAGCAGCTCCCGTTGCCGCTTCGTCATCTTCGTCGGAACCTCGACGAAGATATGCAGAAGCTGGTCGCCGCGAGCCGAATTCCGGATCGAGGGTACACCCTTGCCCCGCAGCCGCAGGGTCTTCCCGGTTTGGGAGCCCTCCGGCACCTTCAGCATGACCTTGCCCTCCAGCGTCGGCACCTCGATCTCGTCGCCGAGAGCCGCCTGCACGAACGAGATCGGAACCTGGCAGTGGATGTCGGAGCCTTCGCGTTCGAACAACGGATGGTCGCGAATCGAGATCACGACGAAGAGGTCACCGGGGGGGCCGCCGGCGATCCCGGCTTCGCCCTCGCCCAACAACCGGAGACGCATCCCGTCATCGATGCCGGCGGGCACCTTCACCCGGATGTTCTGGCGGCCCTCGCTCCGCCCGGCGCCGCGACATTCGGGGCAGCGCTCACGAACGATCTCGCCCGCCCCCGCACACTGTTCGCAAGGGCGGCTGATCCGAAAGAAGCCCTGCTGGAGCACGACCTGGCCCGCGCCATGACAACGGCCGCAGGTCTCCGGACGGGTTCCCGGTCGCACGCCCGAGCCGTCACAGGTTTCGCAGGGGCGCATCTTGGGAATCCGGATCTGGGCTTCCATGCCCTCGAGCACGTCGGTGAGATCAATGTCGAGGTTGTAGCGGAGGTCGGCGCCGCGCTGGCCGCGGCCCGTGCGGCGCCCACCACGGCCACCCCCAAACAGATCCCCGAAGAGATCGTTGAACAGGTCGGTGAAGTTGCCCAGGTCGCCGAAGTCCTGGAATCCCGATTGCCCGCCGCTGGCCCCGACGCCTCCAAAGCCGAAGCGATCGTAGGACCGCCGCTTGTCCGGGTCCGAGAGGATCGAGTAGGCCTCAGACGCCCCCTTGAAGCGCTCCTCAGCGGCGGAATCGCCCGGATTCCGGTCGGGATGGTTCTCGAGCGCGATCTTCCGATAGGCCTTTTTCAGCTCGGCCACTTCGACGCCGCGAGAGACGCCCAGGACTTCGTAGTAATCGCGCTTCGGCAATGGATCAGGGCCTCGACGGGGTGAAGGCCCACTGGGGCGGGAACCCGCGGGAACTACTCGGAATCGTCTCCACCGAGCTCGGCGTACAGGACCTCGGTCATTTTGTAAGTGAGGGCCGACAATTCGTCAACGGCGACTCGCAGTGCGCCGGCGTCCTCGCCCTGTGTGGCCTCCTTGGCAATCTCGAGAGCCTTCTCGATCTCACCCCGGTCGTCCTCATGCACGTTCTCGGCGAACTCCTCGAGCGTTCGCTCGGTCGAATAGATGAGCCCGTCGGCCCGGTTTCGGAGCTCCACCAGGTCGCGGCGCTGCTGGTCGGCCTCGCTGTATTCCTCAGCCTCGGAGATCAGCCGATTGACCTCCTCCTCATCGAGTCCGCTCGAGGCCGTGACCTGGACGGCCTGTGACTTGCCCGTTCCGAGGTCCTTGGCCGAAACGTTCACGACGCCATTGGCGTCGATCTCGAAGTTGACTTCGATCTGGGGCACGCCACGGGGCGCCGGCGGGATGCCCAGCAGTTCGAAACGGCCCAGGGTCTTGTTGTCCACAGCCATGTCACGCTCACCCTGGATCACGTGGATCCGGACGACCGATTGGTGGTCCTCGGTGGTCGAGAAGACCTGGGACTTCGACGTTGGAATGGTCGTGTTCCGTTCGATGATCTTGGTCGAAACGCCACCCTGGGTCTCGACGCCCAGCGACAGGGGCGTCACATCCAGCAACAGCACGTTCTCGACCTCGCCGGTCATGACACCGCCCTGGATGGCGGCGCCGGCCGCAACCACCTCATCGGGATTCACGCCACCGTGGGGTTCTCGATCGAAAATCTCGCCCACTTTCGCACGCACCGCCGGCATGCGCGTCATACCACCGACGAGGATCACGTCGTCGATCTCGGACGAGGAGATTCCGGCGTCCGCTAGCGCGATCGTGCAGGGCTCGACCAGCCGCTCCAGCAACCCGGCGCTCAGCTCGTCGAGCTTCTCGCGGGTCAGGGTCATGGCCAGATGCTTGGGCCCGTCGTCGGTGGCCGCAATGAACGGGAGATTGATGTCGGTCTCAGTGGCCGACGACAGCTCGTGCTTGGCGCGTTCGGCTGCCTCCTTGAGACGCTGCAGGGCCATCTTGTCGCCGTGAAGATCGATCCCGGCCTCTTCCTGGAAGGAATCCATCAGGTGGTCACAGATCTTCATGTCGAAGTCTTCGCCACCGAGATAGGTGTCGCCGTTGGTGCTGAGCACCTCGAAAACATCATCGGAGATGTGCAGGATCGAGACGTCGAACGTGCCACCGCCGAGGTCGAACACAGCAACCTTCTTGTCGTCCTGGCAGCCCAGGCCATAGGCCAGCGCAGCCGCGGTCGGCTCGTTCACGATCCGCAAGACGTTGAGCCCCGCGATCTTGCCCGCGTCCTGGGTCGCCTGACGTTGGGAGTCGTCGAAGTAGGCGGGCACCGTGATCACGGCGTCTTTGATCGGCTCGCCCAGGTAGTCGGCCACCGTGTCCCTCATCTTGGCCAGCACCAGGGCCGAGATCTCCTGGGCCGAAACCAGCTTGCCGCCGGCCTGGACCCAGGCGTCGCCGTTGTCGGAGGCCTCGATGCCAAAGGGGGCGATCTTGGCGAACGAGGTGACTTCCTCGCTGTCGTACTTGCGGCCGATCAGGCGCTTGACGGCATAGATGGTCTGTTCGGGGTTGGTAACGGACTGCCGCTTGGCGATCTGACCGACCAGCTTGTCGCCGGAAGACGTGATGGCGACGACCGACGGGGTCGTTCGCCCACCCTCGGAGTTCGCGACGATCACGGGCTCACCGTTGTCGAATAGGGCGACGCACGAGTTCGTGGTTCCGAGATCGATTCCGATGACCTTGCCCATCCGGCTGGCCCTTCCCCCTCCGCATCGTGGGGACGGTGCCGCCACCGGCCGGCTATTCGCCGCTACCGCCCCCGTCACCCGATGCGTCGTCTTCTTCCGGTTGCTTCCCCTCGTCGCCTTCGGCCTCGTCCGGCGCCCGGGTCACGATCACCCGGGTCGGACGCAGGAGCCTGTCCCGCAACATGTATCCCGTCTGCAGCTCCTCGATGACCGTATTCGGGGCCACCGAACCGTCTGGCGCTTGCGCCATTGCCTCATGCACCGCCGGATCGAAGGCTTTGCCGACGGCCTCGATCCGCACCACTCCGTGCTTCCCGAGGGCCGTCATGAGCTCCCTCTGCATGAGCTCGACGCCCTGCAGAAGATTCTCAAAATCTTCGCCCTCACTCTCGCGAGCATGGCCAATGGCACGGTCCAGGTTATCGACCGTAGAAAGAAGATCCTTGACGAGATTCTGATGGCCGTATTGATTGGCATCGGTGCGCTCTTTGAGCGCACGGCGCTTGAAGTTTTCGAAATCGGCCAGGAGGCGCAACAGCCGGTCTTCGGTCTCCTTGAGCTGGACGGCCAGCTCATCGGCACCGCTCCCCTCGGGGGCCGCGGTCGCTTTCTCGCGCGCCTCCAGCGAGGCCTCGGCCTCCTTGAGGGCGGCCTCGAGCTCGGGGTTGGGCGCCAGCGCCCCGGCCGCAGCCGCCTCGGCCACGCCTTCCCAGCCCTCGGCGTCTTCCGTCTCGATCTCGATCTTCTTCTTCGGGCTCATGCGCAGAGCCTTTCCGTCATGAGAGTGGAGACGTAGTCCACCAAGGGGATGATGCGTCCGAAGTCCATGCGGCTGGGTCCAATCACCCCCAGCGCACCCAGCGCCTCGTCGGCTCCAGCGCCGCCGTAGGAGGTCGCCACCAGGGCGCACCCGCGTAGCGAGGGATCGTCGATCTCCCGACCGATCGCCACGCTGACGCCGTCTTGCTCGAGGATGCCGTCGAGCACCGAGAGCAGACGCTCCTTGGTCTCGATGGCCTCGAACAGATCGCGCAGACGCCGCGGGTCGTTGAACTCAGGCTGCTCGAGCAGCCCCAGCCGGGTCTCGATCACGAGATCGCCCGCCTGAGGGTCCGTTCCGGCCAGGACGAGACGACCGATTTCGACCGCACGGGATTGGAGATCATCGGCTTCGCGCTGCAGCAGCGCCGCCTCGCGGGTCAACAACTCGCGCACCTCCACAAGCGTCCGACCGAGCACGCGCTCACTGAGAACGGCGGCAACACGATCGAGCTCTCGCTGGTCGATCACGGGCTCGTTGTCGATCACACGGCGATAGGTTGTGCCGGTTCGAGAGATCAAGACCACCAGCAGGCGCTCGCTCGAGAGCCGCACCAAGCTCACGTGCATGAGCACCACGCGATCGAGCCGCGGCGCTACCACGAAGCCGAGCTGACGGGTGTGACGACTCAAGATCTCGGAGGCCAGCGGCATCAGATCATCGCCATGGGCATCGTCGAGCTGATAGGCGAGCTCCCGCCGCTGGGACGCCGCCAGACGAGCGGGAGAGAGCAGCTCGTCTACGAACAGGCGCAGGCCGAACTCCGTCGGAATTCGGCCGGCCGACCGATGCGGCTGCTCCACCAGGCCGAGCTCGGTCAGCTCGGCCAGGACGCTGCGGATGCTCGCCGACGAGATCGACACGGGCAGCAGGTGGGAGATGGTCTTGGAGCCGATCGGCGAGGCTTCCCCCACGTAGCCGGTCACCACGGCGCGAAGCACCGAGGCCTGACGCTCGGTCAAGCGGGGCGTGGCCGCTTCGGCCTTCCGGATGGACACCACGGAACCTCTCGAACATAGCCGCTGGAGATCTCAGCTGGATCGGGTCGAAAATTGGTTACCACCGGACCTCAGGACAGTCAATAAACCCTCAGAAATCAAACGAAATACTGGAACACGCTATCGGAAAGCAGACGCCCGCGGTCGGTCAGGCAGAGGTCTCCGCCGGGCGCTTCCTCGAGCAGACCCCGCCCCACCAACTCATCGATGGAGGCCTCCCAGAAACCCCTCGGGGGCGACCCGAACTCGTCCGAGAAACGGGCCGAATCCAGCCCACGGGCGGTTCGGAGGGCCAGGAAGACGGCCTCGCCGCGCGCGGTCGCCGCATCGAAGATCTCGGCGTCCCGGTCCTCGGCCGATTCAGCGCGCCCCGTGCAATCCAGGTAGCGCGCAAGATCGCGCGTGTTCTGCCGGCGCACGCCGAAGGGCGCTCGGGCCGAGGGCGGATCGCTCGACACCGCCCCGACCCCGAGACCGAGCACGGGTCGTCGCTCCCAGTAGCGGCGGTTGTGCACCGCCTCGAAACCCGGCCGCGCAAAGTTCGAGAGCTCGTAGCGGGCATAGCCCGCGGCGGCGAGTCGATGTTCGGCCTGCTCGAGCATCGCCAGCACGCCTGTTTCGTTGGGACGCCTCAGCTGACCTCGCGCATCGGCGAGGGCGAAGGGCGTGCCCGGCTCGATGCTGAGCTCGTAGAGCGAGACGTGCTCGGGCCCGAAGGCGACGGCTTCTTCCAGGTCCCGCTCGAACGCCTCGAGGGCCTGGCCGGGGGCCGCCAGGATCAGGTCCAGGCTGAGCTGGTCAAAGCCCGCCTCGCGAGCCGCTGCCAGGGCGAGGCGTGCTTCCGCTGCCCGGTGGGCGCGGCCCAGCCGCTTGAGTGTGATGTCGCTAAAGGACTGCACGCCCATGGAGATCCGATTGACGCCGGCAGCCCGGAAACCGGGCAGGCGCTGGCGCTCGAGGCTGCCAGGATTGGCCTCGAGGGTCACCTCCACGGATCCGGCCGCGTCGAAGGTCTCGTGAACCCTGCGGATGATGCGGGCGACGCTGGCCGGTCGCAGCAACGAGGGCGTGCCACCGCCGAGATAGAGGCTCGCCAGACGGCGGCCCGCATAGGACTCCGCACGGCGCTCCAGCTCCGACAGCAACGCATCGACGTAGCCCTGCTCCTGGTCGGGCGAGAGCCGCCGGGCGGCCACTACCGCGAAATCGCAATACGGACACACACGCTCGCAGAATGGAACGTGGACGTAGACGCCGACGGAGTCGTCGCTCACGCCTCGATGATAACCGGCCGCACGGCTATTCTGGCGAGACCATGAGCCAACCGCCCGTCCATTTCGAGCAGCTGCCCAATGGTCTGGGGGTGCTGCTGTGCGAGACCCACATCGCGCCGGTGGCCGAGATCCAGATCTGGGCAAGCGTGGGCTCCGCCGACGAACGCGAGCCCGAAGCAGGCCTCGCGCATTTCCACGAGCACATGCTCTTCAAGGGCACTGAAAAACGCGCGGTCGGCGAGATCGCGGGCGAGGTTGAAGGGGCCGGCGGCCGCATCAACGCGTACACGTCATTCGACGTCACCGTCTACCACGCAACGCTCCCCAGCACGGAGCTGAGCGTGGGTCTCGATGTGCTGGCTGACGCCACACTCCACTCGAGCTTCGATCCCGACGAGATCTCGCGCGAGGTCGAGGTCGTCCTGGAAGAGATCCGCCGCGGTGAGGACTCTCCCGGGCACGTGCTCGGCGACGCGGTCTTTGCCGAGGCGTACCACGCCCACCCCTACGGCGCACCGATCTTGGGCCCGCCCGAGAGCGTCGCCCGCTTCGACCGCGAACGGGTGCGCGCCTTCTTCGAACGCTGGTACACGCCCCGCAACCTCTGCGTGGTGGTCGCTGGCGACTTCGACCGCGAACGGATTCTCGACGAGGTCCGTGCCCATTTCGGGGATCTGCCGGCAGGCGGTGCCGAACGCCACCGACCCGTCGAGCCGCTCCAGCAGGGGCTTCGAACCGTCATCCTCGAGCGACCGTTCGAGCGGGTGAGCATCGAATTTGCCCACCCGACCGTCAACCTGGCCCACCCCGACGCGCCCTACCTCGACCTGCTGGCCTTCATCCTCGGAAGCGGGGACAGCAGTCGCCTCGTCCGCCGGGTAAAGGAGCGCGACTCCAGCGCCGACCGCATCGACGCCTCCTGCTACACGCCCGTCGACCCGGGGCTCTTCTCGGTGAGCATCGAGACCGACGTGGAGCGCGCCACCACCGCAGTCGCAGCCACCGTCCGCGAACTCGAACGCACCCGGCGCGAACCCGTAGGCGGCGACGAGCTCGAGAAGGCGCGCGCGAACTTCCTGGCCATGGAGGATTTCGAGCGGGAGAGCGTGTCGGGCCTGGCCCAGAAGCTCGGCAGCTTCCACCACCTGGCCGGCAGCTGGGAGGTTGAGCAGCGCTATCTGGAGACCATCCGGACCGCGACCCCCGACGATCTGCTGCGCGTCTCTCAGGAGTATCTCGGACCCGATCGTCTGACCGTGGGCGCCGTGGTGCCCGACGGGCAGGGACGCAGGGTCGACGAGGCTGCCATCCGCGCCGCGGTCGATCGGGGCGTGGCGTCGATCCGGCGTGCCTACGAAAGGCCGCGCAAGTCGGACTCGGGTCCCGATGTGATCGGCTACGAGCTTCCGGGCGGCGGCGCCCTGCACGTGATCCCGCGGCCGGAGGTTCCCGTCGTCGCCGCCCGGGCCGCCTTCCTCGGCGGCCTGCTCGCCGAGAACGCCGGGAACTCGGGGATCACCGCCTTCCTCACATCCATGTGGCTGCGCGGAACCCGGGGACACTCGGCCGCCGACTTTGCCCGCAGCGCCGAAAGCCTGGCGATCGAAATCGACGGTTTCTGCGGGCGCAGCTCCTTGGGCATGACGCTGGAGGCGCCCAGCAGCCAGCTCGACCAGGCTCTGGATCTGTTCGCCGAAGCGTTGCTCGAACCCAGCCTCGACGTGGACGAGATCGAGCGCGAACGTCGCGACACCTTGGCGGCCATCGAACGCCGCGAGGACCGGCTGGGGCAGCGCGCGTTCTTGCTCTTCACAGAGACGCACTTCCAGAATCATCCGTACCGCCAGTCGTTGCTCGGATCCGAAGAGGCGGTTGCTTCGATCGACCGCGCCGCACTCGAAGCCCACCACGCCTGGCTGATTCGCGCGCCGAATCTCTCGTTGGCCGTGTCAGGCCGCGTCGACCCGGATGCTGTGGCGGCCCGGGTCTCCGCTCGGTTGTCGGACCTCGAGGCCGGCGCCTTCGAACGGCCGGCGCCCCCCGACGAGCCGCCGCCGCGCGAGATCCGCAGCGCCGAGCTGCGCAAGGACCGGGCCCAGGCTCACCTGGTGATCGGCTTTCGCGGGCTCACGGTCGCCGACCCCGATCGCCTGACCCTGGAGGTGATCTCGCAGATCCTGGCGGGTCAGGGTGGGCGTCTGTTCCTCGAACTGCGCGACCGCCGCAGCCTCGCCTACAGCGTCAGCGCCATGAACGTCGAGGGCTTCGCGCCCGGTTACTTCGCCGTCTACATCGCAACCTCGCCCGAGAAGTTCGAGGACGCTCACACGGGTCTGCTCGAAGAGCTGCGGAAGCTGGTCGAGGCGCCTCCCGAAGACTGGGAACTCGACCGTGCGCGCCGTTATCTGATCGGAAACTTCGTGATCGACCAACAGCGCAACGCCGTCCATGCAGCCCAGGTCTCGTTGGACACGCTCTACGGCCTGGGCCCGCGGGACCACGCGGCGTATCCCGAACGCATCGCGGCGGTCGGCAAGGAAGACGTGCTGCGCGTCGCGCGGCGCATCATCGACCTCGATGCGTATACGCTGGCGACCGTGCGACCCTAGGGCGTCGATGCAGCAGTACGCCGCTTCGGCGTACTGCTAGCGCCCGAAGAGCGCCCGCCATCGGAATCGATGGCGGCGGCGTCGGAAGCGATGGCGGCGCCGTCGTAACCGATGGCGGCGCCGTCGCTACGAGGATCGCTCCCACCGTGATGAATGCCGGTCTCGGGGTCCACCACGATCGACTGGGCGCTCGACCAGCTGCGCCCAGCGACTTCGACCTCGTGGCCGCGTTGGCGCAGACCCACCACGATGCCGGGCAAGACCGCCGGTTCGGCGAACACCTTGTTCGGCACCCACTGGTGGTGGAAGCGCGGCGCGGCCACGGCCTGCTGCACGTCCATGCCATAGTCGACGACATTCAGGATGGTGTGTAGGGTGGTCGTGATGATGCGCGGGCCGCCGGGGCTTCCCGTCACCATGAAGACCCGGCCGCCCTTGAGAATGATCGTCGGTGTCATGCTGGACAACGGCCGCTTGCCGGGCGCGATGGCATTGGCACCGCGCACGTCGATCAAACCGTAGACGTTGGGCTCATCGGGCGCTTTGGAGAAGTCGTCCATCTCGTTGTTGAGGATGATGCCGGTGCCCGACACCGTGATGCCCGATCCGAAGGGCGTGTTGATCGTCATCGTGAGCGCCACGGCGTTGCCCTCGCCATCGGTGACCGAGAGATGGGTCGTGCCCGCGTCGCTGGGCGGAATTCCAGGCGCCTTCACGTCGATGGCATGGTCACCGCCCCAGTGCCAGAGCTTCTTGAAGAACGGCGGATTGATCCGACCGCGCAGATCGTCGGCATGCTGCTTGGACGTGAGTCGGGCCACGGGGACGGCCACGAAGTCGGGATCACCGAACCACACCGCCCGGTCGGCGAAGGAGAGCTTCATGGCCTCGACGATCCGGTGAGCCGCGCCGGCGTCGTCCGGGCCCATGCTGCCGAGATCGAAGCCTTCGAGGACGTTGAGAATCTCCACCAGGACGGCGCCGCCCGATGACGGCGGGGGAAACGAGATCACCTCCAGGTCGCGGTAGCGTCCGATCACCGCCGGCCGGAGCTTGGACTGGTAGTCGGCTAGGTCGCGCTCGGACAGCAGGCCCTTGCGGGACTTCATCTCCTTCGAGATCAGCCTGGCGATCTCGCCCTCGTAGAACGCGTCAGGCCCTGCTTCGGCGAGCACTCGGAGCGTCTTCGCCAGGTCCTTCTGGCGCAGCACCCAGCCGGCCTTCAGCTCAGTGCCGGGTCGGGGAAACTGGATCCGGCCGGTCTCGGGAAACAACTCGGGAAGACCTCGCCTGCGCATGGCCTCGATCCTGCGGGCGTGGTAGGGACCGATCGCGAAGCCTTCGTCCGCCAGGCGGATCGCCGCTGCGAGCACCTGCTTCCACGGCAGGGCTCCGTGCAGCTGGTGAAGCGAAGCCAGCCCGCGCACGAAGCCCGGCGTGGCCACTGCGAGACTCCCCGTCAGGGAAGCGTTCTCTGGCACTCCGGGGCGAACGTACATGTCGCGGTCGGCCGCGGCCGGCGCCGTCTCACGGGCGTCGACGGCCAGGACGGTGCCATCGGCGAGTCGCAGCAGCGCGAAGGCGCCACCTCCGAGTCCGGCAGAGAAGGGTTGGGTCACGCCCAGGGCGAAGGCCGTGGCGACGGCCGCATCGACCGCGTTCCCTCCCGCCGCCAGCATCGACTGGCCGGCTTCGGCCGCGTCGCGCTGGGACGCGACCACCATGCCGTGGGTTCCGGTCACGGGCGTAGCGGAAGCAACCCACGCCGCACCGGGAGTCAGCACCCCAACGGCGACGACAGCGCAAAAAATCGTCCATCTGCGCTGGAAAATCATCGATGAAAGACGCTAACACAGGACGGAGGGAGTCGAAGATGAAGCCCATGCCGATCGCGGCCAGGATCGCCGCCGTGCTGATCCTGGCCAGCTGCTCCGAAGAGGCAAAACCCGTCTACCCACTCGTTCCGGCAGCCGATTCGGCCGAGCAGCTGATCGCCGATGGCCCTCACGATGTGGCTGTGTTCGAGATGGAGGACCTGGGAATCATCCGCGTGGAGCTGTTGTCCGAAATTGCGCCGAACACCGTCAAGAACTTCATCGAGCTCACCGAGCGCAAGTTCTACGACCGCACCAAGTTCCACCGCGTGGTCCCCGGCTTCATGATCCAGGGCGGCGATCCACTCAGTCGCAACAAGGACCCACGCGACGATGGCAACGGCGGGCCCGGCTACAAGATCGACGACGAGCTGAACGGCATGCCCTACCAGCGCGGCGTGCTCGCCATGACCCTCTCCGGTCAGCGACACACGGCTGGCTGTCAGTTCTTCATTCTCCACCAGGACCAGCCCGAGATGAAACGCGAGTACACGGTCTTTGGGCGGGTGGTCGAGGGCATGGACGTGGTCGATGCCATCACCGAGCTCGAAATCGACGTGTACGGTCGCCATGGCAAGCGCAACCGGCCCTACCCCAAGGACGCGCGGATCACGACCCTGCGCATCGAACGCGCGGCTGGCTCCTGACTGGCGGCCGTGTCCCAGCCACGAGCCCTGGGCTCAAGCGGGCTCGACCCGTAGCACGCCGGCCTCGATCAGCTCCGCGAGCGCCTTGTAGATGCGCACGTCGCTGGCGGTGAGGATGTCGATCAGGGCGCCGAGCGGGAAGCCCAACCCCGCATTCTCGGCCAACTCTCGACCCAGTTCGTCGAGGCTCGACTCCACCGCGGAAAGGCGTTCTTCGTCAATCGCAAAGCTGGCGTCGGGATCGAGCTTGCCCAGATCGATTCGCGCAAGCGAGTCGCGCTCGACGGCGGCCGACAGGATCGCCGATTGGAGCGGGAAGCGCGTCTCGTTGCCGTCCAGCGGCTCGATGCGCGGCTCGAACTCGAACTGGGCCTCGGTCCAGGTGAACATCCGACCCAAGGCCTTCGCGCCCGACACCAGGCCCGTCGATACGTGCAGGATCTCATCTCCCTGGTAGATGAGCTTGCCAGTTTCGGTGCCGTGGGTCAGTCGGAGCGTTCCAGCGCTGGCCGATGCCGAGAAGGTTTCGAGCATCGTCTCGAGGGGCGCATCCTTGACCGAGCCGGTCACCGTTGCGAGCGAGCGGGCGTGTTGGAAGCCGCGCAGGTCGTCGACGAAGGCGGCAACCTCGTCCACGCGCGACAGGTCGTACATGAACTGGATGCCTACGGCCATCACGCCGTGATCGCACGGCGTTTGGTTGGCGATCTTGCCATCGAGCGAGAGGGTCTCGCCACCGCCCGGATGGGTGATGAGGACGCTCAGCTCGGTGCCTTCTCCCAGATCCACACCCGAGATCAGGGCGAGCAGGCCGTTGTAGCTGACGTCGACGGTCTCGGCCGAGAACTTCCGGCCCGCCACCAGCATCTCGACCGGAGAGCGCGCCGGGAAGCGGGGCTGTCGGCGCTGCGTGTGAATCACCGCCGGATCCGGATCGGGCAGCGACACACCCGTGTTCGCTTCGATCCGTTCGCGGAATTTTTGGAGGGGCTCGGCCAGCTGGACCGACAGTCCGGGGGTGGCTCCGGCGCGGCTAATCTGGGGCGGGAGGGCCGTCACGACTTCTCCCGCCAGGTCCAGCTGCGCACCGCAGAATTTGAACAGCAGCGTCACCTTGACCTGTCGTCCCGCTGGCAGGGCGGCCAGGGTGGGCACGAACAGGGCACCGTGGGCAAGCTCGCGCTCGAACGCATCGCACAGCTCTTCCGAAGAAGCGAATGCGACGAACAGCCGCTCCTCGCTCCGATCGAGCCCATGCGTACCCTGCGCACCCCCCATCTGCTGCCCCCTGCCCCTTCGCGGTCTCCGGGTTCCTGCCACAGCGCTCCCCGGCGCCATTTCTCATCGGCAGAACCCGCTTCCGACGCAACTCCCTCTCAGCCACAAACAAGCATCGACGCAAACTGGCCGGATTCAGGGCGTTCGGACGCGCCGGGAGCCTCGCTAGCCCCCCTGATTGCGAGCGGCTAAATTCCCTCGTCCGTGGCCCGGTAGCTCAGTTGGTAGAGCACGTGACTGAAAATCACGGTGTCGGCAGTTCGATTCTGCCCTGGGCCACC
>SMWR01000089.1 GCA_004356735.1 Deltaproteobacteria bacterium
AACTGGACCTCGATGCCCGTCCGGTCGTCGTGCTTCGGCTCGAGCAGGGTCCAGATCTCGGTGCCGCGACCCGCGGCCTCGACAGTCCGGGTGACGTAGCGAAGGGCGGGCTCGTCGGTCCGCAACTCGACGCCGATGACGTTGCCGGCCGCCTCGGGCTGGAGGGCCAGCCGGGCTCGCCAGCCCCAATCGCCTCCCGCCTGGAAGTCGAGGGCGCCGAAGCTGCTGGCATGAAGCCACGCTAGAGGTTCCCGATCTCGTACGTTCTCCCAGACGCGCTCCAGCGAGACTTGGAGCGTGCGTCGATAAACGGCTGCCTGTCCGAGAGCTTCCGCCACCCTTGGATGATACGAAGATCCAGTCCTACGGGCGCCTCCAAACAGCGGTTGAGAAGTTGACTACGCCTTCAATTCAAATGGGTTGGCGTGTTTCCGGCGGCGCACGCTAGGCTGCCACGGAGCGCTGGGCGAGCCTGCCGGATGGGCCCTGGGACCATCGTTGACAACGAAATGACTCCGGGTCATTCTCTTCACGGCCGAAAGGTGCCGGCGGACGGGAGCCTCCGTTCCGCCTACGTTCCCAGGCTGGGAGGCACCGTCGCGCTCGGGGGCGCCGGCCTTTGTCCAGACCCTGGATCCCGAATCAAGAGTGCCCACAGCTACCCGCCCGGATGACCGCCGGGAGGAGGGACGTTTGAACGCCCGAACATTTGAAGGCGAATGGGCCGTCATTCTTGGCGGTTCCAGTGGCTTCGGACTCGCGACCGCCCACAAGCTGGCCGAACACGGCATGAACCTCTGTCTCGTGCACCGTGACCGCCGCGCCGTGCTGCGACGCGTGCAGCCAGAGTTCGAGAAGGTCCGGGGCCACGGCGTCGAACTTCTCACCTTCAACACCGATGCGCTCGCTGCCGACAAGCGGACCGAGATCCTCGACGCGCTGACAGGGGCCATGGGCGACGGGCGGGTTCGCGTGCTGCTCCATTCGATCGCCTTCGGCAATCTCAAGCTGATCGCGCCCGAGCGACCGCGCACGGAGGCTCGCGAGCGGACGCGTCCGCTCGCATCCGATCCCCGCGCAGCACTGGCCAACAAGCTCGACATCGAAGTGGAGCGGCTCAGCGAAGCCGTCGATGTGCTGTTCGCCGAGGGCGAACTCTCCCTGCACCCGATCGCTTCTCCACCCACATATGCCCAGCAGGACCTGCTCGACGCCGAGGACTTCGCCCGAACCATTCACTGTATGGGAACGAGCCTGCTCGACTGGACCCAGGATCTGCTGAACCGGGAGCAGTTCGCCGACGATGCGCGTGTCTTTGGTCTCACCAGCGAAGGCAACACCGTCGCCTGGAAGGGATACGCCGCGGTCGCCGCAGCCAAGGTCGCCCTCGAGAGTGTCGGGCGTTCGATCGCCGTCGAAATGGCGCCCTACGGCATCCGCTGCAACATCATCCAGGCCGGTGTAACCGAGACTCCGGCCCTCGCCGCGATTCCCGGCAGCCACCACCTGAAGGCGCAAGCAAAGGGTCGCAACCCCTTTGGTCGGCTGACGACGCCGCGCGATGTCGCCAACGTGATCTATCTGCTTTCCCTGGATGAGGCTTCGTGGGTCAACGGTGAAGTGATCCGCGTCGACGGGGGAGAACACATTTCGGGGGCGACATCGTGACACTCTGGCTCCATGGGATCGGCCACTTCCATCCTGAGAATGAGATCACGAACCAGTTTCTCGAGGATCTCGACATCGGCACGAGCGACGCGTGGATCGTGGAGCGCGTGGGCATCCGATCCCGTCGGACGGCCCTCGACCTCGACTACATCCGGGAAACGCGCAATCGCGATCTGCGCGCCGCCGTCGATGCCAACACCTGTCCCAACGAGGTGATGGGCGGAAATGCCGCGGAGATGGCACTGGAGCGGGCGGGGCTCACGGCCGATGCGATCGGCATGGTGTTCTGTGGCAGCTCGGCGCCCGACTTCCTGTCGCCGGCCGATGCATGCACCATCGCGCACCGCCTGCAGATCGACGTGCCTTGCTGGGATGTGAACTCCGCGTGCACCAGTTTCCTGGCCCAGATCCGAATGCTCTCGATGATGGACCCCGATCGCCTCCCGACCTATGTCCTCGTGGTTGCGCCCGACAGCCTGACCAAGACCGTGGACTACAGCGACCGGGCCGCTTCGGTTCTGTGGGGTGACGCCGCGGCCGCCGCCGTCCTGTCCAGCAAGGTTCCGGGCCGCGCGCAGATCCTGGGCGCGTCGTTGAATTCGCGCCCGACGGCGTTCAAGAAGGTCGTGGTCCCACGCGAACGGCACTTCTCCCAGGAAGGCCGGACCGTGCAGGCGTTTGCCATTCGCGAGACCGGCAAGGAGTACGCTCGGATCCACGAACAGTTCAGCGACGAGAACCGCCCGCTCCACTTCATCGGCCACCAGGCCAATCTTCGGATGCTCGAAAACGTCTGCAAACGCTGCGACATCCCGCCCGAGCGCCACCACATGAACGTCGAATGGTTCGGCAACACGGGCGCGGCCAGCTCGGCCTCGGTCCTCTCCCAGAATTGGGAGAAGTGGGAGTCGCGCGACGACATCGCCGTGATCGGGGTCGGCGCAGGGCTCACCTGGGCCAGCTACATGCTGCGTTTCGGAGAAGAAGAATGAAGTACGACGAGTTTCTCGGACGCGATAGCTTCAGCAAGAACGACCTGCTGGCGTTCGCCTACGGAAACCTGATCGAGGATCCGCCCGAGCACTTCGCCGCAAGATTGCCTGCACCCCCGATGCTGATGCTCGATCGCGTGACCAAGGTCGAGCGCAAGGGCAACCGGGGTCGCATCGTGGGCGAACGCGACGTGAACCTCGACGATTGGTTCTTTCAGTGCCATTTCATCGGCGACCCGGTGCAACCCGGCTGCCTCGGTGTCGACGGCGTCTGGCAGCTGATCGGCTTCTTCTGCAACTGGGCCGGCGGCACCGGTGCGGGACGCGCCCTGGGTTGCGGCGAGATCGAGTTCTTCGGCCAGATTCGCCCCCACGACCACCTGATCCGCTACGAGGTCGAGATCCGCCGCTACACCCAGCTGCCGGACTCCGGCGCGGCGATGGCCATCGGTGACGCCACGCTGTTCGTGGACGACGAGCCGATCTACAGCCTCAAGAACGCCAAGGTGGGTCTGTTCCGGGGCCTGTCCTACCCGGACTATCCCCACCTGTCCCAGAACGCCAAGGGCGGAAAGTTGGAACGATGAGCACTGTGCTGACACCGCAACAGGTTCTGGGGCGTATCCCTCAGCAGGAGCCGTTTCGATTCATCGACGAGATCGTCAAACTGGGAGACGACGGCATCGAGGCGGCCTACACTTGGAGGCCAGACGCGGACTTCTACCGCGGCCATTTCCCCGGCAACCCCGTGACACCCGGCGTGTTGATCGTGGAGAGCATGGCCCAGGTAGGGGTAGTGGCCCTGGGAATCTATCTGCTCGCCAAAGAGGGTTCGATCGACGAGTTGAACAAGCTCGTCACGGTGTTTACCGACGTCCAGGTCGACTTCAGCGGCATCGTGACTCCCGGATCCCGCGTCGAAATCACTGCCCGCAAGGTGTTCTTCCGCAGACGGAAGCTGCGATCCGAGGTCGATATGAAGCTGGAAGATGGCACGGTGGTCTGCTCTGGCTTTCTCTCGGGCATGGGAGTGCCAAAATGACGCAGCGCGTAGTGGTGACCGGGCTTGGCGTCATCGCACCCAACGGCAATGGCATCGCCGACTTCGAGATGGCCATCCGCAAGGGCCAGTCGGGTCTGCGCGCCAACGCCGCCATGGCGGAGAGCGGTTTCGGCTGTCGCGTCGCCGGCGTCCCCCAGGGCGTCGACGAGATCGCCGAGTCGATGTTCGACTCCGACATCCTGCTCGCCATGAACTCGGGGCACCGCCTCGCCTGCATCGCGGCCGTCGACGCCTGGACCGACGCTGGCCTCGAGCGTCCCGCCGCCGACAGCGACGAGGTCGACTGGGACACCGGCGCCATCCTCGGCACCGGTGTCGGCGGCATGGACACCATCGCTCAGAAGGTCGTCCCCCTGATCAATGCCGGAAAGGTGCGGCGGCTGGGAAGCACCGTCGTCGAGCAAGTGATGGCCAGCGGTATCTCCGCGCGCGTCTCCGGGTTGCTGGCCCTCGGCAACCAGGTCACGACCAACTCGAGCGCGTGCAGCACTGGAAGCGAAGCCATCGCCGAAGGATTCGAGCGCATCCGCCGAGGCGCGGCCAAGCGCATGATCTGTGGCGGCGCCGAGGGCGAGAGCCACTACATCTGGGGCGGTTTCGACTCGATGCGCGTGCTGTGCCGTGGCTTCAACGAAGAGCCCGAGAAGGCATCGCGACCCATGAGCGCCAGCGCTGGTGGCTTCATCCCGGCAGCCGGGGGAGGTGCCGTCATGCTCGAGAGTCTCGACAGCGCCATCGAACGCGGCGCACGCATCCATGCGGAAGTCGCGGGAGCTGGCATCAATTGCGGCGGCCATCGCAATGGCGGCAGCATGACGGCACCCAACCCCAACAGCGTCCAGCGCTGCGTGCGCCTGGCCCTCGATTCGGCCGGCATCGCTCCTGCCGAGGTCGGTGCCATCAACGGCCACTTGACGGCAACGGGTGCCGACCCCAAGGAACTCTTCGCCTGGGCGAAGGCCCTGGAGCGCACGCCCGAGACGCTGCCCCCGATCACGTCGACCAAATCGATGATCGGCCATGCACTCGGCGCGGCTGGCGCCATCGAGGCGGTGGCGACCATCCTGATGTTGAAGGGCGGATACATCCACCCGTCGATCAACTGCGAAGACGTTCATGCCGAGATCGAACCCTACGCCGCCTCGATCCCTCACCAGCTCCGCGAGCTGCCCGACCTGAGGGTCGCGGTCAAGGCGGGCTTCGGCTTCGGAGACGTAAACGCCTGCATCGTTTTCAAGAAATGGGAAGGCTGACGCCTTCTCCCTGAACAGTTCCAGACATCCCCTCTGGAACACGAACTGATGGATGGCGCAGAACCGCCGCAGACAGAAACAGGAGAGAACGCACATGGAGCGCCAAGAAGCATTCGAAAAGGTCGTGAAGATCCTGACGCCGCACGTGAAGAACATGAAAGCCCTCGACAGCGTGAGCGACACCACGAACATCCTCGATGATCTCAAGGTCAACTCGGCCCGTCTCGTCGACGTCGTGCTGGCTTTCGAGGACGAGTTCGATATCGAGATCCCGGACGAAGACGTGGACCTGGTCAACACCGTCGGCGACTGCGTCAATCTGATCCTCGAGAAGAGCAGCTAGGCCCGTCTTGGCAGCATCGTCTCTCACAGCGGAAGACCGCCGATCGCTGTCGATCCAGCGATGGGTGGGGCGCATCACTGCGCCCCTTTGGGTCCCCGTGTGCGTGGCGATCATGCACCTCGGATTCCGCTGGCGAATCCGGGGCGCAGCCGAGGCCCGGCGGGAGTTCCGGCGGCTTCGCAGCGAGTCCGACGCTCCCATCCTGATCTGTGCCAACCACCTCACGATGCTCGACTCCTTCGCCATCGCCTGTGCGCTCGGATCGACGTGGACCTACATCACAGACTACGGCGCCCTGGCATGGAACACGCCCGATCGCGAGCACTTCGCCGGCACCTGGTGGAAGCGCGCCCTCGTCTACATGATGAAATGCGTGCCACTCGATCGAGGCGGCGACCGTCGAGCTGTGGGCAACACGCTGAACCGCATTCTCTACATGTTGTCCAAGGGCGAGGTAGCCCTGGTGTTCCCCGAGGGCGGCCGCAGCCGCAAGAGCCGGGTCGACACCGAGGCGGTCACCTACGGTGTGGGACGACTGGTCAAGAATCTCCCCGGCTGCCGCGTCTTGTGCGTCTACCTGCGCGGCGACGGACAGAAGTTCTGGACCGACACGCCCGCTCGGGGCGAGCAGTTTGAGATCCGGGTCCGGTCATTCGAGCCCAAAACGGATCAGCGGGGAATGCGGGCCTCGGTCGACATCTCGAGTCAGGTCCTCCACCAGCTGGCCGAAATGGAGCAGGAATACTTCGATGGTCGGCAATGACGTCGTCGACCTCGCCGACGCGGAGGTCCAAAACAGTCCGGTCCATCCGCGCTTCGACCTGCGCGTCTTCAGCGCGTTGGAGCGCCAAGCTCTCCGAAGGAAAGCGGCTCTCCAAGGGAGAGC
>SMWR01000090.1 GCA_004356735.1 Deltaproteobacteria bacterium
CTCTCGGCCGTGATCGCCAAGCTCGACATCCCGCGTCCCCAGGTGCTGATCGAGGCGCTCTTCATGGAGGTCGACGTCACCGACAGCGAGTCGCTCGGCTTCAGCGGCCTGGTGCGGATCGTCAGCGGCGACACCGAGTTCGCCTTCGCCCTCGGAGCCGACGCTGCGGCGGCGGCCCTGCTCGGTCCTGCTGCACCCGGAATCGACCTGCTCCCGATCCCGATCTCGTCCATCATCCCCGGGGTACCCTTTCTCGCTGGCTTCGGTCGGGAGACGGACGACTCGACGATCAAGGCCATCATCCGCGCTGCCGCTTCCAACGCGAACACCAACATCATCTCGGCCCCCCACATCCTGACCTCGGACAACGAGGAGGCCGAGATCCGCATCGGTGACAACATCCCGATCGTGACCAGCCGCGTCGACGCTGCCACCGGCGGACTCAACCTGTCGACCTCGGTCAACGTCGAGCGGCTGGACATCGGCGTCACGTTGCGCGTCACGCCCCAGATCACCGAAGGCAATATGATTCGCCTGGACATCTTCCAGGAGATCACGGCCATCAACCTCGCTCTCAGCATCATCACCAACGCATCCGCCCAGGACACGGGCGTGGCGCTTTCGAACCGGCGCGTCGAGAACACGGTCGTCGTCGGCGACGGCGACACGGTCGTGATCGGTGGCCTGATCAGCGATCAGTACGACGATACGATCGACAAGGTGCCGTTTCTGGGCGACATCCCGATCCTCGGCTGGATGTTCAAGTCGACCTCGCGCACGCTCACCAAGAAGAATCTGCTGATCTTCCTGACGCCCCACATCGTCCGCAGCCAGCAGGACCTGATCGCCGAGACGATCCGCAAGCGGGAGGAGTTCATCGAGCGCAGCCAGCAAGGTCTCAAGATGTCCGACCGCGAGCGGGCGGCCGACGAGAAGCTGCGCAAACAGGCCGAGGCGGCCGGAAAACCGTACACGCCCGGCCGGGGTCTGAATCCGGTGCGACACGCCATGTTCGAGCACGCGGCCCGATATCCGCTCGAGCGGATGTTCGAGATCGAGAAGCTGCGCGCGGAAGAACGCGCGCGCGCCGCGGCTCGATCGAAGCAGCCCGGACCGCAATACCTGTTGCGAACCGTCGAGTTCGCCGATGAGCAGCAGGCGATCGATGCCATCACGACGCTGGTGGACCTCGGCTACGACGGCACTCTCGTCACCGCTGAGCGCAACGGCAGGTTATTTTACGAGATCCGGGTGGGCCCCTATGACTCGCTGCAGGACGCGCAGCAGGCGGCGCGGGTGCTGGAGCGCGCCCAGGGCATCTCGTCCACGATCGAGGTCCAGACCCCGGAGGAGAACCCCGAGCCATGAGCGAAGCCTCCATGACCTCGCCCCAGGCCGGCGGCCGTCTGGATCTGGGCTCGATCCTGCTCGAGACCTCGAGCCTCACCGAGGAGCAGCTGGCCAACGCCCGGGAGATCCAGCTGGAGAGCGGTCGGCGCCTGGCCGACGTGCTGATCGGCGAAGGCTGGGTCAACTCCGACGAAGTCCTGGAAGCGATGGGCGAGCAGTTCGACTTGCCGATCC
This sequence comes from Deltaproteobacteria bacterium, assembly GCA_004356735.1. Lineage (GTDB taxonomy): Bacteria > Myxococcota_A > UBA9160 > UBA9160 > SMWR01 > SMWR01. Next base: position 1,585 of record SMWR01000090.1, read on the forward strand.
GAACCAGTATCCGCACGGATGGGATCGACGATGAGCTGATCGAGAAGATCCCGATCAGCTTCTGCAAGAACAACGTGATGCTCCCGCTTCAGCGCGAGGCGGATGGCGCCGTCCGCGTGGCCGTGGCAAACCCGCTCGACACCGAGCCCCTCGACGACCTGCGCCTGCTGTTCCAGGGCGCCGAAGTCAAGGTCGAGCTGGCGACCCAGCGAGCCATTCTGGGCGCCATCAACGAGGTCTACGACCGGGGACCGGGATCCACCGACGCCCTGGCCGAGGACGCCGCCGAAGACCTGGACCACCTGGCCCAGGAAATCAGCCACGAGCCCCAGGACCTGCTGGAAGCGGCCAACGACGCCCCGATCATCAAGCTGGTGAACTCGCTGCTCCAGCACGCGGTGAAGGAACGCGCCAGCGACGTACACATCGAGCCCTTCGAGAGCGAGATCCGTGTGCGCTTTCGCATCGACGACCTGCTCTACGAGCCCATGAAGCCCCTGCCCCGCTCGCTCCACGCCAGCATCGTGTCGCGCATCAAGATCATGGGGGGTCTCAACATCGCCGAGAAGCGCCTGCCCCAGGATGGCCGCATCCGGCTCAAGATCGCGGGCCGCGACTACGACGTGCGCCTCTCGACCATCCCCATTACCTACGGCGAACGCGTGGTCATGCGTCTGCTGCCACGAACCCAGGATCTCCAGAACCTGAAGCGCATCGGCTTCAACGACGAACTGCTCGGCGTGCTCGAGAAGCTGATCACCCGGCCGAACGGCATCCTGCTGGTCACCGGCCCCACCGGTAGCGGCAAGACCACGACGCTCTACGCAGCGCTCGCTCAGATCAACACCACCGACAAGAACATCATCACCATCGAAGACCCGGTGGAAATTCAGCTTCCCGGCGTCGGACAGATCGAGGTGAAACCCAACATCGGACTCACCTTTGCCACCGGCCTTCGCTCGGTCCTGCGTCAAGACCCGAACGTGATCCTGGTCGGTGAGATTCGCGACCTGGAGACGGCCGAGATCGCCATCCAGGCGTCGCTGACGGGCCATCTGGTGTTCTCCACCCTGCACACCAACGACGCCGCCAGCGCCATCACGCGCCTGGTGGACATGGGCGTCGAGCCGTTCCTCATCGCTTCCTCCCTGGTGGCAGTGTTGGCCCAGCGCCTGGTGCGCGTGCTGTGCAAGGACTGCCGTGAGTCCTACCCAGCCGGTCGCGAGGAACTGCTCGAGATCGGAGTGAAACCGCCCGATCGTCCCGTGCAGATCTACAGGCCCGGCAGCTGTGCCAGCTGCAACTACACGGGCTACCACGGTCGCGTCGGGATCTTCGAGCTGATGCTCGTCGATGACGACATCCGCGCCATGGTCTCCCAGAACATCGATTCGAAATCCATCAAGCGCAAGGCACAGCAGAAGGGCATGCACACCCTGCGCGCCGATGGCGCCCGCAAGGTACTCCAGGGCGTCACCTCGGTGGCCGAGGTCCTGAGAGCGACCGAGGAAGAGGGCGTCGTCGCCCAAGTCTGAGATACAACACCGTGCCGGTCTACGCCTACAAAGGAGTCAACGCTGCGGGTAAAACGGCCCGCGGCCAGCTGGACGCAGAAACGTCTCGCGCCGCGCGCGCACGGCTCCGGCGCGACGGCATCTTCATCACCGACTTCGAGGAATCGAGCGCCAAAGCCGTGAAGCGGTCCGGATCAGGGCCGCGTTTCAACATCAGCATCTCGTTTTCGACCTTGCAGCGCATTTCGCCCTTGGACATGGCGCTGATGACGCGCCAGGCGGCAACGTTGATCGGAGCCGGAATTCCGCTGGTCGAGAGCTTGGCGGCACTGACCGAACAGACCGAACACCCGCGACTCAAGGCGAACCTGGGCCAGATTCGCGACCGGGTGAACGAGGGCGCGTCCTTCGCCGACGCCCTGGATCAGTCGGGGGCCTTTCCCGACCTTTACGTCGGCATGGTCCGGGCAGGCGAAGAGAGCGGCGCCCTCGAAACGGTGCTGGAGCGTTTGGCCGACTATCTCGAATCCCAGGTCCGACTGCGGAACAAAGTCTCGTCCATTCTCATCTATCCCCTGGTGATGCTCGGATTCGCAGGCTTCGTCATCGGCGTACTGGTGACGGTCGTTCTGCCCCAGATCAGCGAGCTGCTGGTCGGCCTGAACAAGCCCCTGCCGTTCTACACCCGCTGGATCATCGACGGCGCGGGCTTCATTCGCAGTTGGTGGTGGGCCCTGGCCCTGCTGGCCGCAGCAGCCTTCGCCCTGTTGCGGGCCGCGATTGCGACTCCCAGAGGACGCATCGTCTGGGACGGGCTCAAGTTGCGCCTTCCCGTGGTGGGACGGACGGTCCGCTCGATCGCAATCTCGCGTTTCACACGCACCCTTTCGACGCTTCTTGCCGGCGGTCTTCCGATCGTCCGGGCCTTGGAGACCTCGAAGGTGGTCGCCGGCAACGTCGTTCTGGGACGCGCCATCGAGCAGGCTCAGCAAAGCATCACCGAGGGCGCCAGCCTGGCCCACCCCCTAAAGGCAAGCGGAGAGTTCCCACCGCTGGTCACGCACATGATCGAAGTGGGCGAACGCTCGGGAGAGCTGGAGGCAATGCTGAGTAAGGTGTCCGATACTTATGAAGAGCAGGTCGAGACCATGGTGACGCGCCTCACGGCGCTGCTCGAGCCGCTCTTGATCCTGATCATGGTCGGGATCGTGGTCGTCATCATCCTGGCGACCCTGGTTCCCCTCCTCGATCTCACGACTTCGCTGTCGTAAACGGGAGAGACGTCGATGGCCCGAAAACAAGCGTGCGGCACAGCCGGTTTTACGCTCATCGAGATCATGGCGGTGGTGATCATCATCGGTCTGCTCACGGGAATCGTGGGCGCGGCCATCTTCAGCCAAGTGGACAAGGGGCGTGTCACCGCAGCCCAGGCCCAGCTCAAGAGCCTGTCGGGGGTCCTCGAGCTCTACCGGATGGACAACGGACGCTTCCCCACCACCGAACAGGGACTCGAATCGCTGGTGCACGCTCCGAGCGGCTCGCCGGAGCCTCGAAACTATCCGCCGGGCGGCTATCTGAGCGGCGGCAGGGTCCCGCTGGACCCGTGGGGTGAGCCCTATTTCTATGAGCGGCCGGGTCAGCGCAACCCCCATTCTTTCGACCTCTGGTCCCTGGGCGCGGACGCGCGCACGGGCGGGGAGGGCGTGGACGCCGACATCGGCAACTGGGCCGACCAATCCTGAGCCGCAGGGGTGGACGTCACCCCACGGGATCGAGCACCGCCATGTCGTGGAGGGCCACTTCCGGAGGATCTGACTTGGCGCGACAACGACACTGCACGGGCTTCACGCTGATCGAGATGATCGCCGTGACGCTGCTCTTCGCCGTGATCTCGGGCATCTTCGTACCCCAGATCGGACTGCTCTCTTCACGAGCGCTCGGCAATCTGGCCAAGGATCTCGCCGCCCACATCGAACTCGGTCGCCAGCGCGCCGTCGTCACGGGAACACCGCATCGGATCGTGATGGATCTCGAAGCCGGCGGCTATCGCCTGCAGTGGCGGGTCACCGAGCTGGAAGCCAGGGGCGCCGAAGCGGAGCCCCCTCCCCCGCTCGACATTCACGGCCAGACCCCCATCCCGATGGCCCCGCCGAGGGAGTTCGAGCTCGACTTCCATCCCGTCCCTGGAACGGCCGGCGACTTCGTATGGCTCGGACAGGATCTCTTCTTCGCCGGCCTCGAAACCCGGGAGGGTTGGCTCGACCGGGGCGAGGCGGCCGTCGTCTTCCGCGCGGACGGCACGACGACCGGGGCCCGGATTCATCTGGAGGACGCGGACGGCAAGGGTCTGGTGCTGGAAATCCTGCCGCTGTCGGACAGCGTGCGAATCATCGATGCCGAAGAGATCTGAGCAAGCCTTCACCCTGATCGAGGTGCTTGGGGCCGTCGCCCTGCTGGGCATCGTGTATCCGATCATCATTACCTGGGCGGGCCACGGCATCCGCAGCGAAGGCAATAGCCGGCAACTCCTGGAAGCCTCGCTGATCGCCGACAAGCGACTCGCCCACATCGAAACCGCCTTCGTCAATGGCACGGCGCCCCAGCTCGGCCGGACCCAGACCGAAACAGACGGTTATCAAGTCGTCACCCTGGTCGAGGAGTACGAGCTCCCCCTGGAAATCACCACCGACCCCTTCGCCGATGAAGCGGCTTCTCCCCGGCGTGCCGCGGCCCCCGAAGCACCGACGCTGCTGCGCCGGATCGTCGTCCAGGTCTTCTCGCGGCAGGAAGACGAGCAGGAAGACCAGCCGGCCCTGGCCGAGCGCGTCAGCTTCGCGTGGGACACCGCTACGGAGTCGCTCGTGACCGGCGGACTCGGCGGGCCGGTAGAGGACAGACGATGAAGTCGGATCGCAGCCGTGCCGGCTTCACGCTGATCGAAGTCCTCGCCGTGATTCTGCTGACCAGCGTCGTCTTTGGCGTCGCCATCAACGGCTACATCGACCTCAGCCGCGGCACCCAGCGCGCCTCGGACACGACGCGTGAAATCCGTCGGGCCACGGCCATTCTCGACCATGTCGCCCGCGATTTCGAGAACGTCGTGCTGCTGACGACGCCCCCGGAGATGGACCCGCTCGAACACCCCTGGGTCTTCCTGGGCGAATCCCGACACAGCGACGTCGGAGCCGACCACCTCAAGTTCGTGACCCGAGGTCGCCAGCCGCAGATCGACGACGTCCACGAATCGGACCTGGAGATGGTGGCCTACTCCCTCCGACACGCGGCAGACGACGACAGCTTCGAGCTGATGCGCTGGTCCTCGCCGCATCTGCCCGAAGCTCTCGATCGAGACATTCCCAGCGACGAGTCCGACGGTGCGATGCTGCTGGCCGAGGGCCTCGCCTACTTCGGCGTCCGGTTCGTTACCGAGGACGGCAGCGTCGTTGACCGCTGGGATTCGTCTCAGCTGCTGAATTCCAGCCAGCTGCCGACCGCCGTCGACATCGAAGTGGCCTTCTACGATCCCGACTGGGACCCGGGAGTCGACCCCGACGCCGTTCTCCGCAACTACATCCGGCGCGTCGTCCTGCCGCTCCGGCCACTCGACCTCGTGGAACTGCTCGATCCCAACAGTCTCGTCAACGGGGGTGCCGGCGGAGCAGGCGAGAACCTGGATGACGAGGGGATCGCGACCACCGGTGGCGAAGAAAGGACTCCCTGCGGACAGACGCCGTGCTCCGGCATGCGGGCGTGCGCAGTGATCGGCTGCATCCAGAAAGAGGGCCTGTTCGGCCACTCGATCGACGTCATGTTCGAACTCGCCTTGGAGAGCAACCAGAGTTTCTGCGGCTGGCGCCAGTCACACAGCCCCCAGCTCTTCTGGCTGATCGACAATCCGGCATGCCGATGAGTCCGCGCCGGACCCGTCGGGATCGAAGCCAGCGGGGCGTGGTCCTGTTGGTTGTCCTTTTCTTCGTGCTGTTGCTGGTCAGCGGGGTCGCGACCTTCGCCAAGCGCTCGATCATCGACGCGATGATCTCGAGGAACCGCGACGATTTCTCCAGTGCGAGCGCCCTGGCACGCGGCGGCGTCCGGCTGGCCCAGGCGCTGCTGATCCAGGACCGCATCAACGAGGAGGCCGCGGACGTCCCCGTCATCGATACACACACCGAACTGTGGGCACGGGTCGACAAGGTCCCCCTACAGAGCGGCCGCGGGTCCCTCAAGCTCCGGATCGAGGATTCCGGCTCGCGCCTCAACCTGAACGCCCTGTTCCAGATGGACGAAGTCGGCACCCTGGTCCCTTCGGACATGACCGAGCCGTTCCTGCTGGCCTTCCTGGAGAAGATCATCTCCGAGCTGCCCGTTCCGCCGGGCGAAAAGGCCCTGTACGACGTTCGGGAGCTCACCAACAACCTGATCGACTGGATCGATCCCGATGAGGAGCGCGTCCGGGGCGGACCCGAGAACAGCTACTACCAGGGTCAGGACCCGCCCTACCGCGCCGCCAACCGGGCCCTGCTCTCGGTGGACGAGCTCCAGCTGATCGAGGGCTTCGACCAGACGCTCGTCAAGGCCCTGCGCGCCTACGTGACGGTGTACCCGTATGCGCCGACGGGCTGCCAGATCGTCAGTCGGGGCTGCGGGGTCAATCTCAACACCGCCCCCCCTCACGTGCTGGCGACCCTCTATTACGACGACGGTGTAGGCCTGCGGCTGGCGGACGAGGACCTGGTGCGAGACATCCTGAAGATCCGCCAGGACGGGGGCATCATCTGCTCGCCCGACCACAACATCGACGGCTGTACCCCAGTCCACGATCTCGTTGCCAACGCGATCTTCCCGGCGCCGACCTACTCGACCCATGTCTTCCTGGTGAAGGCCGAAGCCCGAGTCGGACAGGTGCGAAGAACCGTGGAGGCAACAATCGATCGCAGCGACCCGGCAGTGCCACGGCTACTATCCTGGCGAGTCCGATAAGGGAAACTCGATGGCAATATTGAGAAATGCACTCGGTCTGGACCTGGGCTCCCACAGCCTGAAGGCCGTGGAGTTTCAGCAGGGTCTGCGTGGCATCGACGTAGTCGCCATGCGCACGCTGCCCCGGCCGGCCGAGGATCTTCCGCTGTCCGCGCTGGTCCGGCACTTCCTCAGCATGCACAAACTCTCCACGGACCACGTGGTGACAGCACTGCGCGGCGACCGCATTTCGTCCCGCCACTTGAGCTTCCCCTTCGCCGACCGGCGCCGCCTCAACCAGGGCGTACCCTTTGCCATCGAAGAGGATCTGCCCTTCGACCTGGAAGAAGTGGTGATCGACTGGGACGTGGTCGGCGGTAACCGCAACCACAGCGAAGTCCTGGCGGCCATCGCGTCGCGCAGCGAAGTTTCCGCCCTGCTCGAACAGTTGGACCAGGCCGGCTGCGCGCCCCGGATTCTCGAGGCCGAAGGCCTGGTGCTTGCGAATCTCGGCGTCGTGTTCGATCTCGCCGGAACCCGGATCCTCGCCGATATCGGCCACGCCAAGACGACCCTATGTCTGATGAAAGACGGCCGCGCCGTCGCGTCCCGGACCATTGGTATCGGCGGCCAGCACCTGACCGAAGCGCTCGCGGCGGATCGCGGGCTCTCCCTCGCGGATGCCGAGCGTGCCAAATGCGAGGAAGACCTGCTGGGCGAAACCCTCTCGCCCCCGCCCCAGGCAACCAAGGTGCTGGACCGCATCGCACGCGAGATCGTTCGTACCATCGCGACCCACGAGCAGCGACTGGGCAGCGCGTCGGTGGACGAGGTCACGATCTTCGGTGGCACAGCCCTGCTCCAGCGCCTCGATAGCTTCCTCGCCGAAAGAACCGGCCTCGCCACGGCCCGACTCGGGCTCCCGCGGCAAGGGTACGGCGAAAGTCTCGTGGCCGGCGGCCCGCCCATTCTCTATGCGCCGGCGATCGCCCTCGGCCTGCGCGGCACCACCCGGGCCAAGACCTCCATGAACTTCCGGCGCGACGAGTTCGCCGTCCGACTCGACCTGAGCCAATTCCGCCGAGACTTCCGGTGGACGGGCTGGCTCGCAGCCGCGACCGTGGTGCTGGCCCTGGTAGGTTTCGTGGCGACCCTGTCCTTCGAGGGACGACGCGCCCGTGCGCTGGAAGCACAGGCCGCCCAGCTTTACAGCGAGGTCATTTCCGGCGGCACTCCGCCCGAGGACACGGTCGCCGCGCTCTCGGCCCAGGTCCGCGAGGCCAACGACCGGGCGGACTTTCTCGGCGTCTATCGCGGCAATCTCTCGGCTCTCGACGTCCTGACCGAGCTATCCAAGCGGGTTCCTGAGGAACTGGAGATCGGCTTCGAAGAGCTGAGCATCGACCGCCAAACGATCCGCATGCGGGTCCGGGCGGAAGACTTCAAGGCCACCGATCGTCTCCAGGCCGAGCTTCAGAAGTTCGCTCCGTTTGCAGCGGCCCGGATCGGCGCCATCGAGACCGACAGGAAGACCGGCAACAAGCGCTTCAGCGTCACCATCAGCCTCCAGGAGGACCGCGGATGAACCGCTTCCTGCAGCCGCTGATCGCGGCGTTCCGCAACCTCGTGCCGCGGGAACAGATCCTGGTCGGCGCCGTCGGCGTGTTGCTGGGAATCGCAGTGGTCTGGTTTGGCGTGATCGGGCCGATGGCTGACGCCGGAATCCGGGTCAAGATGCGCGTGGCCGATGCGGAACGGCAGCTCGAGATGATGAATCGGTTGCGACGCGAGTACGACGAGATCAACTCGCGCCTGACGGCGGTGGAAGAGCGCATCCGCAGCGGCAACGCGGGAAACCTGCGAACCACCCTCGACACTCTCTCCCGCAAGGTGGGGATCCCGATCGAGTCGATGGAGCCCCAGGCCTCACGGCCCAGCGAGCGATACCGGGAGACCAAGCTCGAGATCGCCTTGAAGCAGGTGAGCCTGGCCCAGGCCGTTCGCTACCTCCACGAGATCGAGTCGACCCAGCAGGTCCTGTCCGTGAAGGCACTTCGAATCCGGACCCGGCCCGACGACTCGCAGCTGCTCGATGTGACGTTCACCGTCTCCTCGTTCGAGCCGATCTAGCAGGCGGTCCGGGCCCTCGTGTCGTTTCCCCTCGGTCGCTTCGGAATCGCGCTGGCCTGCGCGTGGTTGACGCTGCTGTTCCTCGCGATCGGCTTTCCCTACGAGCTCGTGGGTCAAAGGCTCGTGGACCGCGTCAACCAGGCCAGCGGTGTCCAGCTCGAGATGGACGACCTGGGCCCGTATCTCTCGCTGGCGGGTCCCGGCTTCCAGGCCAGCCACGTGTCTCTGAGGCTCGCCGACGGAACGCGCTGGCAGTTTCGCCGGGCTCGGATCCGCCCGGCCTGGTCGACCTCCTGGTTTCGCATGGATGCCGCCATCCAGCTGGCGTTCGACGGTGACATCGGCAGGATCGAGGGCACCCTGACGACGGGCGACACTCCCGGGTTCGACGGAGTCGTGAGCAACGTGGATCTGGCTCGGTTGCCGCTCGACTCCTTCGTTCCCGGCGCAGATCTCGAGGGAATCCTGAATGGCGAGATCGATCTCCAGTGGCGGGACGGAGTCCTCCAGGGCCGGGTTGTCCTCGGCGCGACCCAGGGTCTGCTGGCGGGTGACCTGTTTCCGGTGCCACTGCCTTTTGAATCGCTGCAAGGCGAATTCTCCTTCGATGGAAAGTCGATGATCGAGGTGACGAAGCTCGAGCTCCAGTCTCCCCTGCTGACCGCGCAGCTGGCGGGTACCATCGGGATGGCCAGCAGCTTCGCCGTGGCGCCGCTCGCCCTTCAGCTGAAACTGGAGGCCAAGGGCAGCGTGCGTGAGGCCCTGCAGAGCGCGGGCATCCGCTCGAATCGGACCGGCAAGACCAGGTTGCGGATCGAGGGCACGGTGGCGAACCCGAAGATCCGCTGACCCGTCCCCCGTCGAGTATCATGCAGGCATGGCGGCCGAAGATCTGCAGCGCATCTTCAGAACCCTGTCGGATCCCACCCGGATTCGCATCCTGACGGCCCTCCAGCGGGAGGAACTCGCCGTCCAGGAATTGATGGAAGTGCTCGGGATGGCCCAGTCCCGGGTTTCGCGCCACCTGGCCATCTTGCGCGAGGCCGGCTTGATCCGTGACCGGCGCAACGGCACCTATGTCTTCTATCGCTTCGCCGTGCCCGCCGACGGCCCGTGGCACGAAACCTGGGAGTTGATCTCCCGGAACCTCTCCCGTGACTCCACGGTCGAGCGTGATGCCGCTTCGCTGGCGCGGGTGCTGGAAGCGCGTGCAGACCGGGCCCGAAACTTCTTCGACTCGGTCGGACCCGAATGGGACGCTCTGCGCAAGATCTTCGCCGATGACGTACTCCGTGCACGTGCCATCACGCGCCTGGTTCCGCCGAACCTGAAGGTGGCCGATTGCGGGACGGGCACCGGAATCCTGGCGATCGAACTGGCGCAGCGCGGACTTCAGGTGATCGCCATCGACCACTCGCCGCGCATGCTCGACGCGGCACGTTCGAAGCTGCGGGAGGCCGGTGTCGAGGGCGTCGAGCTGCGCCAAGGCGACCTCAGTGCGATGCCGTTGGCGGACGACGAAGTCGGCGCAGCCCTCGCCCACATGGTGCTCCACTATCTCCCGTCGCCCGCGGAGGCCATCCGCGAGATGGCTCGGGCCGTTGCACCCGGAGGATCGGTGGTGGTCGTCGACTTCGTGGCCCACGAACACGAGTGGATGCGCGAGGAGCTCGGCGTCACCTGGCTGGGCTTCGAGCTCGACGAGGTCGAGAGCTGGTTCGACGCCTGCGGGCTCCAGGACCTGCAGTGCGAAAGCCATCCCGGGCTATCGGCGGGACGCAACCTGCCCGCCACCTTCATCGCTTCCGGACGAACGCCGCGTTGATTCGCGCCGTCCTCTTCGACGCCGCCGGCACCCTGATCGAGCTCCGGGAGCCGGTGGGCGAAATCTACGCGCGTGAGGCTTCGGCCCAGGGCCTTTCGATCTCTGCCCGGCGGCTGGACGATGCCTTCCGGCGGATCTTCTCCAGGGCCGATCCAATGTTGTTCCCCGATGCCTCGCTCGATGAAGTCGCCAACCTCGAGAAGAACTGGTGGCGCGGTGTCGTCCGCTCGACCTTTCTCGCAGCCGATTCCGCCAAGCGACTTCCCGACTTCGACGCCAGTTTCGAGGTGCTTTGGAAGGCGTTCTCAACGCCGAACGCCTGGCGAGCCCGGCCCGGCGCACGCGAGTTGCTCGAGCGGCTGCGCAACGAAGGACTGCGCCGGGCCGTCGTTTCCAACTTCGATCGCCGGCTCCCCGAGATCCTGGCCGGCCTGGGGCTCGGCGGGCTAATCGAGGCAATCGTGCTCCCATCGGACGCGGGCGCCAGCAAGCCCGATCCGCGCATCTTCCAGCACGGCCTCGATCGCTTGGGGATCCGGGCCGAGGAAGCGATCTACGTCGGGGACGACGCCCTGCGCGACATCGAGGGCGCTCGCGCCGCCGGACTGCAGGCGGTCGCGGCCAGATCGCTTGCTACCCTCACCGAGCTGCGCATTCCACCGGGAGGAGCATGAGCGACGACGCCCTCAGTTTCTTTCGCGACCACTTCGACCTCGACGACCGGGCCCTGACCCGAACGCTCGACACGACCCTCGAGCGAGAGGTCGACTTTGCGGATCTCTTCTTCGAGTACACGACCCAGGATTCGGTCAGCCTCGAGGAAGGCATCGTCAAGAGCGGCGATCGCCACCTGCGGCAGGGTGTCGGCGTGCGCGCCCAGGTCGGAGAACGTCAAGGCTACGCCCACTCTGACGAGGTGACGGTCGAGAGCCTGGATCTCGCTGCCTCGACGGCCCGAGCCATTTCCAGGACCAGCGGCGGCGTCCACAGTGTCGCCCCCAGCGGAACCGGCCGCCCGATCCACGACCTCTACCCCGTCGAGACACCCCCGACCGAGGTGCCGGTCGAGCGCAAGACGGCCCTGCTCTTGGAGATGGACGCCTACGCCCGGCAGCTCGACTCGCAGGTCCAGCAGGTAATGGCCAGCGTGGTCAGCCAATATCGCCACGTCATGCTGGTTTCCAGCGACGGACGACTCAGCGCCGACGTGCAGCCCCTGGTCCGGCTCAATGTGCAAGTGGTGGCTGCGGACCCAAGCGGCACCCGCCGCGAAGTGGGCTACCAGGGAATGGGTGGACGTTTCGAGCTCGAGCGGCTGCTCCAGCCCGCGGCATGGAAGCCCCTGGTCGAAGAGGCCGTACGACTCGCGAAGCTCAACCTCGAGGCCCAGCCCTGCCCCGCCGGCACGCTGGACGTGGTGCTCGGCCCCGGCTGGCCCGGAGTGCTGATTCACGAAGCCATCGGTCATGGACTCGAAGGCGACTTCAACCGAAAGAAGACTTCGGCCTTCAGCGGCCGGATCGGCGAGCGCGTCGCCTCTGACGGCGTCACGATCGTCGACGACGGTACGCTGGAGCAGCGTCGCGGCTCCCTGAATTCCGATGACGAAGGCACGCCGACCCAGCGCACTGTCCTGATCGAGAATGGAATTCTGCGCGGTTATCTCCAAGATCGACTTAATGCGCGGCTCATGGGCGTTGAACCTACGGGAAACGGCCGGCGCGAGAGCTACGCCCATCTGCCGATGCCGCGCATGACCAACACCTTCATGCTGGCGGGCGATGACGACCCGGCCGACATCCTGCGGTCCGTCAAGCGGGGTCTCTACGCCGTTTCCTTCGGCGGCGGCCAGGTCGACATCACCAGCGGAAAATTCGTGTTCACGGCGAACGAAGCCTACAAGATCGAAGACGGCCGGATCGGCGCACCCGTCAAAGGCGCGACGCTCATCGGAAACGGACCGGACGTGCTGACCCGGGTCTCCCGCATCGGCAACGATCTCGAACTCGACCAGGGTGTCGGCACCTGTGGCAAGGACGGGCAGAGCGTTCCGGTCGGCGTCGGCATGCCGACCATCCGCATCGACGAACTCACCGTCGGAGGGACCGAGGGATGAGCGGTTCCCAGGATCTGACCGTCATCGTCGAACGTGCCCTGGAACGCGCCCGTTCCGCGGGTGCGGATTGTGTCGACGCCCTGCTGGTAGAGGTGGATTCCATCGAAGCCCGGGTGCGGGACGAGGAGATCGATTTCGTCAAGCAGTCGCGAGAGCGCACCCTCGGCATCCGGGCCCTGGTGCGGGGTAGCGGCGGGCTGCGTTCGGCCCTCACCTCGACGAACGACCTGTCGCCGGCGGCCGTGGACCGGATGGCGGAAGAGACCGTGGCCTTGGCGCGGGCCACGGCTGAGGACCCGTTCGCGGGTCATCCCGCGGAGGACTACGCCACCGATCTCCCCGACCTCGATCTCTTCGATCCCAACGACCGCGGCATCAACGTGGAGAGCCGGATCGAAGACGCCCGTCGCGCCGAGCGGTCTGCGCGCGAGACCGACCCCCGGATCACGAATTCCGAAGGTTCACAGGTCGGTTCAGAATTCGCGCGCATCGTCTATGGCGACACGAGAGGCTTCCTGGGCGAGTACAGCGCCGCTTCCCATTCCCTGTTCTCGGAACCGATCGCCCAGCAGAACGGCTCCATGCAGCGCGACTACTGGATGACCCGCGGCCGCCGCTTGGCGGACCTGGAGGACCCCGGCGACGTGGGCCGCCGCGCGGCCGAGCGCGCGACGCGTCGGCTGGGAGCCCGGCGTGTCACCACCTGCGAAGTCCCTGTGATCTTCGACCCGGTGACGGCCCCCAGCCTGTTGGGCCACATCGTCGCCTGCGTGAGCGGCAGCGCCATCTATCGCGGCATGAGCTTTCTGGCGGAACGGATGAACGAGGTCGTTGCAAGTAGCCTCATCACCGTGGTGGACGACGGCCGAAAACCCGGGGCGCTTGGCAGCAAACCCTTTGACGGCGAGGGCCAACCGACGCGTCGCACCGTGGTGATCGAGAACGGACGGCTCGTTTCCTGGCTGTTGGACAGCTACTCCGCCCGCAAGCTCGGCACAGCAACGACGGGAAACGCCGCTCGCGGCCCGGGTGGCGCCCCGTCGGCCGCCCCCAACAACTTGTGGCTCGAGCCCGGCGAGCAGAACCTGGAGGAGCTGATCGCCTCGACCGGGCGGGGACTGCTGGTGACCGAACTGATCGGCATGGGGTTCCAGCCCATCACGGGCGACTACTCGCGCGGCGCAGCCGGATTCTGGATCGAGGGGGGAGAGATCGCCTACCCGGTCGAGGAAATCACCATCGCCGGAAACCTCGGTGACATGCTGCAATCGATCGACGCGATCGGATCGGACCTGGTCTGGCTCGGAAGAACGGCTTCTCCATCGGTCCGCGTCTCGAACATGACGGTGGCAGGGGAGTGATGGCCCAATCCCCCCCGGTGATGATCGGCCTCGAGATGCCGCCGCTCGACGTCTGGTCGGAGCGAGTGACCGTGGCTCTGGGACAGAACCCGGGCATCTTCACGGGACCGGGCACGAACACGTACCTGGTGGGAACGGGGAGAGAACGGATCCTGCTCGACACCGGGGAAGGATGCCCGGAATACCTCCCCGTGTTGGCGGACGCGCTCGAACACGTCGGCGGCATCCGGATCCAGGAGATCGTCTTGACCCACGGACACCCCGACCACATCGGCGGTGTGTCCTCGATCCTGGAACGACACGGGTCCATGCGCGTCTCCAAGCACCCATGGCCGGCGGTCGACGCCCGCATGGACTTCGAGCTTCACAGGATCGATCACGGATCGGTGATCGAGACGGAGGGAGCCACCCTACGCGCCGTCCACACGCCGGGACATGCCGAAGACCACCTCTGCTTCGTGCTCGAGGAGGAAGGCTCGATCTTCTCGGGAGACAACATCCTCGGCGTCGGCACGACGGTGATTCCGGGCGAAGGGGGCTGCCTGCTCGAGTACATGCAGTCGCTGGAACGGCTGCGCGAAGAAGCACCCAGCGTCATCTATCCCGCCCACGGCCCGTGCATCGAAGACGGAGTCGCCAAGATCGACGAGTACATCGCCCACCGTCTGGAACGAGAACAGCAGATCCTTTCCGCTCTCGACCACGGACGTGAGCGGATCTTCGAGATCGTGGAGCTGATTTACGCGGCGTATCCAAAGGAGCTCCATGCAGCGGCCGCGGCCTCGGTGACGGCCCATCTGATCAAGCTCGAGAAGGAGTCGTGCGTCCGCCGCGAGGACGACTCCACCCCTCTCGAGGCGCGCTGGATCCGGGTGTGAGTGAAGCGATCGCCCAGCGTCTGGCCAGTGAGGATCCCGATGAACGCGCCGCCGCCTGCCGAGAGACCTTGGCGCAGCCTGCGCCCGAGTTGATCGAGCCGCTGATCACGGCCTTGGGCGATCCCGTGAAGGCCGTGTCGAGTGCAGCCTCCGAGGCGCTGGCCCGGGCGGGAGGGGAGGTCGCGGTCGTCCCCGCGCTTCGACGCGCGCTGCGCGACGGAGATCCTGTACGCGAACTTGGAGCCGCCCTCACCCTGGCCAGGCTCGAACCCCCCGACGTGCGACTCCTGCCGGCGCTGGTGCGCGGCCTCGAGCTGCCGGACCAGAAGCGCCGCTGGTGGGCGGCCAAGCTGCTGGTCGAGACCGGCCGGGTCGAAGGACAGGTCCTGCCCGTGCTTCTGGGGCTCGCTGCCGACCATCCGGACCCGGCCGTGCGTCGCATGACACGCTATTGCCTGCGCGAGCTCGCACCCGATGACCCGAGCGTGGCTGCGACGCTGGCGGCAGGAACGCGCGACCCGGACCTCCAGGCTCGGCGCGCCGCCTACACCGCGTTGGCATCGTTGCTCTGTCCCCCCAGCAGCGTCTTCGAACTCCTCGCCGCGGCGCTCGCGTCGGAAGACGATGGCGCATGCCGCAGGATCGCGACTGTGGCACTGGCCCAGCTCGGACGCGCAAATCCCGAACAGATCGATGAGCACGTACTCCGGGCCCTACGCACCGCAGCCGAAGATCCTGACGACCCCGACCTGCGCCGGGGCGCGGATCGCACGCTCGAAGTCCTCCGGACCGCTGCCCGGTAGAGGGAACGTCCGACTCCCCCGTCGGTTCGCCGTCAGTCCTAGAAGATCAACGCGTCCAGCGAGAACATCCCCGGGCCCAACAGCAAGAAGACGAAGCAGATCACGGCCAGGTTGACCGTGTACTCGGCACCGGGAGGATCATTGGTGATCAGGTAGCCGGCGTTCTTGTGACCCAGCCGGCCGGCCACGATCATGGTGCCGATCAGGAGCACACAGGCCGGACGCATGAAGAAGCCCGCCGCCAGCAGGGATCCACCGACGATCTCCGACAGCATGGCAATACGCGCCTGAACACCCGCCATGGGAACGCCGAGCTCTTCGAGCCAGGCGACGAAGCCCTTCATGTCCCCGCTTCCGACCCGTCCGAGCTTTCCCAGACCGTGGATCACGAAGCAGATCCCGATGAACAAGCGGCCGATGAGCAGGGCGAAATCGGGCCACAGGGTTTGGTTCAACAGGGTGTCCAGGTTCATGGGCTCCTCCCGGCGGCAGCTTACCCCGGTAACCCCGCAGGATGAAACCCCGCATCTGCCTCGGAATTCCACACGCTGGCGATTGACCGAAAGCGGGCCGTCAGTCAAGATCCGGACCCAGGCTTGACACGATCGACCGACGGATGACGCCCAAATCATGGCCGATATCAAAGGGACCCAGACCCACCAGAACCTCAAGGATGCATTCGCCGGCGAGTCCCAGGCAAACCGCCGCTATCTGTATTTCGCGCGACAGGCCGACATCGAGGGTTATCCCGACGTCGGTGGCCTCTTCCGAGACACGGCCGAGGCCGAGACCGGCCATGCCCACGGCCATCTCGATCACCTGAAGTCGGTGGGCGATCCGGCGACCGACAAGCCGATCGGGTCGACCGACAAGAACCTGGCAGCCGCCGTCACTGGCGAGACGTACGAGTACACCGAGATGTACCCCGGCATGGCAAGGACGGCTCGGGACGAAGGATTCAGCGACGTTGCCGAATGGTTCGAGACCCTCGCCAAGGCAGAGAAGTCCCACGCCGGTCGCTTCCAGAAGGCGCTCGACGAGTTGCCGACACTTTAACGTCAAGGCATTCGCAGCGGGTGGGCGCGTTGGGCGTCCGCCCGCACTGAATTCCCACGCAGCCCCACCATGAAGGTCCCGCCTCCCGAGCACCCGTCGACCGAGTTCGACTACGACCACCCGGCCTACGGGGAGGCGGCTTCGCTCGAACGCGAACTGCGCCGCGTCGGCGAGATCTGTCACCAGTGCCGGCGCTGATGCGCCGCCATCAGATCCATCGGGCAAAGCGCGACGGAGTGCCGCTGACGCGACGGCTCACCACCCAGACCGACCTGATCGGCAAGCTGGCTTCCCTGGCTCCGGCCGTCATGAACTTCGCCAACCGCAACCGGCCATCCCGGATCCTGATGGAGAAGACGGTCGGTATCCACCGAGATTGGGTGCAGCCGCGCTACTACGGCAAGACCGTCGAACGTTGGTGGAAGGGTCGCGGCCCGCGGGTCGAGGGAGCCAACGGCCGCGTGGTGCTCTTCACCACCTGCTCGGTCAACTACAGCGACCCCAGCACCGCCCGCGCCCTCGTCGAGGTGCTGGAACGGAGCGACGTGCGAGTCGACGTGGAGTACCAGCGCTGCTGCGGCATGCCCCAGTCCGACACCGGCCAGCTGGATCGTGTGCGGCAGAGCGCCGAGCGCAATGTCGCCGACCTGCTCCCCTATGTCGAAGCGGGCGCCAGCATCGTCGTGCCCGGCCCGGCGTGCTCGCTGCTGATGAAGAACGAGTACCCCAAGCTCCTCAAGACCGAATCGGCCGAGAAGGTCGCGGGCGCCGTCCAGGACGCCATGGAGTATCTTTATCAGCTGGCGCGGGCCAAGCAGATGAATCGGGACTTCGAAAAGACCCTGGGTCGGGTGGCCTATCACGCCCCCTGCCACCTGCGCGCGCAGAACATCGGTTTCCGGGCGCGCGACCTCCTGAAGCTGGCGGGTGCCGAGGTCGAAGTGGTGGATGCGTGCTCGGGCGTCGACGGCACCTGGGGCATGCAGGCCCGTCATCATCAGGCCTCGCTGGGCGTGGCGGAAGCCATGCTGCGCCGCATCCGGGAGTTCGAGCCCGACGACGTTTCGACCGACTGTCCGCTGGCGGCGCTGCGCATCAAGGAGTCGCTCGGCATCGAAGCCGTCCACCCGATCGTCCTGCTGCACCGCGCCTATGGCATGGCTGCCTCGTGAGGCCGGTGAGCAGCAGCGAAATCATCGGGCTCGACCGATACCAGAACATCCGGTCGCGCTACCGGGAAGCCGTCATCCGTCACAAGGCCGACCGCAGGTTGTCGGTCGGCGAGAAGGTGACCCTGGTCTTCGAGGACCGGGAGACCTTGCGCTTCCAGATCCAGGAGATGGTTTGGATCGAGCGGATCTCGGCCGTGCAGTACATCCGCTTCGTCATGACCCAGGATCAGGCTGACCGATTTGCAGATCCGAGCCAGCCGCTTCGCATCCGCATCGATCACCCGAACTACGCCCAGGAGGTGGTCGTCCCGGAGACGACACGTGCGAGCCTGACACTCACCCTCTCCGAGGATCCGGCCCCCCTGCTGGACGTCGACGAGCTCGGGCCAGCCATCGAGGACGAGCTCCTCCATCAGGGAACCCATGTTCGCGCCCTGCGGCCCGCCAACCGGCCCGGTCCCGACCTGGTCATCGTGGAAGCCCTCGAGTCCGGTGGAGATCTGGCCGCTGCGACCCCTGAGCTGCTGCGCGAAACGGCCTCCGCCTTTGTAGGCTGCCTCGACTGGCGCGAGGTTGCCGCACGCTTCGCGTCTCCATGAGTCCGTCGACGGCAGTCCCGATCCGTCGGAGCGCCGCGGCAGTCGCTCTCGCGGCAGGACTCACGCTGGCCGTTTTCGTCTCCCTCCTCGCA
>SMWR01000091.1 GCA_004356735.1 Deltaproteobacteria bacterium
CGAAGCCATGCTGCGCGAAGAGCGCGAAACCATCGCGCGCGGAAAGACCGGCTCGTTCGCGACGCTTGCGCCGGGCGACGAAAGGGTCGTGCACTCCGATCCGCAGTCGTCCCTGCCGCAGCCGGCCGGGGCAGGCTCGGCCGGGCCGGCGCAAAAAAAAGCGATCGCCCCGACGCTCGACGTGCTGAGCAGGCGGGAGCTTGCGAAGGCCAAGCGGGCCGACGCCGAGCTGCCGCTGGAGGTCGCCCGGTCGCCCCAGCCAGCGGCCGACTTCCGTTCGCGCTCTTCGCAGCTGGCGCCGTTGGCGGGAATGGCATTCGAGGCGGACGCTCTCTTCGACGGCGACCTCGCCGAGGGCGCGGGAGCGGTCCCAAACGAAAGGCTGGATGACTCGAAGCGCGAGTCCAGCGACGAGTCCACCGTTGGGCCCGGGCGGGCCGGTGCGCGCGACCTGGTGCTCCGGTCCGACACGCTGCAAACGGTGCGACTCGCTCGGGGCGAAGCTCTGTGGCTGCGCATCCCGGTGGGTTTCGAGGCTGGCGAAGCCGAGCTTCGCGTTGCGGATGCGAGCCATCGACGCGAGCTGCGGGAACGCGTGCTGCTCGCCGGTCCGCCCGGTCGACGCGAAGCGCGACTGCGTCTGCCGGGGAGCTGGCTCACGCCGGGCCGCTACTCGGTGCTGGTGGTCTCCGCCGAGCGCGCCGCCGCCGGCGAGTCCCCCGAGCGCTTCGCGTTCACAGTCGAGCGACGCTGACTGGCCGCCCAAGGGGCGGCTTGCAGTTCTCCGAAGCGGCGAACTGCTAGGCCGCGCAAGGGGCGCCGGCGACTGTCAGGAGAGTTCCAACTCGAGAATCGAGAGCTCGCTCGGAACGCCCACCCGCAACGGGAAGCCGTAGAAGCCCGTGCCGCGGTGCACGTAGAGTCGGTTCGTGCCCTGGGCGAAGAGGCCGTGATCGGGCCAGCGAGTCCGGCTCAGCACCGTCCAGTCGAAACCGAAGGACACCAGCCCGATCTGGCCGCCGTGGGTGTGTCCCGAGAGAGTGAGGTCGGCCTGGCCGTCGGGGACGTGTTTGAAGGCCGACGGGTCGTGGAGCAGCAACAGGCGCGGCACGTTCTCGTGTCGCGGATGACGAGCCAACAAGGTCTCCAGCGGTTCGCGTCGATTCTTGCGGCGGTAGTCGGCGCCGATGATCTGCACCGGTCCAATCGGCGTCTCGGTCACCACCTCCTCGTCCACCAGCAGCCGGATGTTCCGGGCTTTGAAGGCGCTGCGGACCTCGTCCGCAGCTTCGTGGTCGTGGTTTCCGAAGATCGCGAAGCAGCGCTCGTGGACGGCCTCGAGCGGCTCCAGGGCACGGGCCAGCGCGCCGCTCGTGGCGTTTCCTTCCATGGTGAGGAAATCGCCCGTCAGCAACACCAGGTCGGGCTCGTACGCCAGCAGGCGCTCCAGGGTGCGCTGCATGCGACGGACCGACATCCACGGTCCCAGGTGGGGATCTGAGATCTGGACGATGCGCAGCGGTCGCTGTGCGGGTGCCGGTGGCTGTCTGCGCCGCACGCGGACCACCGGAAGCCGTTCGAACCCGGCTGAAGGCGCTCCGAAGACGGGAATCCGCACCCATTCGATCACGCGCCGCACGGACGTGAAGACCGAGATCACGGCGAGCGCGTAGGGGGCGAGGTCCAGCCAGCGCATGGCGTGCACGGCGGCATCCAGACCCGCCGCGCCGAGGAGGGCGCGGATCGGCCAGAGTCCGAGCTGCCAGAAGGCAGCCATGAAGCTGGCGGCGACGAAGACCTGGCCGGGAATGCTCACCAGGAATCGGAAGGCCCGGTCCCGCAGTCGAGCCCGAACCAGATGGAGATAGTGCAGGCCCGAGGCGGCCGCCCCGGCCGTCAACGCCAGGCAGGCCAGGGTGTGCCACAAGGGCGGAGCCCAGCTCGCCAGCCTGACTTCGGTCACCCATGCGCCGATCAAGGACATCGAGAGCGCGACGAAGCCGAAGATGGCGAACACACGTCCGCGCATGCGCCACGCAAACAGCGGCACGAACAACATCGTAACCAGGGTGACGGTGCGGAAGATCCAGCTCGGGTCGACGCTCACGCCGGGAGGATAGCCGGGCCGCAGCGTGCAGCTGCGTGAGCGCCAAACAACCTGCCCTCGCTTTCCTCCCCTGGCTGGCGCGGGTTGCTAGCCTCTCCCGATGCTGCTGCGTCTCGAGGGAATCTCGCGCAGCGTTGGGACGCGGCTCCTGTTTCGGGACGTTGACCTCACGCTGAACCGCGGAGATCGCGTCGGCCTGGTCGGGCCGAACGGCGCGGGGAAGACCACGCTGTTGCGTATCGCGGCCGGCATCGACCCTCCGGACTCCGGGCGACGAGTGGCGCCTCGGGATGTGCGGATCGCGATGCTCAATCAGGAGATCGATCCGGGTCGCACGACCAGTGTCCGTGATGAAGTCTCGTCGGCCCTGTCGCACCTGACCGATCTCGAGGACGAGATGCGCAAGCTCGAGGCCGAGATGGAGGGGCTGGGCCGACAGGGGCGCGACGTACCCAACGATGTGGCCGAGCACTACGACCGCGCCAGGGTGGCGTTCGAGTTTGGCGGCGGCTTCGAGCGAGAAGCGCGGGTCGAACGGGTGCTGGCCGGACTCGGCTTCCACGGAGAGGCTCCGGGCCGACCCCTCAACACCTTCAGCGGGGGCTGGCTGATGCGGGTCGAACTGGCCAAGCTGCTGCTGTCGGCGCCCGATGTCCTGCTCCTCGACGAGCCGACCAACCACCTGGACCTGCCCTCGATCGAGTGGTTCGAGGGGACCCTGGGCGAGTTCGGCGGCGCCGTGATCATGATCTCCCACGACCGGGCCTTCTTGCGGCGCCACGTCGATCGGGTTGCCGAGCTGGAAGCGGCGCGCTTCACCCTGTACACGGGCAACTACGACCGGTTCCTGGAGCTGAAGGTCGAACGGCGCGAGCAGCTGGAAGCCCAGAAGCGCAACCAGGACCGGCAGATCGCCGAGCAGGAGCGCTTCATCGAGCGCTTCCGCTCCAAGGCGAGCAAGGCGCGTCAGGTGCAGAGTCGCATCAAGGCGCTCAAAAAGCTGGAGCGCATCGAGCTGGCGCCGCGATCCGGCGCCCGCATCCGGCTCAAGCTTCCGCCGGCGGATCGCGCGGGCGGGAGCATCTTGCGGTTGGAGGACATCCACAAGAGCTACGGCGAGAAGAAGGTCTACGAGGGCATCGACTTCTTCGTACGCCGCGGCGATCGAATTGCGCTGGCGGGCCCCAACGGCGCGGGCAAGTCCACGCTCTTGCGGATCGCGGCCGGAAACCTCGACTTCGACGCCGGAAACCGTGAACTCGGGCACAACGTCAAGGTGGCCTTCTACGCCCAGCACCAGCTCGATGGTTTGAACGCGTCGAACACGGTCCTCGAGGAGCTCGCCACTGCGGCGACGACCGACGATGTGCCTCGGCTGCGCGGACACCTGGGGGCCTTCCTGTTCAGCGGCGACGATGTAAAAAAACGGGTCCAGGTGCTGTCGGGTGGAGAAAAGGCCCGGCTCGCGCTGGCCAAGCTGCTGCTGCGGCCCGTCAACTTCCTGGTGCTCGACGAGCCGACCAATCACCTGGACGTGATGGCTTGTGAGGTGCTCGAGGATGCCCTGCGAGGCTACCAGGGGGCGATGCTGTTCATCTCCCACGACCGGGAGTTCATCAACGCCCTGGCGACACGCGTGGTCGAAGTCGTCGACGGTCGACTGACCGATTACCTGGGGAACTACGACGACTATCGTCGCCGCGTGGATTCAGCCCAGTCGCCCGGATCGTCGCTTCCCCAAGCGGCGCCGGCGGCAGCGACCGCGAAGCACGAGCGGGTCGCTGCGCGCGCCCAGGCGCGCGACCAGACCCGGCGACTCGAGCGCGTCCGCAAGCGGCTTTCGACGCTCGAGTTGGAGATCGCCGCGATGGAAGAAAAGCTCGAACAGCTCGGATGGCGGCTCGGCGATCCCGAGGTCTACCGCGATGGCGAGCGGGTTCGAGCGCTCGAGGCCGAGCGCGACACGCTCCGCGGGCGAATCGCGGCTGCCTATCGCGATTGGGAAGCGGCGGCGGCCGAGCAGGGGGAGCTCGAAGCCGAGGCGTAGCTCAGCCGTCCGTTGCTTCGTCGACGGTCAGTGCGACTTCCTGGCCATGGGAAATCTCGAGGGTATGCCCGTCGGGATCCCGGAAGAACGCCCAGTAGCCCACCGGCGGCCCATCGTCCGTGGGACCGGCGACCAGAATGTCTTCGGCCCGGGCCTGCTCGCAGAGGCGATCGACGTCATCGCGAGTGCGACAGGCCACGCCGAGATGTGAGAAGGGACGGAGCGGATGCTTCACGCGCTTCGATTCGATCAGGACGAGCACGAACGGTCGTCTCCCGTCGCTCAGCCACACCACTTCGGGCCTGTGGTGGACCACCTTCATCCCGGCGTAGTGTGAATAGAACGCGATGCTGGCGTCGAGGTCCGTCACCGGCAGGGCGACGTGAGTGAACCCGACATCGGTCACGCGCGGCTCCTTCGAGGGTGGGTCCGGGATCGAGGTGTATGCTAATCGAACCAGGAGGAACGTCCCATGCCCGAATTCTGCCGGGTCGAGCGCGACGGCCGGCTGCTGACCGTCACCATCGATCGGCCCAAAGTCATGAACGCGCTGCATCCGCCGGCGAATCTCGAGCTCGAGAAGGTCTTCGACGACTTCGTCGCCGACCCCGATCTCTGGGTTGCCATCATTACCGGCGCTGGCGACCGCGCCTTCTCGGCCGGTAACGATCTGAAATTCCAGGCCAGCGAGGGCGGGGGTGCGGTCACGGTTCCGCGCACAGGCTTCGGCGGACTGACGTCGCGCTTCGACAATCCCAAGCCGATCATCGCCGCCGTGAACGGCGTCGCCATGGGCGGAGGGTTCGAGATCGCACTGGCCTGCGACATCATCGTCGCTTCGGAGAGGGCCATCTTCGCACTGCCCGAGCCGCGCGTCGGTCTGGCCGCGCTGGCGGGAGGCCTGCATCGCCTGCCGCGCCAGATTGGTCTCAAGCGGGCCATGGGCATGCTGTTGACTGGCCGCCGCGTGGGCGCCGAAGAAGGCGTCGTGCTGGGCTTCGTGAACGAAGTCGTACCCCATCACGAGCTGATGGCGGGCGCCCGGCGCTGGGCCGACCAGGTGCTCGAATGTGCGCCGCTCTCGGTGCGCGCATCCAAGCAGGCCGCCAGCCTCGGTCTCGAGAAGGCCGGACTCGAGGAGGCGATGAATTCCAGCTATGACGGCATCCGTGCCATGATCAAGAGCGAGGATTTTCGTGAGGGCCCGCGCGCCTTCGCCGAGAAGCGCCAGCCGAACTGGAAAGGGCGCTAGCGCTGAGCCAGTCCTGGCAGACACTCGACCGCAAGCCGACGCCCGATGGGGAGCTCGAGCTGCGTCGGCGCGGGGACCGCGACTACTTGATCCTGCTCGACGGTCAGATCCTGATGACGAGCGCGGCGCGTCGTTCGGAGGAGGCGTTGGCGACGCTGGCCTGCAGCCAGCTACCGCGTCGGCGGGCCCCCCGGGTCCTGATCGGCGGACTCGGCATGGCGTACACGCTGCGCGCCGCTCTCGATGCGCTGCCCGAGAAGGCGCAGCTGCTGGTGGCCGAGCTGCATGCCGTGGTCGTGGCCTGGTGCCGAGGGCCCCTGGCCGAGCTGACCGGTGGCGCCGTCTTCGACCCCCGGGTCACGGTGCAGCAGGTCGACGTGGCCCAGCTCATCGACGCGGGCAGCGGGCGACCCTGGGACGGGATCCTGCTGGATCTCTTCCAGGGTCCGGGGACGCGGACCGACGATCTCCACTTCGGCAGCGCGGCGCTCGAGCGGACCCGGGCTGCGCTCTGCGAGGGTGGCGTCCTCGGGGTCTGGACCGAACAGCACGATCCGAGCTTCGTGAAGCGCGCGCGCAAGGCGGGGTTCCAGGTGGCCCGGCACCGTCCGGGCAAGGGCGGTCTGCGCCACGTCGTCTACATCGCACGCGCAGGCGGGATCAGGGCAGCGAGCACTCGAGGCGATCGACGGCGTGAACCGGAGCGGCATCACCGCTCATGAGGTCTGCGATCGCGCCGTAGACGAGCTGATGTTGTTTCAGCATCGGCTTGTCGGCGAAGGCCTCCGATGTCACCTTGATCTCGAAGTGGCCCGGGCTCACACAGCGCACGTCGACCGCGGCGCCGGGCAGTGCGTTCTCGATCGCCGCTTGGATCTGGCCGACGATCACTTCCGGATCGGGTCCCCCTGTGTTCAGGATCTGGAGTGCCATCACGGTCTCCTCAGTAGCGGGGAACATCGGGATCGACTTCCCGGGACCAGGCGTCGATGCCGCCAGCGACGTTCCAGACGTGGATGAAGCCGAGCGAGGCGAAGTGCTCGGCCGCCTGCTGGCTGCGGCCGCCGTGGTGGCAGTGGAAGACCAGCATGGTGTCTTTCGGAAGCGTCTCGAGCCGCGCCGTTGCCTCCGGCGTCATCAGCACGGCGCCCTGGATGCTGGCCATGGCCCGTTCTTCGGGCGTCCGAACGTCGAGGAACTCGAAGCTCTCACCGGCATCGAGACGCTGCTTCAGGTCGGTCACGCTCAGGGTCTCGACCCGATTCGGCGCGTTCGGGTTGTCGATCTTGAAGGCGGGGCCTTCGGGCGTGTCGACCACGTTGATGCGGACGCCCTGTGCGCGCCTGGCCGTGTGCGTATCCATGATCCACGCCAGTCCACCCGCTTCGACCTCCACGCCGCCCTCGTATCTGGGGCCCACGTTGAGCGAGCCGTAGTAGCGGGCATCGATCGACAGATGCAGGATGTGGTCGTCGGGTCGCTCGCCCGTGGCGCGCTGCAATCCTTCGGCAGCCTCGGGCGTCACGATCAGCTCCGGTGGCGTTGCCGTGCCGCCTTCGACTCCGAGCTTCTGATGGAGCTCGCCGCGGGTTTCGAGCTCCTGGATGATGTCACAGCCGCCCACGAACTCGCCGCCCACGTAGAGCTGGGGGATCGTCGGCCAGCTCGAGTACTCCTTGATGTTCTCCCGGAGGGTCTGGTCTTCGAGCACGTCGACCGTGTGATACTCGGGAATCAGCGCATCCAGAATCCGGACCACGGTGGCCGAGAATCCACAGCGTGGCTCTTCGCGGTTGCCCTTCATGAAGACCGTCACCGGGTACTGGCTGACCAGCGAATCAATCTGTTCCTTAGATGCAGGATCCAGGCCCATCTGATTCTCCCTCGTGCCTCCGTGACCTGGCATCCGCCCCAGGCCGGGGCACCGGACGATAGCCAATCCTGGACGTTGGCGGCTCGTGACCCCCATCCGCGTGGGAGCGTGGCGGCGAGGAAAGACTGCTTGCATCGGGGCCGCGAGCATGCGAGCTCAGGAGAATGTCCATTTCACTCCGTTTTCCGTTCAACCCCAACCTGTCTCCGTATATGCTGGGCATGCCAGCGCACCCTGTCCCAGGGAGAGTGGGCGTGGCGGGGTTCCAGACGGAGGAAAGACAGTGGCGAATGGTACGGTCAAGTGGTTCAGCGAACAGAAGGGGTACGGCTTCATCACGCCCGATGAGGGCGAGAAGGACATCTTTGTCCACTACTCCAACATCACCCTCGAAGGCTTCAAGACTCTGCGCGACGGTCAGCGAGTCGTATACGAGTCGGCAACCGGTCGCAGGGGGCTTGAAGCGACCAACGTCAAGCCGGAGGTCTGATCCGCG
>SMWR01000092.1 GCA_004356735.1 Deltaproteobacteria bacterium
GACGGCCTCATCGAAGCGTCCCGCTGCGGCGTAGGCAGCCGCGAGGGTGTCGAGCACCGACGGGTCATCGCGCGTGAGACGCGATGCACGTTCGGCGTGAACCACCGCGTCGGCGCCATCGCGAACCTTCGGGTCCGGCGACGTCGCCAGCAGCCAGGCGAGGTTGTTGGCCACCACGCGATCCCTCGGCTCGATCCGCGCCGACTCGCGCCACTCGCTGGCGGCAGAGATGGTGTCGCCCCGGGCGAGCAGGGCGACACCCAGATAGGCGTGGGCGATGGAGTTCGACTCGGTCACGCTCAGCGCGTGGCGCATCACGCTCTCGGTGTCTCGCCAGGAGCGGAGCTGCACCGATGTAGCGCATCCCAATGCGCCGATGACGATCGAGCCCGCAGTGGCGAGCATCACCGAGCCTGCACGGCCCTCCCGAAGCCAGCGCGACGCGAGGCCGGGAACACCCCACGCCACCGCGATCGCCAGGCCGATCAAGGGGAGGTACGTGTAGCGATCGGCGCGCGCCTGGGCACCGACCTGCACCAAGCCGATCACGGGAAGCAGCATGCCGAGAAACCACAGCCAGCCGATGGTCACGGCTGGAGCCCGTCGGAAGAGCGCCACACTCCCGATGCTGCAGCCGACGACGAAGATCAACGCGCCTGCCACTTGGAGCGCGGGGATGCCGCCTTCGGGATGCGGGTAGAAGATCGCAAGCCCGGCCGGCCAGAAGGCGTCGCGCGTGTAGTCCAGAACGGCGAGCAGGGCGTTGGCGACGCGCTCGGAGATGGGCAATGCCGCGAGATCGGTGACGGCCCCGCCGGATTGCTGGGCCAGGAGCGTGACGACGCTCACGACGATCGCGAGACCGAACAGGGGCCACTTCTCGAGGACGGCTCGGCGCCACGCTGCGCGATCCCCGCGTCCCGCTTTGCCCTCGGACTGCAGTCTTCCCAGGGGCCAGGCGTCGAGCAGCAGCAGCACGAACGGAAGTGTCACCAGCATGGGTTTTGCCATCAGGCCGAGCCCCATGGCGAGGGTGGTGCCAATCCTGCAGGCCGGGCGGCTCGCGCGGGGCGATGCGTGGATCCACAGGGCCAACACGAAGAACAGGCCGCTCAGCGTGTCCTTGCGGGCTGACGCCCAGGCCACCGATTCGACGTGGAGGGGATGCACGGCGAAGACCGCCGAGACGAAGGCGCTCTTCCCCGGCGCCCCCGTCATGCGGACCAGCGCGGCGAACAGGAGCAACGTCGTCAGGGCGTGCAATCCGAGGTCCTGGGTGTGGAAGGCGCCCGGCTCGACGCCGTGCAACTCGCTGTCGAGCATCCAACTGAGCCGCGTCAGCGGATACCAGTTCGATCCGTGGAAGCTGGTGAAGGCCCACACGATGCCGTCGGCGTTCAGCCCCGCTTGGACGTGAGGGTTGGCCGTGATCAAGATGTCGTCGTCGTAGGCGATGAAATCGTGGGAACGCACCGGCCAGAAGACGACGATCACCAGCAGGGCCAATCCGACGGCGATTCCGATCGTTGTGATACGGGGGTTCATGGCCAGCTGTGCATCCAATCGGGCATCAGCCCGGGTGTTTCGACGAGCCGCCGGCCCTCACGGTCGATGACGACGAGTTCGATCTGGGCGAGACCCGTCGAGTCGTGGCGTGACGGAGGTGACCCGGGCGTCATTGTGGTCGACACGACCAACCGATCGCCGTCTGGCGACCAGCGTGGGGCGAAAGCGCTGCGACCCTCGAGTACGATCTGTCGCAGCTCGGTGCCGTCGAGGCGGCCGATGTAAAGCTGGGGACGCCCGCCGCGATCCGAGATGAAGGCGATCTCGTCCCGGGTCGGCGACGGACGCGCCGAGTGATCGTCGGCAGCCGGATCCTCGTAGAGGATCCGCAGATCCTGACCGTCTACGCCGGTCACGACGATCTCGCCCGCGCCGGTGCGTGACGGACGGCGCGTGAAGATGACGCGCGTTCCGCTGCGGTCGAAGTGAGGCTTCATGTCGAACGCGTCGCTTTCTTCCAGCAGCGGCGTCGGAATCTCATTGCGTTCGAGCAGCCACAGTCGGGACCCGATTCCCTCGTCCGTGCGCCGTTGGCTCACCAGCCGGTCGCCATCGGGCGAGAAGTCCGGCCGCAGGTAGAAGTCCTTCGGGCCCGTGCGCGCCAGGATCCGGCGCTCGACCTGAGCCATCTCGACGATTCCCAGCCCCGCAGCCGGCCGCCCTCCCCGGAAGGCGTAGACCAGCCGTTGACCATCTGGAGACCAGACGGGCCAGCGCTCGACACGTCCGGGCGTCCGAGTCAGCGGGATTTCGCCGAGCTCGGGTGACCATGAGACGAGATCACTCCCGCCGGCCTCGGGCTCGACCTGGAAGACGAGCCGCTGGGAGGTCCGGGACCAATAGGGCCAGCTCTCATTGCGGTCCGGTGTCGACAACAGGGGGCGCGTCTGGCCGTCGGCGATCCGGACTCTCCAGAGGTCCGGTTGGCCGTCCACGATCTTCACGTAGACGAGGCCCTCGGAGGCGGATGCGCGGCTCTCGTCGGCTTCCACCTCGCCGCCGGAACCGCAGGCCAGAGCCAGCACGACAGCGAGGATTCCCCAGGGGGTTGGGTAGACTCGCGAGCGATGTCCGAGGAGGCGGTCGGGGGAGACAGCGGAGTGATGGCGCTGATCCAGCGACCGGTTCCGGCGCTGCTCCTGCTGTTCGTCGTCTTCGCAGTGCTGGGCCTCGCGATCCATCGCGCCGCCCTCGACGGCGCGTTCGTCTCCGATGACTTCGGGTATCTGAATCATCCCTACACCGCTGATCTGCGTCCCGGGACGCTGCTGGCGATCTTCGATCCCACGGGTCCGGCCCGACTCTATGCCGCGAACTATGCCCCGATCCACCTGCTTCTCACGGCCATCGAGAAGCAGATCTTTGCGAACGATCCGTTCGGATACCACCTGGTGAACGTGCTGCTTCACGCGGCCAACGGTGCACTGCTAGTGGCCCTGTTCGTGGCGACCGGCATTCCCCGGGCGGCGGCCCTGCTCGGGGGGGTCGTCTTCCTGGTCCACCCGGCCAACGTGGAGGCTGTGGCCTGGGTCTCGCAGCTCAAGACCGACGCGGCGCTGACCTTCTCACTGGCCGCCCTGCTGGCGTTTCGGAGCAGACCCGGCCTGTCCACGGTCTTGTTCGCACTGGGGCTGTTGACCAAGGCGTCGGCCGCCTTCGCCCTCCCCACAGCGGCCGTGCTGGCCTGGACCTGGCGGGACAAAGCGGATTCACATCTCCTTCGCTGGCTTTGTGTCTGGGCAGCGATCTTCGTGCTCTACGCGATCCCCCAGTTCACGTCCTTTGGCCACCTGGGTGAGGTCGAGGTCGCGGCCTTCGAGGATCCGCTGGTCCAGCTGCGCACGATCGCCGCGGTCGGCATGCGCTACCTGGTGATGGCGGTGTCGGGTTACGGGGTCTCGGCCTTTCAGCAGCCCGAGCCGTCCCTGTCCTGGCTCGATCCCTGGTGGCTCGTGGCGCTGCCCACCGGAGCGCTGCTGCTGTGGCGCGTGATTGTGACGCTGCGCCGCGGCAGTCCCGAAGCCGCCTGGTGGGTGGCCGCGGCCGTTTCCTTCGCGCCGGTTTCACAGCTGCTGCCGTTCCTCTATCCCGTGGCCGACCGCTACCTCTACTTCATCCTGCCCGGACTGCTCGGCGGTGTCTTGTTCCTCTGGGAGCGGCTGCGCCCACGGCTGCCGGATGCAGCGCCCAGGCTGGCCACCTGGCTCGTGTTGGCCGGCTGTCTCTTGTTCGCCTGGCAAGGGGCCGCCCGCGCGGCGCTGTGGCAGGGCGAGATGCGGCTGATGCTGGATGCGGCGGCTCATTATCCGCGAGGCGGTATGGCTGCGTTTCTGGAAGCCCGCAGTGCCGCCCAGCAGGGCGATGTCGACACGGCGGTTGATCGGTTGCGCTGGGCGGCCGACCACGGCATCGACCGTTTCCTGGTCTACAGCGGCGATCCGGGCCTGGCTCCGATCCGGAACACGCCCGAGTTCCGGGCGTTCGTCCACGAGCTGGCGGGTCGCTGGATCGAGCAAGCCCGCCACCGCGGGCACGGCACCCAGCCCGAACTCCGCATGGTGGCACTCGCCCACCTGCAACGCGGTGAGCTCGAGGCTGCGGAGCGCGTGTTCGAGCAGGCATTGGCGGTCGGTGGTCCGATGGAGCCGCTGGTGCGCGCCGAGTTCGAGCAGCTGAAGAAGCGCCGACGTGGCGACGAACAGGAGGCGGATCATCGCACGCCGTGACCCGAAAGCTGCGCCGCACCGCGGCGATTCCGCTGCGACGGCCATCACGCCGGCGATGTGGGGGATTCTGCTTAGCCTCTTCATCGGTGCGGCTCTGGTCGTCTACCGACCCGCCCTCCAAGGTCCCTTCGTCTCCGACGACTTCCACTATGTCCAGTACAACAGCTACATCCACGAGCTCTCCGGCGAGAACCTGTGGGTCCTGCTCGATCCGACCGGCCCCGCGACGATCGCCATCGTCAACTATTCGCCGGTCCAGCTGATCGTTCACGCACTGGCGTGGCAGGTCTTCGGCGCCGACACGGGCGGCCACCACGTCGTCAACGTCGTGCTTCACGCGACCGCTTCGCTGCTCCTGGCGGCCCTGCTCCTCTCATGCGGTATTCCCCAGCTGGCGGCGCTCGCCAGCGGCGTTCTCTTTCTCGTACATCCGGCCAACGTCGAAGCCGTCGCCTGGATCTCACAGCTCAAGAGTTCTCTCTGCATGGTCTTCTCGTTGGCCGCGTTGCTGGCTTGGCGGCGTCATCCCGGTTGGGCAAGCGCTCTGTTCGTGCTGGCGCTCTGCACCAAGGCGACGGCCGCCTTTGCGTTGCCGGTGGCACTGCTGCTCGACTGGACCCGGAAGGATCGCGTGCGCTGGCGCTGGCTGGTGCTGTGGGCTGCGGTCTTTGCCCTCTACTCCGTGGCTGAGTTCTCCACCCACCAGCGCTCGGGCGCGGCCGTGGCGACACTGCACGACACGCCGCTGGTGCTGATGCGGACCATGGCGGCGTTGTCGCTCCGCTACGGGGTGATGGCCACCACCTCCTGGGGCGTGTCGGCCTTCCAGGAGCCGGATCCGGCCGTGTCGTGGCTCGATCCGTGGTGGCTGTGCTCGGTTCCGGTGCTGGGGCTGCTTGGCTGGCGGCTATGGATCTGCGCGCGGCGCCGTTCGATCGAGGTCGTCTTCTGGGTGTGGGTCCTGGTGTCGTATGCGCCGGTCTCCCAGATCTTCCCGTTCCTCTATCCAATGGCCGACCGCTACCTCTACTTCATCCTGCCCGGACTGCTGGGCGGCGGATTGCTGATGGGCCAGGAGATGTTGGAGCGTCTTCCCCTGCAAACCGGAGCGCGCACCCGCGTCACCCAGGGGCTGATTGGCGTTGCCATTCTGTTGCTCGTCGGAGGCGGGGTCCGCAGCATGGAACGGGCCCGGATCTGGCGTTCCGGTGGGTTGCTGGTCGCTGACTCCGCCGCGAACTATCCCGACGGCATGGCGGCGAACCTGATGCGGGCCAAGCAGATGGCTCTGGGCGGCGACGTCGAAGCCGCCGTTGCCGCGCTGCGGCGTGCACAGCAGCGCGGCTACAACCGCTTTCAGAGGCTCGAGACCGACGCGGCCTATGCTGCTATGCGGCGCGATCCCCGCTTCCGGGCCGTCTTGTCGGACATGGCCGCGACTTGGATCGAGCGCGGTCGCCACAAGCAATCGCCGACCCAGATGGAGCTGACCTCCATCAGCCACGCCCATCTGATCCGAGGCGAGTACGCCGAGGCCCTGGCGGTGCTGGAGCGCGCGCTCAACGTGGGCGGACGTTACACGAACCAGCTGCGCACCGAGTTGGCGGTGCTGCGGACCGCGATCGAGGCGGGCCACCCGGAGAGCGTACGGCTGGGTGTGCCTGCTAGTGATCTCTTCTGATCGTCCAGCGGAACGTGCAACGATCGACGACCAGCTGCTCGGCCTGCTCGGGATCGACCACGACGCGATGACAGGCATCGGGCAACGCGAAGAACAGGCTGCCAAGGCTCCACACGATGCAGGCCGCCAGGATCGCGGCGGTCCAGCGCGGACGGGTCGCGGCGAAGACGCCGGCTGCCGCAGCCACCGGGAACGCGAGCACGGTGAGGCCCCGCATCAGGTTGAGGGTCGTGCGAGCTCCGAAGGGCGCGAGCCAGACCTCGTTCAGGTAGAAGAACGTGACGACGCCGGCCAGGATTGCGATCTCGCGATGCTCGCGCCAAAGGCGGGGCGCGCCGGCCGCGGCGCAGGCGACGGCAATCGGTCCGGCCAGGACGATGATCGTGTGCGTGTGGTCGAACGACGTCCAGCCTCCGGTCGTGCGAAGGTAGTCGCCCGGGGAGAAGAGCAGCGCCTGGGCGGCATTGCAGCCGGCCATCAGGTGGGAGATGAAAAGGGGGGAAGCCAGCACTGTAGCCACGGCGAGGGCGAGCATGGCGCGGGCATCGCGCCTGACCAGGGCGAGCACACCGCCGCACAGGCCGAAGAACAAGGCCGATGCCGTGTGGATGAAGAAGGTGCCTGCCAGGGCGGCGACCAGCCAACGGTGGCGGTTGGTGAGCAACGCGCCGAGACCGGCGAAGGCCAGTCCATAGCCGGCGGCCTCGACCTTGGGCAAGCACCATGAGAGTGCGAAGGCGTAGGGGGCCCAGGCGAACAGGGAGGCCGAGACGTCGGGAAGATCGGCTGCGCGTTGGAAGAGGCGAAAGCCCCCGATCAGCAGCGCGGCGCTTCCCAGCGTGAAGAGCTTGACCGCCGTGGCTTCGCTCGCCCACGGCAACAGCAGCGCGCCGAACACGTGAAACGCCGGCGCATAGATGTTGTAGAGGCCGGGCTGGGCGTCCATCTGCTGCATCAGCCGGAGGTGGGGAACGAGGTCGGCTCCGCCGTACAGGTCCTTCGATCCGAACAGCAGCACTGCGTGCACGATGAGTGCGGCCGCCGCGCTCCAAGCGAACACACCGCCCGGAATTCGCGGCGGACCGGAGCTAGGAGGAGCTTGCGGATTCCGACTGCTGATGGCGCGCCGCCTCGAGCTGGCGCCGCGCATCCCCCGCCCCGAGGAAGCTTCTCTGGGAAAGGGCGCTCTCGAAGGCGTCAATGGCCTCCGTTGTGCGCCCTAGACCGAGGAGCGCGACACCCCGATGGTAACGAAAGGCGGGATCGACCTCCTCGCGTTCCTGGTTGGAGAGCTTGATGGCGCGTTCGAAGTACCTGAGGGCCGAGTCGTAGCGGCCGGCCTTCAGGTGGACCCAGCCCACGGTGTCAGCCGTGGTTGGCAGGCGACCCGATCCGGCGTGGGCCTTGCGCGCCAGTTGCAGCGCGCGGTCGAGGTCGACCCCGAGCTCGGCGAGGACATAAGCCAGGTCATTCTGGGCGGTCCAGAAGCCGGACACTTCTTGCACCACGATCTCGAGCATCTCGCGCGTGCGTTCGAGGTTGCCTTCGGCCAGGTAGAGCCGCGCCAGCAGGACGCGCGCGCCCGGGTGAAGAACGCCCGACTTTTCGGCCAGTTCGAAAGAAGCCCGGACGTCGTCGAGCTGGCCGTTCTTCGTGTAGATGGTGAACAGGAGATCGACGGCGCCCGGCAGCTTCGGGTTGGCTTCGAAGGCGCGCAGCACGTCGGACTCCGATGCGTCCCAAGCGCCCAGCCGTGCCAGGACCCGAGCGCGCAGCAGCAGCAGGGGCGGGTCGACCAGGCGTGCCGCGGCGAGTTGGTTCAGGCGCTGCACTGCGAGCTGGGCTCGGCCGGCCGCCAGATCCATCTTGGTGAGTGCCTCGACGATCTCGAAATCGTTGGGTGAAGTGAGCAGTACCTGCTGCAGCAATTGATAGGCGCGGGTCGGATCGTTTTCGCCTTCGAGACGCACGAACGCCAGCACGGCCACCCGCGGCGGCGGCTGCTGTTCGAGCATGTTCTCGAAGATGCTGAGCGAATCGTCCCGGCGGTCGGTCTGGTGCAGCGCCGTTGCCAGCAGGGTGCGCTCTCCATCGTCGAGCTTCTGGCCCCGACCGATCAGGATGCGGATCGTCTCGACGGTATTCTGGAACTGTCCGCTGTCGTGGGCAATCCGCGCACGCAGCCGCAGGATGGGGAACGAGATCGACTGGACCGAAATGGAGGCCCGCTCGATGGCGCGAGAGGCCTCGGCCAGCCGACCCTGACGATATTCAGCAAGTGCCAGCAGCCGCAGCAGCTCGGATGTCTGTTCGGTGGCCAGGATGCGATGCAGCCGGTTGGCGGCTTCTTCGGGTCTTCCCTGGGCGAGCGCCAGCCATACCGATGCGATCCGGGTCTCTCGGTCATCGGGGAAGTCATTGATCATTTCGTTGCTGATGGCGACCGCGTCTCCGATCTGTCCGTCGAGGATCCGCGCTCGGATCAGCCAGCCCTGCAGGGCAGCTCCGTCGATTCCGTCGTCGAGCGCGCCTCGGATCACGGCCTCGGCGTCGTCACGTCGCTCCTTTTGCACCAGGAAGCCGGCGTAGGCGAGGTAGGAACGGGCGTCGTCGGGACGGCGCTCGAGCAGCTCGCTGTAGAGCTCCTCGCCGCTGTGTTCCGGCTGGCGGTCGACGAGCCAGCCCAGCGCCCGCCAGGCTTCGTAGTTGTCCTCGTCCACCTCGAGGATCGCCCGCAGCGCCCTGCGTCGCAGCTTGGCGTCGCTTCGCCGCTGTCCGTACTCGTCCATGGCCCAGGCCGCGAGCTTGATCTCCAGCGGCGAGCCGCTGGCCTGGGCCAGCGACAGCGCATCGATGAAGGTTGCCTGGCCTTGCTTCTGGTGTCCGGGCCAAATCGAATAGACGCGGGCCTTCTCGATCCGTGCGCGCGACCAGCCCCCTTTGAGCTTGTCCACGTGGTCGTAGGCGGAAATCGCCAACTTGAACAGGTTGCTTGCCGGGCGCTGGCGACGGTCCTGAGCGCGTCGGATCTTCGCCTTGTACACGGTGCCGAGCTGAATCCAGTTATCGACGTTCTCGGGGTCGAGCTCTACGGCGCGTCGGGCCGCTTCGAGCGCCTTTCTCTGCCTGCCTTCGTGAAGCAGCACGAGGGCCAGCGTCTGCTGGGTCAGATCGTCGTCCGGGTTTGATGCGAGCACCGGATTCAGCAGATCGCGGGCTCGCTCAGGCTGGCTCGCCGCGACGAGCCGCGCAAGGTAGAGCGCGGCTTCGGTGCGCGAAGGGTCCATCAAATAGGCCTGCTCGATGTAAGGCAGTCCTTCGAAGGGCTGCTGGGCGCGAACCAGTGCCTTGCCGAGCTGCTCGTAGAGTGCGGGGTCGTCCGGGCGCAACTTCAGGGCGTTGCGGAACTCAAGGACGGCTTCGCGGACGTGGCCGGCGTTGAGAAAGGCGTAGCCGGCCTTGGTGTGGTCCTGCAGACGTTTCTCGGAAGCGGTGCAGCCGATCAGCAGACCACCGATCGTGGCGACGAACAGGGCTGCGAGAACGGCCAGCGAGCGCTGGCGAGGCACCGCTCGTTCCTACTTCTCGAGCTCTGCCAGCTCGCGCCGTGCATCGGCGGCCTCGGGGAACGAATCGGCTTCGATCGCGGCCTCGAGCATCTCCTTTGCGCGTTCCTTGTCTCCCAGCTTGCTGAGCGCCATGCCAAGCCGATAGCGGATCGACGGCGATTCCGCGCGGGATGAGACGGCCTCTTCCAGGGCGTCAACAGCCGCCGTCAGCTCTCCCCGCCTGAAGCGCACCCAGCCCAGGGTGTCGAGAAAGTCGGGAGAAGGATCGAGACGCTGGGCCTGCTCGATCAGCTCGAGCGCGTAGTCGAGTTCTTCGGCGCGCTCGGCCAGGATCCAGGCCAGGTCGTTGCGCGCGCCGGCGTGGCCGGGTGAACGGCGCACGACCTCGCGCAGGCGCATCTCAGCGCCGGCGGTGTCGCCCGTGGCCAGCGCCAATTGGGCTGCGGAATAACGGTAGCTGCTCCGCCCTGGAGCGAGCCCGGTGGCCCGGTCGAAGAGCTTCACGGCCTGGGTCAGATCACCCGCCTGGGCGGCCAGCGTCGCCAGGCCAGCCTGGGCCTCAGCCGATTCGGGGTCGAGCTCGACGGCCTTGTCGTAAGCCTTGCGCGCATCGTCCCGACGATCCTGGCGAAGCAGCACGAAGCCCCGCGTGTCGTGGAATGCCGCGTGGTCCGGATGCGCTACCAGCGCCGCATCGATGGCCAGGAGTGCAGCCTTGTTCTGGTCGCCGGCGAGGCGGTGATCGACCAGTGCACGCAGCACCTCGTCATTCGCCGGGTCGGTCAGGTCGAGTCCGCTCTCCTCGATCACCTTCACGGCGGCCGTGGGTCCATCGCTTGCTCGCTCGACGGCGGCGAGTTCGAGGGTGCCCTGGATCTTTCCGCCCTCGAGATCCTGCAGCGCCTTGGCGGTTTTGCGCGCTTCGTCGTATTGCTCGAGTTCGGTCAGGGAGCGGGCGCCCACCATGTAGATATCTTTCAGATTCGCACCGCGCCGCTTCAGGGCGACCCGGCCGAAGCGCATCGACTCCGCGTAGTCGCCGCGCTCGAAGTGGATGCGAGACAGCAGCTCGGCGGCTCTGGTGCCGGACTTGTCGACCCGCACCGCCTCGCGCAGCTCGGAGATCGCACGGTCGGTGTCACCGAGGTCCCGGGCGGCCAGGCCCGCAAGGAAGCGAGCGCCGGCATTGGAAGGCCACGCCCGGATGCCTTGTTCGAAGTTCTTCAGCGCGCCGGCGGAATCGCCGCGCTTCATCAAGATGCGGCCCGTGAGGAGCTTCGCGTAGACGGGCTCTTTGAGGGCCTCGATGATGGCGTCGGCCTCGTCGAGCCGCCCGAGATCGATCAACACATCGGCCTGGGTGAAGCGCAAGAGGTCGCTGCCGCCTCCCGCCAGCTCGATCACCTGTTGGATCGCCTCCAGTGCCTTTTCCGGCTCGCCCTGGATGCGGTGGAAGGTGGCAAGCATGTTCCAGGCGGCGGCAGAGTCGAAGCTCTCGGCCGCTTCCAGCAGCACCCTCTCGGCGCCGTCGGGGTCGCCCGCGTTGCGCAACCGAGTCGCCAGAGCCTGTCGCAGCGAGAGGTTCTCGGGCGCGGCCTCGATCGCGGCGCGAATCGTCTCGGTGGCCTTCTCGGGCTTCTGGATCCTGTCGTAGAAGCTCATGGCCTGGCTGGCGACGAAGCCATTGGTCGGGAAGCGCTCGACGCAGTCGTCGTAGAGTTCTTCCGCGCGCTCCATGTCCTTGAGGGTGTCCTTCGCGAACATGGCCGGCGCGATGCAGCCGCGCGGCGCCAGAGCCGGGTCGCCGGATTCGAGGGCAAGCGTCTTGAGGTCGTCCCAGGCCTTCTCGGCTTCCTCGACCCGACCCAGCTCTTCGAGCAGTGTCGCATGAAGCGTGCGGACCGTGAAGTCGTCGGGCACTTCTTCGATCAGACGCTCGGTATCTTCAAGGGCTTCTTCGAGTCGGTGGGCGCCGAGGTTTCCCTTGGCGCGCATGGTCAGGGCCATCCGGTTGTCGGGCTGAACCTCGAGGACCCGATCGGCCGAACGCACGCTGGCCTCGAAGTTCTGGCTGGCGAAGTGCGACGACGCCAACAGGAGGTTGGCCGGAACCAGGTACGCTTCGGACTCGGCCGCTTTCTCGAGCGCCCAGACGGCCCGGCTGGGTTCGCCGATCTGGACCAGGGCGACGCCGAGTCGGTAGGTGGCCTCCGAATTGTCGGGGGACATTGCCAGAATCTCGCGCAGGTCGTCGATGGAGACCGAGAATTGCCCCACGTCCTGAAGCGCGCGAACCTCAGCCATGCGCGCTTCGATATCGCCGCCACAGCCCACGGCCAGGAGCGCCAGAATTCCCACCAGGAGTGTCGCGCCCGTGGTTCTCGCGAAGCGACGATGTAGCGTGTCTGGTGTTCGGACACGGGGGCCGGTCCGAAGGTGCGGGCGAGTGAAAAGCGTGACTTCGGACATCAGGCGCAGGGTCCTCCAGAAAAACGAGAGGCCGAGTATACGCGCAGGAACAGGCGCGTCGATGCTCGTTTATCCCATCTCCCTAGACATCGATGCGGACCGACTTGAGCCGCAGACATCTGCGGCGCGCAGCTCGGTGACGCATCTTGCCGTCCCTCCGGCACTTGTGATTCTGGCTCTTGTGATCGGGCTGGGCTGTGGCGCCGACCGGCCTCCCTCCGCGAGCCCCGATCCGGACGCCGAGATCTCATCGGAGCGGCCGGATCGCGTGGTGCTGATCACCATCGACACGCTGAGGGCAGACCGCCTCGGCAGCTATGGGGCGCCCGACGCACATACCCCCCATCTGGACACCATCGCCGCGCGGGGAGTTCGCTTCGAAGTGGCGATTTCTCCCGCCCCGCTGACACTTCCCGCCCACACCACCCTGATGACGGGGCTCGATCCACCCGCTCACGGGGTGAGGCACAACGCCATCCAAAGACTCGGCAAGCAGGTGCCCACCCTGGCGGAGGGCATGCAGGAGGCTGGCTACGCCACGGCGGCCGTGGTCGGCGCTTTGGTGCTGGAGCGCCGCTTCGGGCTCGATCGGGGCTTCGACCACTACGACGATCGCACTTCTGGACGGATCTCAGGGGGAACCGGCTACGCAGAACGGACCGCGACCCAAGTGGTCGACGCAGCCCTTGCCTGGATCCAGAACTCGCCCGATCGCTTCTTCCTCTGGGTCCACTTCTATGACCCCCATGCCGATTACGAGCCTCCGCCGGGGTTTGCGGCGGCGTTCCCGCGCCGTCCCTACATGGCAGAGATCGCCTTCGTCGATGCCGAGGTGGGTCGGCTGTTGGAAGGCATCCGCGCTCGCTTTGGAGACGATGGGTTGCTGCTGGTCGCGACCAGCGACCACGGCGAGAGCCTGGGAGAGCACGACGAGGCGACCCACTCGTACACGATCTACGAAGCGACCCAGCGGATCCCGTTGCTGATCCAGGGACCCGGTTGGCCGGCAGGCCGAACGATCTCGACCCCGGTGGGACTGGTGGACCTGGCACCGACCCTGCTGGCCGCAGTCGGCGCAGCGCCCCTGCCCGAGGTTCGTGGACTCGATCTTCGGGCGCTCGTGGACCAGGACGAGCCCGTCGA
This sequence comes from Deltaproteobacteria bacterium, assembly GCA_004356735.1. Lineage (GTDB taxonomy): Bacteria > Myxococcota_A > UBA9160 > UBA9160 > SMWR01 > SMWR01. The sequence goes on from SMWR01000092.1 coordinate 13,155, forward strand.
ACGCAGCCTCTACATGGAGACGCTGGCGACGCGCTTCGACTATGGATGGAGTCCACTGCTCGGTGTGCGTGTCGGCACCCACAAGTACATCCGCGCACCGCGTCCCGAGCTGTTCGATCTGGAGGCCGATCCGAAGGAGCTGCGGAATCGGGCCGAAGAGGATCCCGAGGCTGTGGCGAAGCTCGATCGGCTGCTCGAAGCGCACTTGGCAGTTCGGCGTCACGCCGCCGGTGGGGTCGAGCTCGACGCCGAGGAGCGCGAGTGGCTGCGCGATCTCGGCTACGTGGTGCCCGATGCGTCGGCGTCCGACCCATTCGAGGGGGTCGATGCCCTCGAGCAGATCGGGGGGGCGGATCCCAAGGACCGGATGGCCGTGATCCGCGAAGTTTCTCTGGCCCAGGCCGATCTGGAGAATGGCCGCCCGGCCGAAGCGCTCGCCCGTCTCGAAGCTCTCCCGGAAGAGGGTGCCGCGATCGCCATGCAGCGCGCATCGGCGGCGCTCAAGGCCGGCCTTTCCGAACGGGCCGAGGCGTACGCGAAGAGCGTTCTGCTTTCTGAGCCCGAGCGCACAGACGCGCGACTCCTGCTGGTCCGCGCGCTCGAAGCCCAGGGTCGCGTCGAAGCGGCCGAGCGGGTCTTCGCCGACTGGCCGGTCGATTCTGCGCCCGCGTCGTGGGTCGTGGTCCGCGCCGCCACCGCCGAGATCGCCCAGGGCCGCAAGCCGGCCGCTCTCGAGCGCGTTCTCTACGCGCGGCGACGGGATCCCGAGGACACGCAGCTGGCGCGGCTCGCCGCGAACCTGCTCGATGACGCGGACCGCATGGACGAAGCCCTCGCTGCGCGCGAGATGGTATTGAGGTCGATGCCCGGTTCCGTCGCGGCGCGCAACGACGTGGCATGGACACTCTTCGTTCTCGGTCGTGATTTGGACCGTGCGCTCGAGCTCGCCGAGTCGGCCGTGGCCGACGCGGGCGACGAGCCGGCGCTGCTCGATACCCTTGCCAGCGTGCGCTGGGCAAAGGGCGACGCCCGGGGTGCACTCGATGCCGTTGAGCGCGGTCTCGAGCATGCGTCCAGTCGCACGCGCGCGCACCTGCTCGAGTTGCGTGTCGAGCTGCGCGCCGGGCTTCGAGAACGAGCATCGGGCCGGGTCCCGCTGTGATCGTCGACGCTGGAGGAAGAACGGGCACGATTGCCGGCTACTCTTCCGGGTGTGGGTGCCGTCCACGGTGACCCCGACTCGAATGCGCCGTCATCCGACCGCCCCGATCCGCGAGGTCAGGCGCGTTCAAAACGCAAAGTCAGGCGCGTTCAAAACGCAAAGTCAGGCGCGTTGGAAATCTCATGCTCCCAGGCGGGCAGTTGGGCGGCGCCCAGATGCGCAGGTCGCTCGAGCCAGCCTCGGGACCCGAAGTTCCCCATCGGGGCGGCGTGGACTTGGCGGGCCAGGAAGGAAATGAGTGGCTCTCTGTTTCGCGGAGAGCCGCTGCTTGTGTTGAGCTTTCCGGAGGGGGGGTCGAATCGCGCACTGTTCCAGGGCGTTTCGCCGGGTTCTTGCTCACCGGAGCGATGACGGGTGTTCTGCTGCAGCAAGGACTGGAGATCATTACGGAAATTCCGACCGGAAGCCTCTTTGCTGCTTCCAAATCCGACGAGGAATGGTGTATCGTGTTTTCGATGCCTCTGACGCGTCTGGAAAGCCGACCTCCGGCGATCCAGGGGCTGGCAAGGTGGGTGACCCAGCGTGAGTTTCGCACTTGAGTTGCAATAGTTTTCACCGCAGACTCCCTTCCCCTACGGATGGCGAATCGGGATTCTCGAGGTCCTCAAAGGACACGATGCGCAACTTGCTCAGTTGGTTCGCCGCCGCCTCGATGCTGTTCGTTGCGGTTGGATCGGCAAACGCTGCTCCCCTGAACTGGGAAGGAACGTCATTCGTCGTGCTCGGTGATCTCTCGGCGATCGAGAGCCTGGGTGGCGGCGTGGCCACGATCAACAATTCTTCGGGCAGCCTCCCCGCGCACCTCCAAACGCTGCGTCTCAAGGGAAGCCGTGGTGGCGTGGCGGACACCGTGACCGTGCTCGTCACCGACCCGGAAACCGCGGGTAACAACATCTTCGCCATCATCGTCGAGGCGGAGCTGGGAACCGGAACGTTCGGCGGCATCTCGGGCGCCGTGGCATCGACGAGCGTCCTGACGCGCAATCAGCTGCCGATTCGTGGCGTTGCCAAGATCTGCCTGATGGACACGACCTGTAGCTCGTTACTCGAGCTGCTCCTGACCGTGCCGACCACGGTCAATGGCGTGCCCGGAAGCGGCTTCATCGGTTTGGGTGTGGGCGGTTTGATCATCGTGGGCGGCGGAACGATGCCCGAAATCTCCATGAAGGGTGCTCCGTGGACGGTCAAGACCGTTACGGCAATCGATCAGATCACCACCATGCTTGGAAACACGACCTTCACGATCGTGACGGCAAAGGGCTTTGCCCATGCTCCGTCCTCGGGCACGACCAGCACGGCCGCCCTCAGCGGCGTGGTGCAGATGGTCACCCCGGTGCAGATTGTCACGAACCTGTCGCTGGGTAGCAGCGCGAAGCTGGGCGGATCCGTGTCCCTGCTGATTCATTTCATCCCCGAGCCGGGCTTGCTCATGTTGCTGGGATC
>SMWR01000093.1 GCA_004356735.1 Deltaproteobacteria bacterium
AGGATGCCTCGCGTCACGGGAATCAGATGCGGCACGAAGCTCAACATTACGTCTTCCCCCGCGGCCCGTGTCGCCTCCTGTTCCATTTCGGGCCCATGCCGATGCTCGCGTCCGGGTTTGTAGGCGCGGCCGTTGCCATCGAGCTCGGTGAACAAATAGGCGCCGTCGACTTTGCGCCCCGCTCCCGAGATGCCGGACTTCGAATCGACGATGATGCCCCGGTTTCCGACCCGCCCCGCTCGCAGGAACGGCACCAGTGGCAGCAACACAGAGGTCGGGTAGCAACCCGCGCAGCCTACGAGTTCCGCGCCCTTCAGAGCCTCGCGATGCAGCTCCGGTAGACCGTAGACGGCCTGCCCCAGCAGCTCGGGCGCCGCGTGCTCGCCGTACCAGCTGGCGTAGACGGCCGGCTCCGAAAACCGGAAATCCGCTGAGAGGTCGGCCACCTTCACGCCCGCCCGGCGCAAGACCGCAACCGTCCGGGCCGATGCCGAATGGGGCAGCGCCGTGAAGGCCAAGTCGACTTTCGGTGCGATCGCGTCCGGGTCCGAGGCCTGGAAGCACAGCTCGAGCTGGCCGCGCAACGCCGGGAAGGCGTCGCCTACGGGTTGCCCCGCACGCTGCTCCGAGGTGATCGCCACAATCTCGAACTCCGGATGTTGCAGCAGCAGTCGCAGCAGTTCGAGTCCGGCGTAGCCGCTCGCCCCAAACACCGCCACTCGGGTCGTCATCGTCGCTCCTTGAATTCTCTCGGGGTGACCCAGATCCCGCTGATCGGGACGAGGGGAAAAACGCCGGCCCAACGAAAAACGGGAGGCCAACCGACCTCCCGTTTCCGAAGAATCTCTCGGTCTCGGTCTCGGCCTACCGCTTGGAGAACTGGAAGCGCGCACGCGCGCCCTTCTGACCGTACTTCTTGCGCTCCTTCTTGCGTGCGTCGCGGGTCAGCAGGCCGGCACGCTTGAGCGAGGTTCGCAGCGTCTCATCCGACTTCTCCAGTGCGCGGGCGATGCCGTGGCGCAGAGCGTCGGCCTGGCCCGAGATACCGCCGCCATGCAGGCGCGCGTTCACGTCCCAGCGACCTTCGGCGCCAACCACCTCGAACGGGTTGTGGATGCGCATGTGGAGCACCTCGCGCGGGAAGTACTCGGTCATCGGACGACCGTTGCAGACGACCTGACCGGTTCCCGGAATCATTCGCACGCGAGCGACCGCGTTCTTGCGCTTTCCAGTCGCGAGGATGACGGGAATGGCATCAGCCAAGAGTCAACTCCTTCGGCTGCTGAGCCGCATGGGGATGGTCCGGCCCGGCGTAGACCTTGAGCTTGCGGAACATCTGCCGCCCGAGGGAGTTGTGCGGGAGCATTCCCTTGACGGCGCTTCGAACCACCCGGTCCGCGTGGGGACCCGCGAGGAGCTTTCCAGCCGTGATCTCGCGGAGATGTCCGGTGTAGCCGGTATGGTGGTAGTAGATCTTCTGTTCGCGCTTCCGCCCGGTGAGCTTCACCTTTTCGGCGTTCACGACGATCACGAAGTCGCCCGTGTCGACGTGGGGCGTGTAGATGGGCTTGTGCTTGCCACGAAGAATCGATGCCACGCGCGTCGAGAGTCGCCCGAGCACGACATCCGTGGCGTCGACCACGTACCAGGCGTGATCCACCTCGGCCGGCTTCGCGCTCTGGGTCGTCTTGTGTGCCTGGAGACTCACGGAATTCCTTGGCAGCTCGGCTCCGGACGAAGGAGCGGCCTCCGGACGGAATCGTGGGAGCCGGTACGGGTACCCGAGCGGCCCGGCTTCGTCAAGCCTATCTGGTCTTCAAACCTCCGGGATTCCAACGGAATCAGTAGTCCACCCGCACCAGGGTGAGCGCCCGGGCGGGCGCAGTCGGCCCCGCCCGCTGTCGATTGCGGGATTTGAGCAACTCGGCCACGGAGGCGGCCTCCCGGCGCCCCAGACCGACTTCGATCAGCGTCCCCGCCAGGTTGCGGACCATGTGCCGCAGGAATCCGTTTGCCTCGACCCAGAGGCCGATCTCCCCTCGGGGCGACCCTTCTACGTCGAGCCGTGTCAGGGTCCGCACGCTGGATCTGACCGGCGAGCCCGCCGCCTGGAAGGCAGTGAAGTCGTGAGTCCCGAGCAGGCTCACCGCGCCCTTTCGCATCGCCTCCACGTCCAGGGGCGGGGCGACCCGGTAGCAGCGAGCGCGTCGCAGCGGCGAGGCGCTCGCGCCGTTCCAGATTCGATAGCAATACAGCTTGCTGCGGGCGCCGTAGCGGGCGTGAAAGGCGTCGGGTGCGGCTGCGCAGTCGACGACCGTCAGGTCGTGCGGCAGCACGCCGTTGAGCGCCCGACCGAGGCGGTCGGGATCGAGACCGGTCTCGACCGTGACGCTGGCCACCTGTCGCTCGGCGTGCACGCCAGCATCGGTCCTGCCTGCTGCGGTCACGCGGGCTGTGGCGCCCGTCACCTGCTGCAGGGCTGCTTCCAGAGTGCCCTGCACAGTGCGCGTGCCCTCGGCCTGGACCTGCCAGCCGCAGAAGTCGGCACCGTCGTATTCCAGCGCGAACCGGAAGGTCGCCACGCCGGTCTCAGTGGTGCTGCCCGAAGCGCCCCACGGCGAGACGAACGGCGTTCGCCGCCGCAACGCGCAGGACGTCGGCCGTGATCCACAGCAGCAGCCCGTTCTGGCAGGACGGATCCTGGCGCACGCGCCCGACCAGCACCTCTTCGCGGCCGGCCGCCGCCCGCAGGGTGAGGCCGTCGATCGGATCGTCCCAGCGCTCGACGCCCGCTGCCTTGCCCAGCACAGCCTCGGCCAGGGTTGGGTCCAGCAGCCGTTCGGTCTCGAGGGCCACGCTGGCGCCGAAGCCGATGAAGGTCGGAACCTGCACGTGGGTGAGCGCCACACCGGCGTCGCCCAACAATAGACGCCTCAATGCGTCCATCGTGCGTGTCTCGCGATCGGTCGGTCCCTCGGCGTCGGGGTCTCCTGCGATCGGTCCGCAGTCGAAGGCGACAGGTCGCGGGAAGACCGTCGGGTCCGGCGGCTCCTCCTGGTTGAAGAGCGCGACCGTTTCCCGGTAGAGGCTCTCGATCCCCTGGCGCCCCCCCGACGATGCCCCTTCGAGCACGGTTCCCGTCACGCGGCGCAGGCCGGCCGCCTCTTCGAGCGGTCGCAGCACCAGGGCCAGCGGCAGGCACGCGCCGGGCGGCGCCACCAGCAGCGGGCTGGGCTCGGACGCGGCCGGCACACCGAAAACGGCGACCCGCAGCTCGACATCGGGCGACTCGCACAGCGCGCCGCTCACGTCGATACAGGCGACCTCGGCACGCAGGGCCTCTTGCGCGAACTTCATCGAGGCCGCTTCCGGTGCGCACAGGAAGACCAGGTCGAGTCCGCGGAGCGACACCGAGTCGGTCTCCACCGGCGCCAGCAGATCGCGGAATTCGATCTCCTGGCCCAGCGACCGCTCCGTCCCGATCGGCACCAGCTGCTTCACGTGGAGCGACGATTCCGCCAGCAGGGCCAGCACTTCGCTGCCCAGCGCCCCGGTCGCGCCGATCACGCCGATGCACAGGTCGTTCGTCACCGGCTGCCCAGCTTCGAGAGCACAAGGTCTGCCATGGCACGGCAGCCGATCGAGGGCTGGTCCGGGGCGACCAGGTCGCCGGTGCGGGCACCGGACGCAAGCGCATCCGCCACCGCATCGCGCACGGCATTGGCTGCGTCGGGTGCGTCGAGCGAATGCTCGAGCAACATCGCGGCCGACAGGATGGCGGCCAACGGATTCGCCGCATCCTGGCCGGCGATGTCGGGCGCGGAGCCATGAACTGGCTCGTAGAGACCGATGCCAGCTTCCCCCAGGCTGGCCGAGGGCAACATTCCGAGCGAGCCCGTGATCATGGCGGCCTCGTCCGACAGGATGTCGCCGAACAGGTTGCCGGTCACGATCACGTCGTAGCGGCTCGGCTCCTTGAGCAGCAGCATGGCCATGGAGTCCACGAGCTGGTGTTCGAGTCTGACGTCACTGAAGTCCTTGGCGACCTCTTCGACCACGGTCATCCAGAGCTGGGAGACCTCGAGCACGTTGGCCTTGTGCACGTGGGTCACGAGCTTGCGACGGCGGCGGGCCGACTCGAACGAGACACGCGCGATCCGGGCGATCTCGCACTCGTCGTAGACCATGGTATTGCGAGCCTCGCGGCGCCCGTTGACCCAGGCCTGACCCCGCGGCTCGCCGAAGTAGATGCCGCCAGTGAGTTCGCGCACCACCAGCAGGTCGATGCCCTCGACCACCTCGCGGCGCAACGTCGAGGCATCCACCAGCGCCGGGAAGACAGCGGCCGGTCGCAGGTTGGCAAAGAGGTCGAGCTCCTTGCGGATCCGCAGCAGTCCGCGCTCGGGCCGGGTGTTGACCGGCATGTCGTCCCACTTGGGTCCGCCTACGGCACCCAGCAGCAGCGCTCGACAGCCGCGCGCGCGTTCCAGGGCCTCGTCCGTGAGTGGCGTGCCCTTCGCGTCGATCGAGGCGCCCCCGATCAGCTCCGTTTCGAATTCCAGACCAATTCCAGCGGCATCGGCGGCGGCTTCGAGCACGCGCCGCGCCTCGGCCGTGACCTCCGGGCCGATTCCGTCACCCGGAAGCAGCAATATTCGATGCATCTAGATTCCCTTGGGCTCCGTCACGTCGTGACGGCTCTTGTGCCAGGCGAGCCTGTTGAGGGCATGCACGTAGGCCTTGCCGCTGGCGACGATGATGTCCGAGTGGGCACCGTGGCCGATGACCCTGCGGCCGTCCTCGCTCACCGTGACCGAAACCTCGCCCAGCGCGTCCATGCCGCCGGTGATGGCGTTCACCTGGAACCGGAGCAGCTCGCTCTTGGTCTCCGTCATATCGGCGATCGCCTTGAAGACGGCGTCGACCGGGCCGATGCCCAGGGCCGTCGCTCGCCGAGACTCGCCGTCGACCCTCAGCTCCACCGTGGCGGTGGGCTTGGCGAAGGTGCCCGACAGGATCGAGAGATCACCGAGCTCGAAGCGGTCGTCCGTCTGGGTGACCGAGTCGGTCGCGATGGCTTCGATGTCTTCGTTGTAGATGTTCTTCTTCTTGTCAGCCAGATCCTTGAAGCGGCGGAAGGCCATCTCGAAGTCCTCCCCTTCGAGCTCGATTCCGAGTTCTCCCAACCGATCGCGGAAGGCGTGACGCCCCGAGTGTTTGCCCAGCACGATCTCGTTCGAGGGACGCCCGATCGACTGGGGCGTCATGATTTCGTAGGTGATGGCGGCCTTGAGAACACCGTCTTGATGAATTCCGGCCTCGTGAGCGAAGGCGTTGTCACCCACGATCGCTTTGTTGGGCTGCACTGGCACACCGATGGTCGAAGACAGCAGCCGGCTGGCCGGATAGATCTCGGTGGTCACGATGTTCGTGTCGAGACCCTGGAAGACGTCGGGCCGCGTCTTGATGGCCATCACCACCTCCTCCATCGAGGTGTTTCCGGCGCGCTCGCCGATGCCGTTGACCGTGCACTCCACCTGGCGGGCGCCCGCGAGCACGGCGGCGAGACTGTTCGAAACCGCCAGCCCCAGGTCGTTGTGGCAGTGAACGGCGAAGACCACGTTCTCGGCGCCCGGCACCCGCTCGCGCAGGGTCGAGATCAGCCGCGCGTACTCCTCGGGCTGGGTGTAGCCCACGGTGTCGGGCACGTTGCAGGTCGATGCGCCAGCTTCGATGGCGGTCGTGAAGACCTGCACCAGATAGTCGATGTCGGACCGCGTGGCGTCCTCGGCCGAGAACTCCACGTCGTCGCAGTAGCCGCGGGCCTGACGCACAGAGCGGTCGACTTCGGCCAGCACCTGCTCGCGGCTCATCCGCAGTTTGTGCTCCAGGTGGATGTCACTTGTGGCGATGAACGTGTGGATCCGGGGCTTCTTGGCGTGCTGCAGGGCTTCGGCCGCCCGGTCGATGTCTTTGGGATCCGTCCGAGCCAGACCGCAGATGGTGGTCCGGGTCAACTCATCGGCGATCGCGCGCACCGACTCGAAGTCTCCCTCGCTCGCAATCGGGAATCCCGCCTCGATGACGTCGACGCCCAGCCGTTCCAGCTGACGAGCGAGCAGCAGCTTCTCGGACAGGTTCATGCTGCAGCCCGGCGCCTGCTCGCCGTCGCGCAGGGTCGTGTCGAAGATGCGAATGATGTCGCGGCTCATGGCTTCATTCCTGGGAGGTGGGTTCCGGCGTCGTCGGCACGGGGAGCTTCTCCAGCGGCTTGTGTTTGACGCGGCGCCAGATCCACTCGACGGGCCCCGAGAACGTGTAGACGACGCCGATCAAGAACAGGGTGACACTTGGCTCCTGTGCGATCAATGCCAGCGCGACCACGACCAGGACCAGGGTCCCGAACGGTTGACGCAGGTCCATCTGCTTGCCGCTGCGATAGGGGATGGCGCTCACCATCAGGAG
>SMWR01000008.1 GCA_004356735.1 Deltaproteobacteria bacterium
GAGAGGTCGTACTTCGCCACGTCGGGATGGGAAACCACCCGATGGGCCATGTTACCCAGGGCGCCCCAGGCCGTGACCTTCTCGGCCTCAATCAAGCGCAGCACATCAGCCGGATCGAAGCGGCCCGAGCGCCAGACGGTCTTGGCGCCGAGCCCGAGATACATGATCGCACCCGCGAAGAGTCCCGACAGATGGAAGAGGGGTGCCGTCACCAACGAACACATTGGAAGCGGCGGCGCCGGATCGGGAGGCCCATCGGCGGGCGGCTTCAACATCAGCATACGGAGCCCGCCCACCAGGTTGGCCTGGCAGAACCCCAGGATGCCGCGGTGGGAGTTGACGGCGCCCTTGGGCCGGCCGGTGGTGCCACTCGTGTAGAGGATGACGGCGGGGTCGTCTTCGTCGATGGGCGTGTCGGGAAGACGCGCCTCGGGCGCGTACTTCTCGAGCGCCTCGAACTGCGACTCCATTTCGATCACGGGAAGGCCGGGATCCCAGTCGATGCGCGCCAGACGCTTGCGATCCCCGACCAGGACCTTGGGGTCACTGTGCTCGAGTCCGTAGCGGATCTCGTCCGGCGTCCACCAGCCGTTGAGTGCGGCAACGATTCCTCCCAGGCTCAGCGTCGCCCACAGGGTGAGGATCCACTCGGGACGGTTCTCGGCCAGGATCGCGACGCGGTCACCCTTCTGGATGCCGTACTGGTCCTGGAGCGCTTTCGCGACCGAGGCGACCAACCGGATGTGTTCGTCGTAGCGGATGCGACGCTCGTTCCAGACGATGAATTCCTTGTCGCCGTGCACGGCCGACGACTCGAGCATCTCGCGAAGCGAATGCATGCGGTTCTTGAAGACCTGCATCCGTTCGCCAAGGACCGTCTCCTCGACCAGCTCGAAGGGCCCGCCGGGACCGGTGAGCTTGGCGTCGATCTCTGCCAGATTCATTCGATCCTCCAATAAACCCGGTACGTTATGCAGCTTCCGAAGCTAGCGAAGTGGACGGGCTTCAGGATCTCCGGCGCCGCCGAACCGCTCGCGCAGCTCGTGCTTCAGCACCTTGCCGGTGGGATTTCGCGGCAGCTCCTCCACCACCTCGAGCTGTTCCGGCAACTTCTGCACCATCAAGCCCCGGTCGCGCAAGAAACCCGACATCTCATCCAGGGTCAGCGGGTCTCTGCCGTCCTTGCAAACCACGACGGCGCAGGCGCGCTCTCCCGATGTCGGGTCCGGCAGTCCGATTACGGCGGCGTCCGCCACCTTCGGGTGTTGGTACAAGAAGTCCTCGACCTCCTTGGCGCTGATGTTCTCGCCCTTCCGGATGATCACGTCCTTCAGGCGCCCGGTGATCACCACGAAGCCATCGAAGTCGAGGAAGCCCAGGTCTCCGGTCCGGAAGAAGCCCTCCTCGTCGAAGGCTTCCGCATCCAGGGAGCTGTCCAGATATCCCAGACAGAGCTGGCGTGCCTTGACCCGGATCTCGCCCTCTTCGCCCGCTGCCGCCCGCTCGCCCGCGAGCGTCACCACCCGGATCTCGGTCTCCTCGGGGCAGGCACGGCCCTCGGTGTGGGCCAGCTTCGGGTCCGGATCGTTCACCGAATTCATGGTCAGCACCGGACACTCGGTCAATCCGTAGCCCGACACGATGCCTGCACCCCCCATCTCCTTCTTCACGTCGAGATGGAGTTGCGGCGGCTTGGGAGCCCCCCCGCCCGGGAAGCAGCGTACACCCGGGAAGAGCGGCTGCCCCGGGTTCTCGCGTTGTGCAGCGAGATAGGCCTGGTGGAAGACCGTTCCGGCCGTCGCCTGCGTGACGCCGTGCTTCGCCAGCACCTCGATGCTGGTCGACGGGTCGAAGACCGGCACCACGATCTGGGCGCATCCCGACCTCAAACCGTTCATCAACCAGAGGACGCCGCCGACGTGGGTCAACGGAAACACCAGCGCGATGCGATCGTCCTCGCGCAGGCACAGTCGCTGGCACATGCCGTGGGACGCTACCAGCAGCGTCCGATCCGTATGCTTCGCACCCTTGGGTTCCGCCGTGGTCCCCGACGTGTAGAAGAGCCAGCGCAAATCGCTGTCGCGCGCTGCAAGGTAGGGTTCAAGGGAAGCGGGATCGCCCTCGGGAACCGAGTCGTCGACCCGCAGAACCGCGAGCCCCGACTGCCCCGCGGCAATGACGTCCGCCATCGCGCCGAACTCGAAGCCGCGGAAGTCGGTCGGCACCACCAGCAACGTCGCTTCGGATTGGCGCGTCACGAAACCCACCTCGCGCTCGCGATAGATCGGAAGGATCGGATTCTGCACGGCGCCGAGTCGCGACAATCCACCCACGAGGAGCAGCGCTTCGAATGTCGTAGGAAGCTGCCAGGAGACCCGGGTCTCCCGACCGACGCCCCGACCGGCGAGTCCGGCCGCGCAGCGCAGCGCGGCGTCGCGATATTCGGCGAAGCTCAGGCTGCGATCGTCTTCGTCGACGGCGAAGAGCGCGTCCGGCGTCTCCGCAGCACGGGCCTCGACGAGACCCCAGAGGCTGCTGGAATCGATCAGGGAGACATCCTCAGCCGGAGCGGCCCGCCCGGGCGCGCTGGCGCAACTCGAACTTCAGGACCTTGCCGGCCGCATTGGTCGGCAAGGCATCCACCACTTCGACGAAGCGGGGGACCTTGTAATTGGCCATGTTCTCGCGGGACCAGGCCGTCACGTCTTCCGAAGTCACCGTCTCGCCTGGCGCCGGGATCACGAACGCCATCCCGACTTCGCCCATGCGCTCGTCGGGAACACCGATCACGGCAACCTGCTGGAACTTTCCGCTGCTGTACAGGATGTTCTCCACCTCGGCGGGATAGACGTTGAAGCCACCCATGATGAACATATCCTTGATGCGGTCGGTGATGCTGACGTTTCCGCCTTCATCCATCACGCCCACGTCGCCGCTGTGGAGCCAGCCGTCGGAATCGATGGTCTCGGCGGTCTGCTCCTCGTCATCGAAGTAGCCCTGCATCACGTTGTAGCCCCGGACGAGAATCTCGCCGGGCTCTCCGGGAGCGACATCCTTTCCCTCCGAGTCGATCAGGCGGACTTCGACACCGGGAATTGCGCGACCCGAGGTCCCCGAGATGATCTCCGGGGCGTCGCCCGGGTGACACATGGTCACCACACCGCAGCACTCGGTCAGGCCATAGGCCGTAAGCACCGTCTCGAAGCCCAAAACCTCCCGCATCTGGTGGACCAGCTCGACGGGGACCGGCGCAGCCCCGGTCACGGCAAGACGCAAGGACGACAGATCGACCTTCGCCAGGTCGGGGTGGGCCAGGATCGACTGATAGATCGTGGGCGCACCGGGAAGCGTGGTGATCTTCTCGTTCTGGATCCGTTCCATCACCTCGCCCGCATCGAACACGAGCTGAGGCAGGATCGTCGCGCCCCGCATGAGACAGGCCAGCCAGCCAGCCTTGTAGCCAAAAGTGTGGAAGAAGGGGCCGACCACCAAGTAGCGATCGTCCTCCCGCAGCCCGACCACGCCGCTCCAGGTCTCGAAGGTCTCGCAGTTCTGGCCGTGAGCCGTCATCACAGCCTTGGGATTGCCGGTCGTGCCCGACGTGAAGATGAAGTCGGACAGATCTTCAGGGGAGACCGCGTCGGCACGGAGACGGGCTTCAGCTTCGAAAACGCGTTCGGCTCCGGCCAGGAAGTCCTGCCACGTCATGGCGCCGTCAGCCGTCCCGCGCAGCACCACGATCTTTTCAAGCTCGGGAAGGTCGTGATCCTCGAGCGCTGCGACGTAGTTCGTGCCGACGAACTCGTCGATGGTGAAGAGCAGCTTCGCCCCGCTCTGACGCAAGGTGTAGGCGGCCTCGGCACCCTTGTGGCGCGTGTTCAACGTGACGACGATGGCACCTGCGTTCATCACACCGATGGCGGCAATGATCCACTCGGCAATGTTGGGCGCCCAGATGCCGACCCGGTCGCCGGGCTCGATGCCGGCTGCGATGCAGGCGCGCGCCGCGAGCAGACCGGCGTCCGCCAGTTCGTCGAACGTCAACCGGACGTCGCCATCTTCGACGGCGCTGGCGCCGCCGTAGCGTTCGGCCGCCGCGCGGACGACGCGCGGAATCGTTCGCTGAGCAGCGGGATCCGTTCGCTGAGCAGCGGGATCGGTGGCATTGGGGGGCACGTTCACCAGTCCTTGTTACGACACGCATCGTATCGTAATATCCCCCCGCCCTCTAGCGCCCGGTTCCCGGGACCCGAGCCGTGGCCTCCCGTGGCCGGCGCTTCGACAGCAAGCGCCCGGCTCCCGGGAGGACGAGCTTGGCTCCCGGTGCTAGGCGCTTCAACAGACGGGGGGATCCCCATGGAACTCCGCTTCAGCGCCGAAGACGAGGCCTTCCGCCGCGAGGTGGCGGAATGGATGGAGGACGCCCTGTCCGGCGAGTTCGCCGTGGTACGGGGCCGCGGCGGCCCGGGCGATGAATCTGCCCTGATCGAGGAGCGCAAGGCCTGGGAAAAGAAGCTCGGAGCCAGCGGCTGGATCGGCATTGCCTGGCCCAAGGAGCTGGGCGGGCGGGGTCTCTCACTGACCCAGCAGGTGATGTTCTACGAGGAGTACGCGCGGGCTGCTGGACCGGGACGCATCGGTCACATGAGTGAGGGCCTGTTCGCGCCGACCCTGATCGCCTATGGCACCGACGAACAGAAGCAGCGCTTCCTTCCGCCGATCTTGAAGGGCGAGGAGATCTGGTGTCAGGGCTACTCCGAGCCCAACGCCGGCTCGGATCTGGCCAACGTCCAGACGCGGGCGCGCCTCGAAGGCAACGAGTGGGTGATCGACGGTCAGAAGGTGTGGACCTCCTGGGCCGAGTGGGCCGACTGGTGCTTCGTGATCTGTCGTACCGACCCGGCATCTCAGCGACACAAGGGACTCTCGTATCTGCTCGTCCCCATGCATCAATCTGGCGTCGAAGCGCGTCCCATCATCCAGATCACGGGCGACGCCGAGTTCTTCGAGGTCTTCTTCGACGCTGCGCGAACGCCGAAGGAGAACATCGTCGGCGAGCCGGGCGATGGCTGGAAGGTCGCAATGGCGACGTTGTCCTTCGAGCGTGGTGCGTCGACGCTGGGACAGCAGATGGGCTTTCGCCGCGAGCTCGATACGATCATCGAAGCGGCCCGCACCAACGGCAAGTGGAAGGACCCGATCATTCGTCACCGCATCGCCGATGCCTGGATGGGACTCGAGATCCAGCGCTACAACGCCCTGCGCACCCTCTCGGACACGGGCGACGCCGCCGGGCGCGCCGCCATGATCACCAAGCTCTATTGGGCGACATGGCACCGCGACCTCGGCAAGCTCGCCATGGATGTGCTCGGGCCCGAGGCCGAGATTGCCGACGGCGCACCCTACCAGCTGACGGCCCTCCAGCGCATGTATCTCTTCACCCGTTCCGACACCCTTTACGCCGGGTCGAACGAGATCCAGCGAAACATCATCAGTGAGCGTGCCCTGGGCATGCCCCGGGAGCCCCGATGAGCAAGCTCGCCCCTCCGTACCCCAAGTCGGGGAAGGCCCTGCTGGCCGGCAAGACCGTCGTCGTGACGGCGGCCGCCGGGACCGGCATCGGTTGGTGGACGGCTCGCCGCGCCATCGACGAAGGCGCGTTGGTCCTCATCAGCGACTTCCACGAGCAGCGCCTCGGCGAGGCGGCCGAAAAGCTGGAAAAGCTCACCGGCCAGCGTCCGGCGACCTGCCTCTGCGACGTGACGAATGAAGAGCAGGTGCGGGCGCTGGTGAAGACTTCGATCGCCGAGCTCGGCCACGTCGACGTGTTGGTGAACAACGCCGGACTCGGCGGCTACGCTCGGGTCGTCGACATGACTGACGAACAGTGGAGCAAAGTCCTCGACGTCACCCTGAACGGAACCTTCCGTATGCTGCGCGCCATGCTTCCCCACATGATCGAGCGCGGCAGCGGTGCCATCGTCAACAACGCCTCGGTGTTGGGCTGGCGCGCCCAGGAAGGCCAGAGCCACTACGCCGCCGCCAAGGCCGGCGTGATGGCGCTCACCCGCTGCGTCGCGATCGAGGCTGCCGAAGCCGGCGTTCGCGTCAACGCCGTGTCACCGAGTCTGGCCATGCACGAGTTCCTGTCGAAGGTGACGCCCGACGGCCTGCTCGAGGAGCTCAAGGGCCGCGAAGCCTTCGGCCGCGCCGCCGAACCCTTCGAGATCGCCAACGTGATCGTCTTCCTCGCCAGCGACTACTCGTCCTACATGACGGGCGAGGTCGTCTCCGTCAGCAACCAGCGAGCCTAGGAGCACCCATGGCCACCGTCTTCGAAACTCCCGCCGATCTCAAGAACGCCATCGGCAAACAGCTCGGCGTCTCCGACTGGCTCGAGATCGACCAGCAGCGCATCGACAAGTTCGCCGACGCCACCGGCGACCACCAATGGATCCACGTGGATCCCGCACGCGCCAAGAACGGCCCCTTCGGC
>SMWR01000094.1 GCA_004356735.1 Deltaproteobacteria bacterium
ACCCGAGCATCCTTTGTGTTGCGGCCGATCTCACCATCGGTGAGACGGTGATGCCTTGCACGTCCACCTCGGGCCAGAGTGTGTTCTAGTACGAGCCTGATTCGGGAGAGCCGGGCCCAACGGAACGGGCCCGGCTCTCCCTTCCTTTCGACTCTCCGAGGGAAGTACGGCGATGCTTCGAATCGAGCGAATTCAGTCGGGTTTCACGCTGATCGAACTCATGATCGTGGTCGCGCTGATCGGCGTGCTGTCGGCGATCGCGATCCCCAGCTTTTTGTCGTATCAGGCGCGCTCTCGCCGCGCCGAGTCTTTCACCAACTTGAGGGCGATTGCGACCGCTCAGAAATCCTTTCAGGCGACGCGGGGAGGCTTCCACGATTCCCTGAACGCCTGGCCGGACTTCACGCTCTACGGCGGCCTGGGTTTGAAGAAGATGCCCTGGGATAGCGATTCCGAGACCGCCTTCGGCGAGCTCGGTTGGGCGCCCGAAGGCAGTGTCTTCTACTCGTACCAGACGAACACCACGAACGATTGCTCTTGCACGGTGTGTTTCACCGCGTCTGCCTACGGCGATGTCGATGGCGACGGGAATCCGACCGCCGTCATGTACGTCGAGCCCCAGCGGACGTCGGGGGGCAGCGTGATCGGCTCCTGCGCGGCCGGGCTGCCGGCGCCGCTGAATCTCGGCACGCCGGTCGGTTCCAACGGCCCGATCTACAACGCAGTCGCTGCACACGGAGCCTTGGACAACTTCTAGGAAATCCCAGCAGGGATTCTTCACGGGATTCGTGGCCTTTGAGGGGAGGCATGAGGGAGAGATCCGAAGGACGGGGCCGGCTGCGAGCGGCCATTCTGTGCGCTGCACTGGTGCTGACTGGTGTGGCGCATTCCGCCATGGACACCTCGTCGCCCGCCGACACCGGGAAGGGGTTCGTGCCCCCGGCCGCGCAAGCGCGCTTGTCGTCGTTGGGCTTCCACGCTGCCGTCGCAGACTACTACTGGCTGATGGCGGTGGAGTTCATCGGGAGCAGGTTCATCGTCGAGAACGAGGATGCGCTCCGTGCCGGCGAGCTCATCGACCTGGTGACGACGCTCGACCCGTGGGTCGGGCATCCCTACCGCTTCGCGGCCATGTGGCTCACCGAGAGTGCGGAGGCTGTGGTGGCATCCAACCGGTTGCTGCGTCGCGCGATTGCCTACCACCCCAACGACTGGCGCAACCGCCACTATCTGGGGTTCAACTACTTCTACTACCTCGGCGAGAACCTGAAGGCCGCCCGGGTCATCGAAGCGGCCATCCAGCTGCCCGGTGCCCCCCGCTATCTCGCCGGCCTCGTCGGGAAGCTTCGCACCGATGAGGACGGCCTCGAGACGACGGCTGCATTCTTGCACCAGCTCGTCGAGGTGACCGAGGACGAGTACGCCAAGGCCTCGTACCTTCAGGCGGTCGACGAAGTCGACACCGAACGCCGGGCACGGTTGCTGGACAAGGCTCGAGACGTCTATCGCAAGCAGCACGGTCGCGACATCACTTCGGTGCGCGATCTCGTGGAGGGCCCTCGGTCGGTGCTGCGCGAGTTGCCGCCGCCGCACCCGTTTCAAGATGGCCTCGAGTGGATCATCGATCCGGAGACAGGTCAGATCGTTTCGTCGTTTTACGGCGCCCGTTACGCGCCGTATCTCAAGGAGCATCGCCGCGAGAAGCGTGAACGCTGGCGCGTCGAAGCTCGGGCATGGGAGAGCTGATGGACGCGTCCAACACCATCGTTCGGGTGGAGAACCTCGTGAAGGACTTCCGGCCGGGTCTTGGGCTGCGCCGGAAGCGCGTCCTCCACGGCATCTCGTTCGAGGTTCAGGAGGGCGAAATCTTCGGCTTCGTGGGGCCCAACGGGGCCGGTAAGACCACGACGCTCAAGATCCTGATGGATCTGATCCGGGCCGACGAAGGTCGGGCCAGCATCCTGGGTTCCGATGTCGGCGAGACCGCCTTCCGTCGCCACGTGGGCTACCTGCCCGAGAATCCGTACTTCTACGACTACCTGACGGGCCGCGAGCTGCTGCACTTCTACGCTCGGCTCTCGGGCGTCACAGCCGGCCGACGGGCGGGCCGCGTCGACGCGCTGCTTCGCTTGGTAGGACTTTCCCACGCCTCCGATGCGCGTCTGCGCACGTATTCCAAGGGCATGCTCCAGCGCGTGGGCATCGCCCAGGCGCTGGTGCACGAACCGAAGGTGATCTTCCTGGACGAGCCCATGAGCGGTCTCGATCCAATCGGGCGCAAGGAAGTGCGCGACCTGATCCTACGCCTTCGGAACGAGGGCAAGACGGTTTTCATGAGCACCCACATCCTGCCGGACGTGGAAATGACGTGTGACCGGGTTGCCATCATCGTGAACGGGCGCATCCGTCACGAGAGCGCCATTGATCAAATTTTTGCAGACAGCGAGCGCGAGGCGGATCTCGTGTTGGCGAATCTTCCGCCCGAGATTCCCGGCCAGCTCGAAGAGGTTTTTGGTGTCACGCTTCGTGGTCACGGTGACCGCATCGAGGTCCGAGTGCGCGAGAAGGACGTGCAGGGCGTCCTCCAGAGTGCACTCGCGGTTGGAGCCCAGGTGATCTCGGTGACGCCCCACCGCGTGTCACTCGAATCGATCTTCCTGAACGTCGTCGAGGAGGGAAGCCGGTGATCGATCGAATTTGGACGATCGCGACGAATACGGTCCGCGAGGCGATTCGCAGCAAGCTGCTCTATGTGCTGCTCGGCTTCGCCATCCTCGTGATCCTGTCAGGAATCGTGGTGGGCAGTCTCTCCTATGTCGAGAGCGCGCGGATCCTCCAGGACGTGGGGCTGGCTGCCATCCGGATCTCGGGAGTGGCGATCGCCATCTTCGTCGGCGTGAGCCTGATCCATGCCGAGGTGGACCGCCGCACGATCTACACGATCCTGGCGAAGCCGATTTCTCGAGGCGAGTTCCTGCTCGGCAAGTTCCTCGGCCTGGTGATGACGACCTGGCTCCAAATGACCGTAATGGTCGTGTTCTTCGTGGCGGTCTCGCTCCTCACCGGTGCGCCGGTGACGCTGACCCACGGGGCCGCGATCCTGTTGATCTGTGTCGAGCTGACGCTGATGGTGGCCATCGCAACCTTCTTCTCGGCCTTCACCACGCCCATGCTGGCCACGTTCTTTTCGATCGGGGTGTGGGTCGTGGGTTGTCTCACGCGCAACCTTCGCGACCTCGGTGCCGTCTCGGATGTCGATTCGGTCCGGTTGACGACCGTCTGGCTCCACCGGATCCTGCCGGACCTGGCGAGCTTCAACCTCAGCATCGAAGCCGTACACGGCCTGCCGATCTCAGCAGCCGACGTCTGGTTGCCCCTCGTCTACGGGGTCGGCTACGCGGCGATCGTGCTGGTGGGCGCCATGGCGATCTTCGAACGCCGCGACTTCCGCTGAACCCGTCCCTCGAACCCGCAGCTTGCTAGGCTCGCCGCATGCAGGGGGAGCTCTTGGCCGAACTGCCCGCCGCTGCAGCCGTCGCCTACGCAGGCCTGCTGGGCCTGCTGATCGGGTCGTTCCTGAACGTCGTCATCCATCGGATTCCGCTCGGCGAGTCGCTGCTCAGACCGGGCTCGCGTTGTCCGGGGTGCCAGCGCCCGATCCGTCCGTGGGAGAACGTTCCCGTCCTCTCGTGGCTCTTGCTCCGCGGCCGCTGTGCGGGTTGCGGACGCTGGATCTCGCTCCGTTACCCGGCGGTCGAATTGCTGACGGGCATGCTCTTCGCGGCGCTCGTCTACCGGACCGGCGTGGGTTGGATGACCCCGGTCTGGCTGGCATGGGGAGCCGCCCTGGTCACCGCCGCCGTCATCGACTTCGACCACCGCTTCATTCCCGACGAAGTCACGCTGGGTGGGCTGGCCGTGGCGCTGGTGTGCGTTCCCGTGGCCCATTGGCTCGAGGGCCAGCTCTGGGTGGAGGCGCTGCTGCGCTCGGCTCTCGGTGCCCTGCTCGGCGGTGGCATGCTCTGGATCGTGGGATTCGTCCACGCCCGCCTCTCCGTTGCCATGGGCCGGAGCTTCAAGCACTGGCCCGGTGAGGGCGAAGAAATCCCCAAGCCCGCGAGCCTCGACTACTGGACCTGGTTTCCGGGCATGGGCTTCGGTGATGTGAAGCTGCTTGCCATGATCGGAGCTGTCGTCGGCCCGTGGGGTGTCATGGAGACCGTCGTTGTCGCCTCGCTGCTCGGGCTCGTGATGGCCCTGGCCTGGGCGGCAGGGACGCGCCGCTTCGACGCCCCTTTCGGTTTCGGCCCCGCGATCACCGCTGCGGCCCTGCTGGGGGTGCTCGTTCCCTGGCGACCGTTCTAGCGGTCCGCTATTCCAGGGAACTCTCTGATCCCCGGTCGTCTAACGGCAGGACAGCAGACTCTGAATCTGCGAATCGTGGTTCAAATCCACGCCGGGGATCCATCCTTGTGAGCCGGCCCGACTTTTGAGCCGCCGTCCCGATCGAGCTCACGACTCCATGCTGGGTTTCGAGCGGCTGGGTGCTCGCTTCACCCCCCCCCAACCGCAGGTCGGATGCAGCCGATCGCGATCGAGTCAGCCGCGCCGCACGAAGTGAATGGCTGCCGCGATCCGGTCCAGCGAGCGTGGTTGGCCCAGGATCGCCAGGGTCTGGTAGATGCCGGGGGACGCCGACGTGCCGGTGATGGCCACACGGATCGGCTGGGCGAGCTTGCCCATGCCGATATCGCCCTGGTCGGCGCGGACGGCTTCGAAGACCGCTTCGAGCATCGCCTCGTTCCAGTCTTCGAGGCCGGCCAGCTTGTCGTGCAGGGCGGTCAGGATCGGCAGCGATGGTTGCTTCAGGAATTTCTTGGCGGCCTTCTCCTCGTAAGGGATCTGCTCGGCAACCAGGAAGCGCGCCTTCTCCGCCATTTCCTTGAGGGTCTTGCTGCGGTCGCGCAGCAGCTCCACGAGTCGACCCAGCTCGGGCGTCCTTTTCACCGGGTGCCCGACGGCCTGGGCCAGGAACGGTTCGAGCGCATCGAGCAGCTCCGCCTCGGGCAGCTCTCGGATGTACTCCTGGTTGAGCCAGTCGAGCTTGTCCCGGTCGGCCTGGGCGCTCGAGCGGTTGACGGCGTCGAGTTCGAAGAGGTTGCAGAACTCGTCGGCAGAGAAGATCTCCTGGTCGCCGTGGGACCAGCCGATGCGCATCAGCCAGTTGCACAGCGCCCGGGGCAGGTAGCCGTCCTCGCGGTACTGCTCGACCGAGACCGGATCGCGGCGCTTGCTGAGCTTCTTGCCGCCGGGTCCGACGATCAGTGGGAGGTGAGCGAACAAGGGCGGCATTCTTCCGAGCGCGCGATACAACGCAATCTGGAAGGACGTGTTGCCGAGATGGTCGGCGCCGCGGATCACGTGGCTGATTTGCATGTCGAGGTCGTCCACCACGACAGCGAGGTTGTAGAGTGGATGGCCGTCGCTGCGCCGGATGTTCAGGTCGCCAATTTCGGCCGCGACCTGACCGCTGTGCCCGAAGACGAGATCATTCCAGCTGAGCTGCTCCTCGGGGTCGAGTCGCAACCGAACGGTGTGGGGACCGCAGTCGGGGCCGAGCTCCAGGTCGCGACAGCGCCCATCGTAGACCCAGCTGTTTCCGGCGGAGAGGGTGGCTTCTCGGCGCTCCGCCAGCTCGTCCACGCTGCAGCGGCAGCGATACGCATGACCGGATCGGAGCAGCCGCTCGATGGCAGCGTCATGGAGATCGCGGCGTTCGCTCTGTCGGAACGGGCCCTCGTCGGCCACGATGCCCAACCAGTCGAGCCCCCGGATCAGGACGTCTTCCGACTCCTGGGTGGAGCGCTCTCGATCCGTGTCCTCGATCCGGAGCACCAGCCGGCCGCCGTGGCGGCGCGCATAGGCCCAGTTGAAGAGCGCTGTCCGGGCGGACCCCAGGTGCAGATACCCCGTGGGGCTGGGCGCGAATCGCGTTCGGACTTCTGCCATGGAGGCGGGAGCTTATCGGAGGGTGCGTTGCCTCGCGATTTGCCCGCCGGTCCTGCCTGTGATACTCCGTTGTCCGACCAAGTCACTGGAATTACTTGGTTTTCCTCTAATCCAGCTCTCGGAATCGGAGCTTGAAGGCCGATGAAGATCGTTGTCGATCGTCTGTCGCCCACTCCGCAGGAGTTTGAGTTCGAAGCGGGCAGCGCCTGGTGGCGGCAGGCCATTGCGCCGAGCCGCGATCTGCCGGAGGAGCTGCCCGAACCGCTCCGGATCCGGGTCGAAGCCTACACGGCGGTGGAGGATCTCGTCATCCAGGGAACGGTCGAGGGGGCGGTTCCGCTGGAATGCAGCCGCTGCCTCGCGCGCTATCGTCAGGGTCTTCGCGAATCTTTCCGCGTGGTTCTGGAACCCGCGGGGTTGCGTCAGCCCGCTGATCCGGAGGGGGCACGGGCGTTGACGCGGGATGGCCTTTGCCTGTCGGAGGATGTCGGGTCGGGCTGGTTTCGCGGTGACGAGATCGAGATGGGACCGTTCTTCCAGGAAGTCGTGTCCCTGGCGTTGCCGGTGAAGCCGCTCTGTGGCGAGCAATGCAAGGGGCTTTGCGGCCGATGTGGAGCCGATCTCAACCGAGGCCCCTGCGGCTGCCCTGAAATCGAGAGCGAATCTCCCTTCGCGGTGCTCCAGCAGCTGCGCGACGGGTCCACCCGAGGAGAAGACTGATGGCGGTTCCCAAGCAACGCACCTCGCGCTCCAAGCGCGACAAGAGACGATCTCACGATGCCGTGGGGACGTCGGCGCGTAGCAATTGCCCCCAGTGCGGGGCGCCGAAGCTTCCCCACCGCGTTTGTGCGCAGTGCGGGATGTATCGCGGACGTGAGGTCGTCCAGACGGACGACGAGTAGCGGAACGAGGACGGATTCCTTGCTCGCATTTCTTTTTCCCGGACAAGGCTCGCAGGAAGTCGGTATGGGCCGGGGCGTCTTCGAGGCGTCCGAGGCGGCGCGTGCCGTCTTCCGAGCGGCAGACGGCGTACTCGACTTCTCGCTGTCGAAGCTCTGCTTCGAAGGCCCCGAAGACGAGCTGGTCCGCACCGAGAACCAGCAGCCGGCGATCCTGACCACGAGCATCGCGCTGCTGCGTGCGCTCGAGGAGGCGCTCAAGGACCGGACCCGTCTGTCCCCTGCCTTCGTCGCCGGACATAGCCTCGGCGAATACACGGCCCTGGTCGCTGCCGGAGCCCTGCGCTTTCAAGACGCGGTCCGTACGGTTCAGGCTCGGGGGCGCTTCATGCAGGAGGCGGTGCCGAGCGGGCAGGGCGCCATGGCGGCCATCATCGGCTGCCCGCCTGAAGAAGTCGAACAGGTCTGCTCGGCCGTTGCGGACGAGACGGGCCAGGTGGTGTCTCCGGCCAACTTCAATTCTTCGGTGCAGACGGTCATCGCCGGCGAGACGTCGGCCGTCAGGCTGGCCTGTGAACGCGCTCAGGAAGTGGGCGCCAAGCGCACGGTCGAGCTGCCCGTTTCGGCCCCCTTCCACTCGGCGCTGATGGCGCCGGCCGCCGAAAAGCTGGCGGGCGAGCTGGCCAGCCTCGACTTCGCCGAGGCGACGCCCCCGGTCATCACCAATGTGGAGGCTCAGCCGAACTCCGATCCAGATCGGATGGCCGCTTTGTTGTGCGAGCAGGTGACGGCCCCGGTGCGGTTCGTGGAGATGATCCAGAGCTTCAGCAAGCAGGGCGTCACCCGGGTGTTGGAGATCGGTCCTGGCCGCGTCCTGACGGGTCTCGTGCGCCACATCGATCGCAACCTCGACCGCGCCAATCTGTCGGAGCCCGCCGATTTGGCCGGTGCCGTGGAGTTCGTGACTGCGAGCGTCTAGCTTCCGGGGTCGACAGTGTGGGATCCCGTGCCGAGCGCCTGAAGGAGGTCGAAGTAGATGGGGAACAACCTGGAAAAGCGGGTTTTCGCGATCATCGTCGAACAGCTGGGTGCGAGCAAAGAGGAGATCGTGCCCGAGGCTTCGTTCGTCGATGATCTCGGCGCCGATTCGTTGGACATCGTAGAGCTCGTGATGGCGATGGAAGAGACGTTCGACATCGAGATTCCCGATGACGCCGCCGAGAAGATGCTGACGATCGGTGACGTGGTTTCCTATCTGAAGGAACATCTGGAGGCCTGACTCGAATGGCTCCCCGGCCCTCCCGTGAGCGCCGCGTGGTCGTGACGGGCATGGGAGCCGTCACACCGCTCGGCATCGACGTCGCCAGCACGTGGGATGCAGCGACGGAAGGACGATCCGGGATCGGACCGCTTTCCCGTTTCGATGCCTCTGGATTTTCCGTCCGGATTTGTGGCGAGGTGTCGAAGGGGATCGATCTCGGCGGGGTATCGCACAAGGAGGCGCGCCGGCTCGACCGCAATATCGTGTTGGCCGTGGCGGCGGCACGCGAAGCGCGCGAAGACGCCGATTTCGAAGTGACCGATGCCAACCGGGAGCGAATCGGCGTTGCCATCGGCACCGCGATCGGGGGCCTTGGCACTCTCGAGACGGGCTTCGAAGTGTTGTCGAAACGTGGCCCCGAACGCATCTCACCCTTCATGATCCCGATGATCATCAGCAACATGGCGGGGGGCTACGTTGCCATCCGCCACGGCTTGCGAGGCCCGAACCTGTGCCATGTGAGCGCCTGCGCGACCGGCGCGCACTCGATTGGCGAGGCGGCCCGGATCATCGAGCGTGGCGACGCCGACGTCATGCTGGCCGGCGGCACGGAGTGCGCCATCACCAGACTGGGTCTGGCCGGGTTCACGGCCATGCGGGCCCTGTCCAAGCGAAATGACGACCCCGCAGCCGCCAGCCGGCCCTTCGACCGTGACCGGGACGGCTTGGTGATGGGCGAGGGCGCGGCGGTGCTGATCCTCGAAGAGCTGAAGCACGCACAGACGCGGGGTGCCTCGATCCGGGCCGAGCTGCTGGGCTACGGCATGAGTGCCGACGCCGTCCACATGGCGATTCCCACTGAAGATGCCGAGGGCGCCCAGCGATGCATGAAGCTGGCGATCCGGGACGCCGGCATTGCGCCCGAGGACGTCGACTACATCAATGCCCACGCCACCAGCACCCCGGCCGGCGACCCGGCCGAAGTCCGGGCGATTCGCCAGGTCTTCGGCTCCCACGCCGATGCGGTGGCCGTATCCGCCACCAAGTCGATGACGGGCCATCTGCTCGGCGCCGCTGGCGCGGTGGAGGCCGTGCTGTGCATCCGTGCGCTCGAAACGGGCGTGCTGCCGCCGACCATCAACCTGGAGAAACCCGATCCGGCGTGCGATCTCGACCACGTTGCCAACAAGGCGCGCCAGCTGCGGATCCAGGTGGCCCTCTCCAACTCGTTCGGCTTCGGTGGCACCAACGCGACGCTGATCTTCGGCCGGGCCTAGGGCCCTCATGGGGCCGCGGCGGACCGCTTGCGTCGCGCCCAACGGTGCACTGCTGGGATTGTCGGAAAGAGACGCTGTTCGGGGCGAGCGGTGAGCCGATCGGGTGCGAAGGTCCTAAACTGAACTCATCTCGAAGAGCTCGGTGGGTCACACCGTCATCGGAGGATTTCCCGTGGGCCAGCCCCCCATCTTCATGGCCAACGATCATCGCGGCACGGCCCTCAAGAACCAGCTTCGCCAACGTCTCGAGGCCGCCGGCCACGACATCCACGACGTGGGCACCCACAGCGCGGAATCCGTGGACTATCCCGAGTCTACCGCACAGGCGGCGCGCGCCGTTTCCGAGGGCAAGGCCGATCGGGCCATCGTGATCTGCGGTTCGGGACTGGGCGTCTCCTACACGGCGAACCGTTTTCAAGGGGTTCGCGCGGCCCTGTGTCATGACACCGAAACCGCCGAGATGTCGCGGCGCCACAACGATTCCAACGTGCTCGCCCTTGCAGCCGATCGGCTGGACCTGGACGACGCCTGGAGCATCGTGAAAGCCTGGCTGTCGACGCCGTTTGACGGCGGTCGTCACGAACGGCGGATTCGCGCGATCGACAGCCTGACCCGGGTGGAGAGCGCCGCGCGCCGCGCAGGCCCCAGGCTGGTGGAAGTGGATCCCGAGATCGCCAGCATCGTGCGCCGCGAAGCCAAGCGCCAGGCGCTCCAACTCGAGCTGATCGCCTCGGAGAACTTCGTCTCGGATGCCGTAATGGAGGCCACCGCGTCGGTTCTCACCAACAAGTACGCCGAGGGCTACCCCGGTCGCCGCTATTACGGCGGCTGCGACATCGTGGACGAGGCCGAGACTCTCGCCATCGAGCGGGCCAAGGCTCTATTCGGTGCAGACCACGCCAATGTCCAGCCCCACGCAGGATCTCAGGCCAACGAGGCCGTCTACCGGGCCGTCTGCGAGGTGGGCGACACGGTCCTAGCCATGAACCTGGATCACGGTGGGCATCTGACCCATGGAAGCCCCGTGAACTTCTCGGGAAAGCTCTACAACATCGTCCCCTATGGTGTCCGTGAAGACACCGAGATGATCGACTACGACGAGGTGCGCCGGCTCGCACTCGAGCACAGGCCTCGAATGATCCAGTGCGGCACCACGGCCTACTCCCGCAGCCTCGATTTCGATGCTTTCCGCTCCATCGCCGATGAAGTCGACGCGGTGCTCTTCGCCGACATCGCCCACATCGCCGGGCTGGTGGTGAGCGGCCTCCACCCGACTCCGGTGGGTCGCGCGCACATCGTCACGACGACGACCCACAAGACCCTGCGCGGTCCCCGGGGCGGCTTGATCCTGTGTGACCATGAGTGGTCCAAGAAGATCAACAGCGCCGTCTTTCCGGGCGGGCAGGGCGGTCCGCTGATGCACGTCATCGCCGCCAAGGCGGTTGCCTTCCGAGAGGCGGCGTCGCCGGCGTTCAAGGCTTACTGCCAGCAGATCCTCGACAACGCCCGCACGCTCGCTGCTGCCCTGGGCGAAAAGGGCCACAAGATCGTATCCGGCGGAACCGACACCCACCTCTTCCTGCTTTCGCTGGTCGACCGGGACACCACCGGCAAGGCGGCCCAGCTTGCGCTCGACGGCGCCGGGATCACGACCAACAAGAACATGGTGCCCTTCGATCCCCGAAAGCCCATGGTCACGTCGGGCCTCCGGATCGGAACGCCCGCCGTCACCACGCGCGGCATGTGCGAGTCGGAGATGCAGGAGATCGCCGGCTTCATCGCCCGTGTCTTGGAGCACCCCAGCGACATCGGCCAGCTCGACGCGATCAAGACTGAGGTGGCGACACTGTGTCGGCGCTTCCCACTCTATCCCGACCGCTGGGACGATTCCGACTGACCCGTGCGTTGCCCGTACTGTTCCGACGAGGCGAGCCGCGTGATCGATTCACGTCTTGCGCGAGACGGGACCGAGATTCGGCGCCGCCGAGAATGCACTGAATGCACTCGCCGCTTCACGACGCGGGAGCGGGTCGATGACGTGCTTCCCAAGATCTTCAAGCGCGACGAACGGCGCGAGGATTTTCAGCGGGACAAGCTGATGACGGCGGTCCGGAAGGCCTGCGAGAAGCGGCCGGTGAGCATGGATGCGCTCGAGCGCATGGTGGACCGCGTGGAGCGTCACTTCCAGGAGTTGGGCGAGAAGGAGGTGGCCAGCAGCCTTGTGGGCGAACGCGTGATGGATGAGCTGAAAGCCTTGGACAGCCTGGCGGCGGCCCGCTTCGCCTCGGTGTTTCGCGACTTCCAGACGGCCGAGGACTACGCCGTCTTCTTCGCATCCATCGAAAGCGGCGGTGAGTCGCAGTGAGGCCCGAGGCCGCCATGCGGCGGGCCCTCTCTCAGGCCCGGCGCGCCAGCGGACGGACCCATCCGAATCCCCCTGTGGGTGCGATCGTCTACCGCGGCGACCGGGTGCTTGGACGCGGCTGTACACGCCCGATCGGAGGAGCGCATGCCGAGGTCGTCGCCATCGAACGCGCCATCCGCCGCCATGGTGCGCGGGCGGTTCGTGGTGCCAGCCTGGCGGTCACTCTCGAGCCGTGCTCCCACACTGGACGTACCGCGCCATGCGCCGATCGGGTGATCGACGCCGGATTGAATCTCGTCCTGATTGGTCACAGGGATCCTCATGCGCAAGTTGCCGGTGCCGGCTTGCGGCGTCTGCGCCGAGCCGGTCTCCGGGTCGAAGTCGGCATTCTCGAGGACGAGTGCCGCCAGCAACATCGGGGCTTTCTCTCCGTCTGTGAACGGGGACGACCCTTCGTATCCCTGAAGCTGGCCAGCACGCTGGATGGACGCATCGCCACGGCGGCAGGCCAATCCCGTTGGATCACCGGGCCGGAAGCGCGTGCCGTGGTTCACCGCCTCCGGGCCAGGAGTGACGCTGTGATGGTGGGAAGCGCGACGGCGCTCGCAGACGATCCGACGCTCACGGCGCGGCGAGCCGGCCGCGTTGTCCATCGACCGGTTCGGGTGGTGGTGGATGCAAAGCTCGCAATACCGCCCACGGCCAAGCTTCATCGTGGCAGTGACGGCGGGTCCTGGGTCTTGTGTTCGCCTGGTGCGGCGGCGGGGCGCCGTCGTAGGTTGGAGGATCGGGGGGTCCGTGTGCTCGAAGTTCCGTTGCGCGGTGGACACGTGGACCTGGCCCGAGGCCTGCGCCGCCTCGCCAAGGAGGGGGTCACCGAGGTGCTCGTAGAAGGCGGAGGCGAACTCGCCGCCGGTCTGGTGCGGCGCGGCCTCGTGGATGAGCTGCACTGGTTCAGCGCGCCGTGTCTGCTGGGAGGCGACGCGCTGCCGGCCCTGGGCGTGCTGGGGGTTTCTTCGCTGGCACGGGCGCCGCGGCTCGAGGACGTTCGGGTCCGAAGAGTCGGGCGCGACGTGTGGGTTCGCGGCATGTTCTCCCGCGCGCGGAATCCGAAGGATTCCGCGCGGTGAGGGCCGGTAACCGGAGGCCGACGGCGTCACCCCGGGTGCGAGGAAGGCGACGATGAAGACCTGGGAGACCTCGGTGGATGCGAAGGGTCTGCGTGTCGCCGTGGTCGTCGGGCGATTCAACCAGCTCATCTCGTCGCGCCTGCTGGAGGGCTGTGAGGCGGAGCTGCGAACCCGCGGTGTCTCGGACGACGACATCCACGTCGCCTGGGTGCCTGGCGCTTTCGAAATTCCCCTGGCCGCGCGAACCCTCGCCCAGAGCGGTCGGTACGACGCCATCGTGACTCTAGGCGTCGTGATTCGCGGTGGAACGCCGCACTTCGACTTCGTGTGCGATGGCGTGACCGATGGCGTGCGTGAAGTAATGCGCGACACGTCGATCCCCGTGGCGTTCGGAGTGCTCACCTGCGACGATGTGAAACAGGCCCTCGATCGAGCGGGTGGCGAAGAAGGGAACAAGGGCGCCGAAGCCGCTCTCGCTGCCATCGAGATGGCGCGATTGACACCGCGGCTGTCCAATCCGCCCGATGACGACGGCTCGTCGTGAGTCGCGGCGCCTCCCGGAATGCGTCGCGCCAGCTAGCGCTCCAGGTGTTGTACGCATTCGATCTGGCGTCGGGCGTGAACGCGCCGTGTGAGCAGGGCGATGTGACGTCGGCCGACGAGGTCTTCGAATCGGTGGCCGCGAACTTCGATCTTGTCGAGGGCGCGCGTGTATTCGCGAAGGAGTTGGTGTGCGGGGTGATGGCACAGCGGGACTCTGTCGACGCCGTGATTACGCGCCATGCGCGCAACTGGCGAATCTCGCGGATGGCCACGGTCGATCGCAACGTGCTTCGGCTTGCCGTCTATGAGCTGGTCCACACGAATACGCCCGTGTCGATCGTGATCGACCAGGCGATCAAGCTGGCCCGGCGCTTCGGGGGCGATCCTTCGCCTGCCTTCGTGAACGGTGTGCTCGATGCGGTCGCTCATCGATCCGGACAAGAGGAAGAAACCTCGTGAGTGGTGCGCTGCATCTCGAAATCACGGCGAGTTCGATCGAACGGGCGCATGCGGATCTCGCTGCTGTGTGGATCTTCTGCGATGAACGTCCACTCCAGGGAAACTCGGGGCGCGTTGACTGGAGACTCTGCGGTCGTCTCTCGGCGCTGGTGACGGGCCAGCGCCTGCACGGGGAGCCCGGCGAGGCCGCCCTGGTTGCGACCTCCGGGGGCCTGTCCGTGCCTTGGCTGCTGGTGGTGGGCGCGGGACCGCGCGAGGCCTTCGACGCCCGTCGATTCGAGGAAGTGGTTTGTGATGCCGTCGGGCGGGCCGCCGCACTCCAGGCGCGGACCCTGGCGCTGTCGCTACCCGACGATCGCGTCGGAAAGGCCGCCCAGGAGCGACGCGCCCGGGCGCTGCTGACGGGAGCCGCGGCGGGGCTCGCCTCGTTCGGTCGTGGGGCCGAGCTCCATCTGCGTCTGCTGGTGGCCGGCGAGGACGCCAGCTATACCGCCGAGCTGTTGCGCCGGGCGCGCCCGGCGCGACTTCCCGGAGAGGTCGCACTGCGCCTTCCCGGAGCGGCCGCCGCCGTCTCCGCCTGACCCGGGGAGGATGTTTCCAGTTTGACGCCTGTCGCGGCTCAGATCGATTTCCGTCCTTCAGGAACATCGAACGAGCAACAACGTCTCCTCTCCCGCCAGACGAATTCCCCCCCTGGGGGGCGCAATTGATCAAGTAACGGCCTGAGCGGCCGATGTTTTGTGTGCGGCGAGATGTGGAGCCGAGGGGCGGTTCTGCATCCGGCCGGGGAGCGCCATGAGTCTGGTGGGCAGCCTCGAAGATCTGGGTCTCGGGGACATATTTCAAATCGTCAGCCTCTCCCGGAAGTCGGGCCTGCTGCTGCTGAGGTCCGACCAAGGAGACGGCCGCATTGTCTTCCGTGACGGCTTGGTGCGCGCCGCCTACGTGAAGGGTGAGCCCGAGGATCTGCGCGGCCTGCTGGTGCCGGGCGGGTTCGCAGCGGCCGATCAGGTGGAGGAAGCCGTCGAGGTTTCGCGTGAGAGCGGAGTCTCCCTCGACGAAGCCATTGCCGAGCGCACCGGAATTCCGGCGGAACGACTCGACTCGCTGCGACGCGAACACGTCGAGCGCGCCGTGATCGCCATGTTCTCCTGGCGCGCGGGCGAGTTCAGCTTCGAGGTGCGCAGCGAGATCGAAGATCGCGACGTCGAGCTGGCACTGCCCTTTGGCATCAACCCCCAGTATCTCAGCATGGAAGCCGCCCGTCTCGGGGACGAAGGCGGTGACGATTCG
>SMWR01000095.1 GCA_004356735.1 Deltaproteobacteria bacterium
CTCGGCGTTGCAAGCCTCATCCTGCCGATGTCCGAAGACGCGTGCCCCACGGTGGTCGAGCTCAAAGACGGAAGCCGCGCCCACTTCGAGGAGTATCTGGTGCGCGACGGTGCGCCCGATAACGTGGCATCGGTCGACCTCGCACCCGCACAGAGGGCAACACCCGGGCCGGGCGTGATCGATGCGATCCGTTCAGCGGAGACGTTGATCTTCTCTCCCAGCAACCCGGTCGTGTCGATCGGACCGATCCTCGCGATCCCGGGTGTTCGCGAAGCCATCGAGCAGCGCTCCGCGCCGACCGTGGGCGTCTCACCCATCGTGGGTGGCGCAGCGGTCAAGGGGCCGGCCGACGCGCTCCTGCGCGGCGTCGGAGCCGAAGTCTCGGCCCGCGGCGTGGCGCGACTCTACCGCGATCTCGTGCAGGGCTTCGTGATCGACGAGCGTGACCGTGCCGAGGCCTCCGACCTCGATGCCATGGGCCTGCGCGCGAAGGTCGTCGACACCATCATGCGCGACCTAGACGCCTCCACCCGCTTGGCTCGTGACGTGCTCGAGCTGGCTGACACGCTCCGATGACGTCCGCCGCCGATTCGGAGCGCGATCGCGCAGCGGCGAAGCTGGCCGCCGTCGTTCCCGTCAAGACGCTGGCAGAGACCAAGTCGCGGCTCTCTCCCTATCTCGGACGGGGTGGCGTGGAACGGCTCACCGTGGCCATGTTGAGCGACGTCCTGGAGGCTCTGCTCGGAGCCCAAGGTCTCGATCGCGTTGCGGTCGTGACGCCAGACACAAACGTGGCCCGGGCGGCCCGCGACGCCGGCGCGGAAGCCTTGCTTCGGGAGGACCCGAGCCTGAATGCGGCCATCGATGCCGCGGCCGGGGAGCTGTCACCCGGCAACGACGACGCCCTTCTCGTCGTGCTCGGCGACGTGGCTGGCATCGAGACCTCGGACATCGATACCCTGCTCGATTCCGCTCCCGCGATCGGAGTCGCCCTGGCGCCTTCGAGCGACGGTGGCACGGCGGCTTTGCTGCGAAGTCCGGCGGGCGTGATCGGCTCGGCCTTCGGAGCAAACAGTGCCAAGCGTCACCGCGAGCGGGCCGAAGCGGCCGGCGTTCCGTTCCTGGAAGTTCGACTCGACTCGCTCTCCCTCGACCTTGACGAGCTGGAAGACCTCGACCGCTTCCTGGCGCGACAAGGCGGTGGCCCCCGCACGAGAGAGCTGCTGCGCGAGCTCCGTTCCGAGCGAACATGAGCAAGACACCGCCCACCCTCGAGATCCTGCCCTTGCCGGGCATTCCGGAGGTCGGCGCGAACGACGATCTGGCCGCCCTGATCCTGGCCGCCGCCAAACGCGCCAACACGACGCTCTCGGACGGCCACCTCGTCGTGTGCCAGAAGGTCGTCTCCAAGGCCGAAGGCCGCATCGTTGCGCTCGCCGACGTCGAACCCTCGGACGAGGCCCGCCGGATCGCCGAGGAAGACGACAAGGACCCGCGGCACATCGAGGTCGTTCTGCGGGAGAGCAAGCGCATCGTGCGCCGCGGACACGGCGTTCTGATCTCCGAGACCCAGCACGGCTTCGTGTGCGCCAACGCTGGCGTCGATCTGTCGAACGCACCGGGCGAAGACGTCGCGGTGCTGCTGCCCGAGGACTGCGACGCGTCGGCAGCGCAGCTGCGCGACGC
Organism: Deltaproteobacteria bacterium; assembly: GCA_004356735.1. Taxonomy (GTDB): domain Bacteria; phylum Myxococcota_A; class UBA9160; order UBA9160; family SMWR01; genus SMWR01. The sequence goes on from SMWR01000095.1 coordinate 1,687, forward strand.
CCTGGTCTCGGCGGGCGCCGGACCGCTGGCCGTGATCGTGAGCGACACCTTCGGCCGCCCCTGGCGAGAAGGCCTGGTCGACGTCGCCATCGGCTGTGCCGGCATGGCGCCCATCACGGATCATCGCGGCGGCCAGGACCTCTCGGGCCGCGAGCTCCAAGTAACGACCACCGCGACTGCTGACCAACTCGCGGCGGCCGCCGGTCTGCTGATGCACAAGGATGCGGGCATCCCGGTGGTCTGGATCCGCGGCCAGAAGCTCGAAGGCGACGGCCGCGTCGCCGACACGCTGCGCGACCCGCAAGCCGACCTGTTTCGTTGAACGCCTTCAGATGTGGGCGTCGATCGCCCGCCACAGCTCGGCGACGCCGAGCTTCGTCACGGCAGAGGTCGCCAGCACGCGGGCCGCCGGGAGTGCGAGCTGGCGCTTCAGCTGCTTGACCCGGGCGGCGCGGCGCATGGGTTTGAGCTTGTCGATCTTGGTGAGAGCGACCAGCACCGGAATGTCGCGCTCGCCGAGCCAGTCGATCAGCAGCAGCTCGTCGTCGCTGACGTCGCGGCGCAGATCCTGGAGCAGGACCGCCAGCTTGAGGGCCGATCGAGCTTCGAGATAGCTCTCGACCAGACCCTGCCACTTGGCGCGCTCGACCTTGGCGACCTTGGCATAGCCGTAGCCGGGCAGGTCGACGAACAGCACGTCTCTGGTGTCGCGCTCGATCCGATACCAGTGGACGAGGCGCGTCTTGCCGGGTGTGCCGCTGGTGCGGGCCAGCGCCTTGCGCTGCACCAGCTTGTTGATCAGGCTCGATTTCCCGACGTTCGAGCGTCCCAGGAAGGCCACCTCGGGCGCAGCCGGCGCCGGAAAGCCTTCGCGGCCGGCCGCGATCGCGTACGGTTCGGCGCTGCGGATCTTCATCGGAGCTCCGGCAGCACTTCGCCCAGACGTTCCAGGGCCTCGGCGATCGACGCCTCGGATGCGGCACTGCAAAAGCGCAGCCAGCCCTCCCCGGCGGCGCCGAAATCGATGCCGGGGCAGGTTCCCACCCGGGCGCGCTCGAGCAGCTCGAACGCCAGCGAGAGCGAATCGCTCCCAAAGGCGCGGGCGTCGGCGAAGACGTAGAACGCGCCCTGGGGAAGCACTGGCACGCCAAAGCCGAGCTTTCGCAGCCCGTCGACCAGCAGCGTGCGACGTCGGGAGTAGGCCTCGCGCATGGCCGCCACGGTTTCGGCGCCTTCGCGAAGCGCAGCCACCCCGGCGTGCTGAACGAAGCGATTGGCCGAAATGAACAGGTTCTGCTGGAGCACCTGGAGCGGACGCAGCGCCGACCGCGGCGCAATCAGGTAGCCGAGCCGAAAGCCTGTCATGGCGTAACGCTTGGAGAATCCGTCGAGGACGAAAGCCTCATCGGTCACCTCGAGCGCCGACGTCACGTGGGCGTCGTCGTAGACGAGCCCGTCATAGATCTCATCGGAGACGATCGGAATGCCGAGGTCGGCCAGTGCACGCATCGTCTCGGCGCTCTGGATCGCGCCGGTCGGATTGGCGGGCGAACTCACGACAATGGCGCGGGTTCGCGGCGTGATGGCGGCACGCACCGCGTCGGGGTCGAGTCGGTAGCCATCTTCGGCCCGGCTTCGAACCAAGATGGGGCAACCGCCAACTTCGTGGACGAAGTTCGGATAGCAGGGATAGTGGGGAGTGCCGATGATCACCTCGTCGCCGCTGTCGACCAGCAGCGAGAACACCAGCAACATGGCAGCCGAGGTTCCACTGGTGACGATCACCTGCTCGGGATCGACGCTGACCCCGAAGCGACGGCGAGTGTCGGCCGCGATTGCTTCGCGCAGCTCGACCAGACCGCGACTGTCGGTGTAGCGGGTCTCGCCGGCGAAGAGCGCCCGACTGCAGGCGGCGACCGCGGCCGGAGGCGGCGGAAAGTCGGGCTCGCCGATCTCGAGATGGATCACGCTCGCACCGTCCCGCTCCATGGCGAAGGCCCGCTCCATGACTTCCATGGCCAAGAACGGCTGGATCGCATCCATGCGCGCGGCGAAGTGGGTCGTCATGGGCGTCCCGAGTATCCGGGGCAGGACCGGTGTGTCAAGCGGGATTGGCCTGCAAGTCCCTGAATTTCGTAGGTTTTCCGTCTCAGTGCCGTTTGACGTCCAGCGGGCCCGCTGATACCTTCGCCCGCGCGATGTCCAAAGGAACCCAGATTGCAGTCGGCGCCAGCGTGATCGCGCTGCTGCTCGGCTGGATTCTCGTGACGAATTCCGGCGGCACGGTTTCGTTTGCCTACTTCCAGGATCTGTCGTCCTTTCAAGCGTCGGCGGTGGATCAGATCGGGCGTGCGACGCGCGTCCACGGATACGTGGTCAAGGGCAGCATCGAACGCGACCTGCAGGCCATGCAGGTCGAGTTCCGTGTCCAGAACGATCCGCCTCACGCCGGTGCCCCGGTGGGCCAGACCCTGAAGGTCAGCTACGGCAGTCTGGATACTCCCGACCTTTTCAAGGACGGCGCCGAAGTGGTGCTCGAAGGAGTGCTGCTGAGCGCAGGACCCGACGGCGTCTACCACGCCGACAAGGTGATGGCCAAGTGTCCGTCCAAGTTCGAGGCCGCGGACACCACCAAAGCCGCGTCTCTCTAGGATGATCCCACCATGTCGGACCTCGGAGCCCTTGCGCTTCGCTTCGCATTGCCCGTCGCGCTGCTCGGAATCGTGGCCGGCGCCTTCGCGGGCGTGAAACGACGTGACGATTGGACCCAGGTGGCGGAGCGCGCCATCTGGATCGTCGGCCTGTTCGTCGCGATCGCGATGGTGTCGCTGGCGGTGGCATTCGCGAACTGTGACTTCGAGCTGCGATACGTGGCAAACAACTCCTCACGCGACATGGCGCTTCCCTATCGACTCGCCGCGGTTTGGGGAGGCCAGGCGGGGTCACTCCTGCTGTGGCTCTTCATCATGATGATCTACGCGTGCGCCTGCGTCGCCTTCCAGGGACGGCACAACCGAACGCTGATGCCCTGGGTCACCGTGGTCCTGCTGGCCAATGCCACCTTCTTCCTCGTCCTGCTGACGTTCGTGACCGAACCTTTTGAAAAGCTGCCGCCCTCGCACGTGCTTTCCGACGGCACTGGGCTCAATCCCCTGCTGCAACATCCGGTGATGCTGATCCACCCGATCATGCTCTACCTGGGACTGGTGGGATTCGTCATCCCCTTCGCGTTCGCGTTCGCGGCCCTGGTCACCGGCGAGCTGGGCAGCCAGTGGTTCCGGGTCACCCGTCGCTGGACGCTGATCCCGTGGCTCTTCCTGTCGGTGGGAATCGTGCTGGGGGGACGCTGGGCCTACGAAGTCCTGGGCTGGGGCGGCTACTGGGCGTGGGACCCGGTCGAGAACGCCTCGTTCATGCCCTGGCTGCCGGCCACGGCCTATCTCCACTCGGTCATGATCCAGGAGAAGCGCGGCATGCTGCGCACCTGGAACCTGCTGCTGATCGGCCTGACCTACACGGTCTGCCTGTTCGGCACGTTCCTGACGCGGAGCGGGATCGTCCAGTCGGTGCACGCATTCGCACAGACCCCGGTCTTCCAGACGGTCTTCCTGAGCTACGTCCTCCTCACCCTGTTCATTTTCGTCGCGGCACTCGTGATGCGGAGGGGCAAGCTGAAGAGCCCCAACCGGATCGAGTCGATGCTGTCGAGGGAAGCCAGCTTCCTGCTCAACAACTGGGTCTTCATCGCGATCCTGTTGGCCATCATGTGCGGCACGCTCTTCCCCGTCTTCACCGAGGCCCTGACCGACCAGCGCATTGCCGTGGGGCCCTCGTTCTTCAACCTGATCATTCCGCCCCTGGCGCTCTTCCTGCTCTTCCTCACCGGCATAGGCCCCCTGATCGCCTGGCGACGCGCCTCGCGCACGATGCTGCGGCGGCAGTTCACGGCGCCCGTGGCGATGGGCCTGGTCGTCGGCATTGGCAGCTGGCTGTGGGTGCGTGAGCGGCTTGGCAGCATCGATATCGGTGAGGTCTATGGGCTGCTGACCTGGGGGCTCTCGGCCTTCGTGATCACGACCATCTTCCAAGAGTACTGGCGGGCGATTCGCGCCCGGGTCCGCAAGGGAGACGAGAATCCCTTCCAGGCCTTGGGAACCCTGCTGCGAAAGCATCAGCAGCGCTACGGCGGCTACGTGGTTCACCTGGGTGTGGTCTGCGCGATGATCGGCTTCGCCGGTTCGATCCTGAACCAGGAGCGGCTCGAAAACGTGAAGCCCGGCAGCGAGATCGAGCTGGCCGAATATCGGCTGCGCTACCTGACCGCCGACGCGCTCCCGGCCCAGCACTTCGGTGGCGCCAAGGTCCGGCTCGCTCTCTACCGGAACGACGCTCCGGTGGCCGTGATGACGCCCGAGAAGCGCATGTACTGGCTCCAGGATCAGCCCGCTTCGATTCCGTCGATCTACTCGACCCTGACGGAGGACTTCTACGTGATTCTCACCGCCCTCGAGCGCGACGGCTCGGCCACCCTCAAGCTCTACTACAACCCGCTGGTCAACTGGATCTGGATCGGCATCGTAGTCTTCGTGGTGGGAACGGCCATTGTGATGTGGCCGCATCCGAGCACAGTGAGTCACCCGGACGCCACATGAAAACCGCCGCGGCATGGGTCGCGATCGTGCTCTGCGCGCTCGCAACCGCGGCCGGCGCCCAGCCCGGCAGCCAGACGGCGGCGGAACGGGCGGGGGTGCCCCCGGGCAACGGAGCCATCTCGGGGCGCGTGATCGGAGCCAGCGAAGCCGGTATCGACATCGTGCTCTACGCGCTGCCTACCGAGGCCGAGCCGGGCCTCGCCTACGCGACGACGGACGCGGAGGGCCGCTTCCTTTTCAAGGGCGTCGACCCGAACCCAACGACGGCCTATCTGGTTGGCGCCCGATCCGCTGGCGTCCCGTTTGGCTCGCGCGGCCGCTTCAAGCCCGGCGCGACCACGCTCGAGATCGACATCGAGGTGACTGCCTCCTCCAGCGACGCCTCGAACCTCCGCATCGGTGAGGTGACCCTGCGCATCGACCGGAGTTGCGAGGGAATCCAGCTCCGCGAATCCCATCAACTCCTGAACGACGGACAGCAGGTGATCTACATCCCCGAAGACCAGCGTGGCAGCGAGCCCCCGCTGCTGCGAGCCACCCTGCCCGCCGGCGCGTCGGGCCTGACACCGCGCACGGGGCTCCTGCCCGAAGGACTGGAGCAGGAGGGCAACGAGCTGCGCTTCTGGGGGCCTGTCTATCCTGGCAGCCAGGAGTTCGAGTTCAGCTACGGACTCGCCGTCGAAGGCGACGCGATCTCGTTTTCGCGGGACTTCCCCACGCAGGTCGCGCGCGTCGCGGTAATCGCGGCTGACGGCGGCCCCCGGATCAGCGGGCGACGCCTCCAAGCGGGCGAACCCCTGCAGATCGAGGGTCGGATCTACCGGACGCTGGAGGCCCTCGACATCCAAGCCGGTGAGTCCCTCGAATTCCACGTCGACCTCCCGATCCGGGCACCTGCCCCGATCCTGCTGGTGCGAAGCCAGATCCTCGTCGAGATGGACGACGCGGCTCTCGAAGTTGACGAGCAACTCGTGCTGCAGGTCGAGGGCAGCGAGCCCCTGGTCGCGACCCACGGCGCCCCCCTGCTCTGCATCCATCTGCCCGCCGGCGCCAGCGGCCTTCGCTTTGACCGGATCGGCCTCGCCATGGGTCTCGGCCACGATCCCTCGGGCGCGCTGGCCCTGCGCGGCCCGATCCCGGCCGGCAACACGACCCTCGCCATTGGCTACCGGATTCCCGTCGGCGAGGACGGTGTGGTCTTCGAGCGACGCTTCCCGCGGCATCTGCCGCTGCTCCTGATCAACGTGGCAGACACGGGCATTCTGGCGGAGACCGACCGTCTCCACCGGCTGCCGACGGCGCGCGGCAACGATCGCAGCTATCTGCGGCTCGAGGCCTTCGAGATCGAAGCCAACGAGCCGGTCCGGGTCCGCTTTTCACAGCTTCCGGCGCCACGACCGACGTCGCGTCTCGCCAACACGGGCTTCGCGCTGGTGCTGGGCGCGGTCGCCCTGCTCGTGCTGATTGAACCGCTGCGACGCGCCAAGACTTCGGTCGGCACCGAGACGCGGCAAGACGAACTCGCGTTCGAACGCGAGTCGGTCTATGCGGCGATTCGCGACGTCGACGAGGACTTCGACACCGGCAAGCTCACCGTCGAGGACCACAGCCGGATGCGTGCGGAGCTGCGGCGCCGTGCGATTGGGCTGCTCGAAGCCGAGCGAAACGCCCAGCAGAAGCCCGAGCCAGCGACCGAGCAACACCAAGCGTCGGCGCGCTGCGCAGCCTGCGACGCCGAGCTTCCGGACAGCGCGCGCTTCTGTCCCGGCTGCGGGACGGCCGTCGGGGGCGAAGGTCAGCAGGCGTGAGCCGCGCCCACATCGAGGCCCGCGGGCTCTTCAAGCGCTTCGGCCACGTGGAAGCACTGGCCGGTCTGGATCTCACGCTGGATGCGGGCGAGTGTCTGGCGCTGTTGGGCCCCAACGGAGCCGGCAAGTCCACGCTGCTGCGAATCGTCGCCGGACTGGCGCGCCCCTCCGAGGGCTCTCTCAGCATCGATGGCGATGCGGCCCACGAGCGCACGGCGCGCCGCCGCATCGGATACATCGGACACGCGTCACTGCTCTACCCCGAGCTCTCGGCACGCGAAAACCTGATTTTTGCCGGCCGGCTGTACGACCTGGCCGATCCGCCCGGGCGCGCGGATGAGCTGTTGTCCGAGGAAGGTCTCAGCGAGGTCAGCCAACGTCTTGTGTCGGGCTTCTCGCGCGGCATGGCCCAGCGCGTCGCCATCGCGCGTGGGCTCGTACACGATCCGGACGTCCTGCTGCTGGACGAGCCCTTCACGGGTCTCGACCGCCGGGCCGCGCGACGCCTGGAGAGCCGGCTCGATGCACTGCGCCGATCCGGACACACCCTGATCCTCGTCACCCACGACCTGGCGAGCGCCGCCCGGCTCGCGCAACACGTGGTGGTGTTGTCCGAAGGCCGGACGGTTTACGAATCTCGCGGTCCCCTGGAACCCGACAGCCTGGAACGGACCTACGTCGACGCCCTGGAGGACGCGCCGTGAGAGTCGCGGCCGCCATCTTCTGGAAGGATCTGCTGATCGAGTGGCGCAGCCGCGATCGCATCGTCGCGATGCTGCTCTTCTCGCTGTTGACCGTGATGGTCTTCCACTTCTCGTTGCCCGGTGGCGCCACAGCGCAGACCCAGGCCATGGCACCCGGCCTGCTGTGGATCGCCTACGTTTTTTCGGCGCTGTTCGGGCTGGGGCGGTCGTTCTCGCTGGAGCTGGAGAACGACGCGCTCTCGGGTCTGGCCCTGGCACCCACCGACCGCGGCTGGATCCTGCTGGGCAAGGTCGCGGCCAACCTGGTGATCCTGGGCGTCGCCCAGGCCGTCACCGCCCTGGTCTTCGCCCTGGTCTTCGATCTCTCGCTGCTGCCCGTGGCCCCCGCGCTGGCGGGCATCGTCGTGCTCGGGTCGCTCGGCCTGTGCACGGTGGGGACCTTCTTCTCGGCCATCGCGGTGCAGACACGCTTCCGGGAGGTGATGCTGCCGCTGCTGCTGTTGCCGGTCCTCTGGCCCCTGCTGTCGGCGGCAGTGCGCGCCACCACGGCCCTGCTCGCAGGCGAGCCAGTACCCTCCGAGGCAATCCAGCTGTTGATCGTGAGCGACGCGACCTATCTGATAGTCTCGTTCCTGAGCTTCGATTTCATCCTCGACGATTGATCGCGGACGGCGCCCACGGGAGGAATTAGCATGCTTCGATGGAGCGGCGCCGTGCTGGCCCTGATGCTGGTTGCGAGCGGCTGGCTCGTGATCCAGTCGCCCCTCGATGCCATGCAGGGGGTGATCCAGAAGATCCTCTACGTCCATGTGCCGTGCGCCTTCGCGTCCTACGCGGGCTTCTTCGTGACGGCCCTGGGCAGCGGGCTCTATCTGTGGAAGCGAGAGGATCGCTACGACC
>SMWR01000096.1 GCA_004356735.1 Deltaproteobacteria bacterium
CAGGCCGCGCGCGACGGCTCGAGCGCCGTTCCCTATCTCGCAAACGTCTTCGCCGACGTGAGCTGGACCCGCTGGCTGGCCCTGATGGTGCCGTACTCGATCTTCTTCTTCCTGATCGATTCGGTCGTGGTGTGGCGCATCATCAACTGGTTCAACGCGCGCATTTCGTACCGTGACATCCTGCCGATCCGCGGCAGCGCCTACATCATCTCGATCCTCAACGAGCAGGTCGGCAAGGGCGTGATGGCCGTCTACCTGAATCGGCGCGACGGCGTCCCGGGCTGGCAGGTGGGCTCGAGCATGCTCTTCATCATGTTCTGTGAGTTCTACTACCTGCTCATGTGGGCGCTGGTCGGTTACGCGCTGCAAGGCGAAACACTGCCGCCCGACTTCGGCATGATTCGCTGGGTCGGGGCGGGGGCGGTCGCATTCTTCGCGGTGTGGCTGCTCTATTTCCGGGGAGTGATCGCGCCGGCAAGCCAGCTGCGCAAGCGCCACCTGCTCCATGCCTTCAGCCAGGCCCGCTGGTGGCACTACGGCGTGATCGTGCTGCTGCGCTCGCCCGCGCTGCTGTCCGCCGTCGTGGTCTACACCCTGGCGCTGCGACTCTTCGGGCTCGAGGCCAGCTTCCTCGAGCTGCTGGCCTACCTGCCGCTGATCTTTTTCGGCGCCGCGATCCCGACCCCCATGCGCGCCGCGGCCATCACCCTGTGGTCATTCTTGTATCCGGAGAACCCGGCACAGGCCACGGCCTTTGGACTGGTCCAGCACAATTTCTTCATCTTCTTCAATGCGGCGATCGGGCTCGTCTTCCTCAGGCGGGCGAACCGGGAGCTCTTCTCGAAGCAGCAGAGCGCCTGAGCCGGTCGGCCACCGAGACCAGCGTCGACACGACGAGGACCCAGCCGAGCGCCATCACCGTTGCGTCGCTGGGCCAACCCAGAGCGAGCGCATCGCGCACGATCGGAACCGCCACGATCACGTAGTAACTGATGCCGTTCCAGCGTCCGAGCCAGCTGGCACGCAGCCCATCGCCATGGCTTGCCCCGAGGCGCGAATCCAGCGCGTACTGGATGAAGGCCAACGCGATCAGACACGGCAACACGACGGGAACGACGTCGAGAGTGGCCAGCGCAGCGGTCCCACACACGACGAAGGTCGCGTCGACGCCGTGATCGACCAGACCGCCCAGCGGCGAGGCCTCTGCGTAGCGCCGGGCCACCCAGCCGTCGAGAAAATCGCTGAGAACGGCTCCGAAGTAGACGGTCGTCGCGATCCAGGCTCGGTCCTGGACGATCGCGCACACCAGCAAGGGCGTCGCCAGCAGCCGGAGCAGCGTGAGGGCGTTGGCGCGGGTGAGCCAGGCGCTGGACATGAGAACGACATTACCCGTGCTCACGCTACCCTGTACAGCCCCGACCTGGACCATGGAAGCTGGACGACGGAGACCACGCTTGATCTGGAAACGCCGACGCTGGCTGGGGGTCGCTGCGATCTTGTGCCTCACCTCCGCCAACTGCTCGAGCGGAGAAGTAGAGACCGAGACCGCGGCCAGCCGGGGCGAGGCGATCTATCGCAGCGTCTGCATCACCTGCCACGCGGCTGATCCGAGCCAGGACGGCAACATCGGCCCGGCCATCGCGGGCTCTTCGCAGCAGCTGCTGCGCCTCAAGCTGGTAAAGAGCAGCTACCCGCCGGGCTACACGCCGAAACGCGCCAGCAAGCTGATGCCGAACTTCGCGTATCTCGAAGCGTACTCCGGAGACCTTGCCGCCTTCCTCCAGGAGTCGGAAGGCAGCTGAAGGCCCGGCGCAGACACCGGCGGGCGCGGACCCTGCGGGTCTGGGGCTCAGATGAGAAAGATCTGGGCCAGCACCAACACCGCCGTCAACCCGAGACCTGCGTGAATCGTCCCCGACACGGTCGTCAACAGCTTCTGGCTCGAGGCGCCGGGTCCAATCAGGCCGTTGATCTCGACCAGCCCGATCACGACGAAGGCTGCGATCCAATACGGGAGCACGGAAACGTCGGCCGGCGGATCGGCGTCGCGCGCCAGCACCGTCAGGTGGCTACCCGCCGCCATGAAGAGCAGCATGGGAATCGAGAAGAGTGTGTTGGTGCGCGAAGCCATGCCGGCCTTGCCCCCCGCGCCGACCGCAGCGGGATTCGCCTCGCCGCCGCCCGCCACCGTCTCCGCATTGGCGATCACGATCTGCTGGGCGGGCCAGATCACGAACCAGACGTTGGCCCACATCAGCGTGCCCATCAGCGCGCCGGTCAGGATGCGCGTCATATAGGCCGAGTCGAGCGAATTGCCAGCGCCCAGCTTCATCAGGAGTATCAGCACACCGGACCCGAAGGTGAACATCGCGCCCCATCGGAACCACCAGAGCGCCTTCGGAACCAGCTCGCGCGTCATGGCCGACTTGGCGCTGCCGCCAAGTTCGGTGCCGAAGAACGGCGTCTGGAGGAAATTGAAGTAGTAGAGGATCCCGATCCAGGTGATCCCCGACAGGAAGTGAATCCAGCGAAGGACGAACTCGATTATCTGGACACCGACACTATCCGCCATTTCGAACCTCCCTCGATGTGGTCGCCCGGCAGTCTACCCGCAATCCGAGCACTTGCAGCGGGGAATTGCGGCTGCGCCGCCAGACTTCGGCCGTCGACCCTGGCCTCGAGCAAGCGCTTGGATCGGGTCCCTCAGCTGGCCCAGCGAGTGATACGTGAGGCAATCCGGCCCCAGCCAAGTCTTTCGAACAGCGTTTGAACGGCGTCGCGGTCGGCGCCCCGGTAGCGCAGGCTCCGCAACTCGCCCTTCACGCCCGGAACACTGCGCACGACCGTCGCCAGCTGCCGGGTTTCGAGTGCGCGCTGGCGGTGTTCGCCGATCAACTCGGCCAGTCTTTTTGCGCCGCGAACCTTCACGCCCGCCCACTTCTCCGGGTCGGCCGGGATGTCCTCGATCCGGCCGAAGGCCTGGAGCGCGGCCGCCGCGCCCTTGGGTCCGACGCCGGGCACGCCCGGCAGGTTGTCGACCGTGTCGCCGACCAGGCCCAGGTAATCGGGAATCTGGGCGGGGTCCACACCGAACTTGTCGCGCACGCCGTCGGCGTCGAAATGTTTGTCCTTGGCGAGATCATAGAGTGCGACCCGGCCATCTTCGCGAACCAGCTGGGATAGATCTTTGTCGGTGGTGATGATCCGGACCTCGGCGCCACGCCGGACCGCGTCGGTCGACAGGGTGGCGATCACGTCGTCCGCCTCGTAGTGGGGCTTGCCGATCAGCAATACACCCAGCGCTCGGGTCACTTGCTCGCAGATCTCCCACTGGGGCTCGAGATCGTCGGGCATCTCGCCGCGCTGGGCTTTGTACTCGGGAAAGATCTCGTTGCGAAAGCTCTCCATCGAGTCGTCCCAGCCCACGGCCAGGTGGCTGGGATCGACGTCGGCCACGTACTTGATCAGCGTATTGGCATAGCCATAGGCGGCCCCGGTCGGCGTACCGTCGGGCGCCTGCATCGAGGGTAGGGTGTAGTAGGCGCGAAAGACGTAGATCGCGCCGTCGATCAGATGGACCAGAGGGCGGCCGCCGGCCACTTCAGATCTGCGACGAGAAGCTGCGCTCCTCGAAGATCGACTCGGCCACCGCCTTGGCCGCCTTCTGCAGGTCGACCAGACGCGCCTTGCCGGTCTTGCGCCGCACCACCTCGACCTTTCCCTCCTTGAGATGCTTGGGACCGACGTTGATCCGATAGGGAATGCCGATCAGGTCGGCGTCTTTGAACTTGACTCCGGGCCGCTCGTTCCGGTCATCGAACAGGACCTCGATCCCCTCGGCCTGGAGCGCGTCGTAGAGCGCTCCAGCGGCGTCGATGGTCTCGGCGTCCTTGGCGTTCAGCTGGGTGATCACGACCTCGAAGGGCGCCACCGAGAGCGGCCAAATGATGCCCGCGTCGTCGTGCCAGCGCTCGACCACCGAGGCCATGGCGCGCTGGATGCCGATCCCGTACGAGCCCATCACGATCGGCACCTTCTTGCCGTTCTCATCGAGAACGCTGGCGCCCAGCGCCTCGGTGTAGCGGGTGCCGAGCTTGAAGATGTGCCCGACCTCGATCGTCTTCGCGACGGCCAGCGGAGCCTCGCACATGGGACAAGGTTCGCCTTCATTCACCTCGCGCAAGTCGAGCCACTGGTCCACCTCGATGTCGCGTTCGACATCGACACCACGCAGGTGGAAGTCGTCCTCGTTGGCGCCCGTCAACATGTTCTTGCGACCGCGCAACACTTCGTCCGCAACGACACGAAGCTTGGTGACGCCGACAGCGCCAAGACTGCCCGGCGCAGCACCGAGAGCGCGCTGGATCTCCTTGTCGTCGGAAGGACGCAGCTCGCTCGCGCCCAGCCCGTCCAGCAGCTTCTGCTCGACGAGGGCGTGGTCGCCCCGCATCAGTACCAGAATGACCTCATCGCCCAGCGTGTAGACGAGGGTCTTGATCTGCCGTTCGGCGGGTGCGCCGCCGTCGAAATTCGCCAGGTCTTCGATGCTGCGCAGACCCGGCGTCGCGAATTTCTCGGGCTCGGCCGGCCCGGCTTCGTCTGGAGTCGCCTCGAGCCGCGAGGTCGCCTTCTCGAAGTTGGCGGCGTAGCCGCACGCGTTGCACGACGCGACCCAGTCTTCGCCAGCATCGCTCGGAACCATGAACTCCACCGACTCGCTACCGCCCATCGCGCCCGAAGAGGCCTCGACGGCCAGGGTCTCGAGTCCGAGGAGTCCGAAGATCTTGCGATAGGCCTCGAAGTGCCTCTGGAACGCGAAGTCGAGTCCATCCGTGTCGAGGTCGAGGGAGTACGAATCCTTCATGCTGAACTCGCGCACCCGCAACAGGCCCGACTTGGGACGCGCCTCGTCCCGGAACTTCGTCTGGAACTGGAACCAGATCTGGGGCAGCTCCTTGTAGCTGCGCATCTCGCCAGCCAGCCAGGTGAAGATCTCCTCGTGGGTCATGCCCAGCGCCACCTCGGCGCCCTTGCGATCCTTGAATCGGAACATCTCGTCGCCGACGGAGTCCCAACGTCCCGAGCGCTTCCAGATCTCGGCGGGATGGAGCGCGGGCAGACTGAACTCCTGGGCTCCGATGGCCTCCATCTCGCGGCGCATGATCGCCTCGATCTTGCGGCAGACGCGATCGGCCAACGGCAGCAGCGCGTAGACGCCAGCCGTGAGCTGACGGATCATGCCGGCACGCACCAGCAGCTTGTGGCTCACCGCTTCGGCGTCGGCGGGATCATCTCGAAGTGTGGGAATGAAGGCCTGGGACCAGCGCATCCCGCAACCCTAGCTCAGAGCGGGGACGGGATTTGTCCCCACACGGCCTTCGCTCGACACGGCCAGCCGGGTCGCGCCGGGTCGCGCCGGGTCGGGTGCTCGGGGCGGCGTCCGCGGTCGGGGGCCACGAACGCCGGGTTGCGGCTGCCGGGTTGCTGGCTTTTAGTCGAAGGCGGGCACGCCCATCCCGGGGGCGGCGTCGAGAAAGGCCGCGCGCAGCTTTGCGTAGATCGGGCCGGGCTGGCCCTGGCCGATCCTGCGTTGGTCGAGGGACGTGACCGGGACGATCCCGGCACCGCTACCGGTGAGAAAAGCCTCGTCGGCAGCCAGGAAGTCGAAGCGGCCGAGTGTCTTCTCGCGCGCCGGGATTCCCAGGCTGCCGGCCAGCTCGAGCACTGTCATGCGGACGATCCCCTCGAGCGCGCCATCGCTCGTCGGCGGTGTCAGCAGCTCGCCGTCGCGGACGATGAAGACGTTGGCGACGGCGGCCTCGGCCACCCTGCCGGCCTGATTCAGCAGCAGCGCCTCGTCGGCACCGCGCTGCTTGGCTTCGAGCTTGGCCAGCACGTTGTTCAAGTAGTTGAGGCTTTTCACGCGCGGATCGAGCACATCGGCCGGCGGCCGGCGCAGGCTCGAGGTCAGCATGGACAGACCCGCCGCCAGCTTTTCCTCGGGATAAAGCTCGATCTGGTCGACCAGACAGAGAAGGCGCGGATGCGAACAGCTGGTGGGGTCGACGCCGAGGGCGCCCTCGCCCCGGGTCGCGATCAAGCGCACATACGCCTCTTGGGTTGCGTGGGCGCGCACCGTTTCCAGCACGACACGGCGGGCAGACTCGATGCCGCCGGGAAGATCGAGCGCGATATGGGAAAGTCCGGTCCGGAAGCGCGCCATGTGGTCGTCGAGCCGGAAAACCCGACCGCCGAAGACGCGAATGCCCTCGAAGATCCCGTCGCCGTACAGGAGCCCATGATCCGTGATCGGAATTCGCGCCTCGCTTGCGTCGACGATGACTCCGTCGATCCAGGCCTTCGCAGTCATGTCTCGCTCCCTTCAAGGCGTGCGGCCACCCGAGCGGCCGCCGCCATCGCCTGCTCTCCGACCCACTCCCGGCCCAGGGCATCGAGACGCTGGACGGGCGCTGCCACGGCCAAGGCGCCGACCAGGCGACCGCCAACCCGCACCGGCGCAGCCACCACGGCGAGACCCGGGATCCACTCCTCGCGGTTCTCGGCAAAACCCTGCCGGCGGATCCGCTCGACCTCGCCAGCCAATGCCTCTGCGCTGGTCGCGGTGCGGTCGGTAAAACGTTCGGGTTCG
>SMWR01000097.1 GCA_004356735.1 Deltaproteobacteria bacterium
CATCGCGCGCTACCGCGAACGTTTCGGCATGACCCACCTGATCGCGCGCTCGCCGATTCCGGGCGTCGAACCGGCGGAACTCGAGGCGTCGCTCGAGCTCATGTCCGGGCTGGCGTCGTAGTTTCAGGGGACGTTGTTTGGAGTTTGCTGTTTCTAGGGGCGGGCGTCGTCACTCGAAGCTGGGCAAGCACCCAACCGCGTCCCGGTTGGCCCCGGCTAGGCGCAACAGCCGCCCGTCGGTGCGGGGCCCTGCTGCTTCGACTCGGGGATTTCCGACGGCTTTCCAAAGGTCTCCGAGTCTTCGAGGACGCGGTACCACTCCCAGCGCAAGCCCTGCGGGTCGCTCGACCAGACCTTGTCCTGGGTCGCGTAGCAGCAGGTGCTCGCGTCTTCGACCTGCTCGGCCAGGCCCGCGGCCTTGAGGCGTTCGGTGGCCCGTGAGACGTCTTCGGCCTCGAAGACCTCGACGCCCAGGTGGTTGAGCCGTTCGCTTGCGCCCGGGTTCTCGAAGAGCACCAGCTTGAGCGGTGGGCTCTCCAGCGTGAAGTTGGCATAGCCGGGCTTGCGCTTGTTGACGGAGGTATCGAAGAGCTTCGAGTAGAAGTCGATGGCCTTCTCCAGGTCGTCGACGTTGAGGGCGAGTTGGAGTCGCATGACGGGTCTTCCTTCCCGATTCGATTCGACCGGGCGCGATTCGACCGGGCGGGTCGGGGCGCATCTCAAACACATTGATCAACTTCGATGGATTCTAGACATCGAATCGATATCTGTCAATATATTCCCGTGCGCGCCGAAACAACCGCTACGAGAGCCCGTCCCGAGGGCTGCTGCCCGCTTCAGCCGATCCAGCCCCTGCGCGGCCCCCGCCAGCAGCGCCTGCTCGGGGCTTTCAAAGCCTTGGCCGACCCGACCCGACTCGAGATCCTGAGGCTGGTCAAGGCCCAGACGGGCCCCACTTGCGTCTGCGACATCGTCGACCACTTCGAGCTGGCCCAGCCCACCATCTCCCATCATCTGAAGGTCCTGAAGGACGCGGGCCTGCTGGTCCAGACGCGGGTCGGGATCTGGTCGTTCTACGTCTCGGATCCCGGCAACGCGGCTCTGCTGGAGGAGACCCGCGGCCTGCTGGCATGAGGGGCGTGACAGCGTGGCACTGAAAATCCTCAGCTTGAACCTCTGGCACGATGCGGGCGACTGGCCTGCGCGAGCCAAGCTCGTGCGCGAATGGCTCGACCGGCTCGACCCGGACCTGATCGGCTTCCAGGAAGCGCTGCGGGTTCCGCGCTTCGACCAGGTCGAGGAGCTTCTCGATGGGCGGGGCATGCACGTCGACTACGTGAAGGCTTCAGACTTCTGGAAGAAGGGTGGCGAGCACGAGGCCGGCGATGTCGGCAATGCGGTCGCCAGCCGCTGGCCGATCACGAGCCGCGAGGCGTGTGTCCTTCCCAGCTCACCCGACGGCGAGCGCCGCGCCGCGCTTTCAGTCACGGTCGATGCCCCCTTCGGGCCGGTCGGCTTCACAGTGACCCACCTCAACTGGCGTCTCCACCACGGCGCAGTGCGTGAGCAGCAGGTTCAGGCGGTCTGCGAGCTGGCCCTGCGGCGCGCACCCGAGCAGGGCTTTCCGCCGATCCTGGCCGGCGACTTCAACGCCGAGCCGGAATCCGCCGAGATCCGCTACGTAACGGGCCACCAGTCCCTGAACGGCTCGAGCGTCTGCTTTCTCGACGCCTGGGCTCGAGAGGCTGACCCGGTCGACCGGGGCTTTACGTGGGCCAATCGCAATCCCAACGCCCGGGGCGAACTCGAGCCCGACCGACGTATCGATTACGTGTTCGTGGGGCTGCCCAAGCGAGGCGGATTGGGGCAGATTCTCCGGGGTCGGGTGGTCTGTGACGAGGAGCGCAGCGGCGTCTGGCCGAGCGATCACTTCGGAGTGTACGCGGAGCTGCGGAGCGAGCTGACGTAGAATCCGCCGGTATCCGATCTTCTTGGGGAGGGTGGCATGATCAACCGGCTGCTCACTTGGCTGATTCGTGGACTGCTGATCGCCCTCGGAATGAGCGTGGTGATTGCCCTGTTCGCACGGTTCGCTGACGGCCCGATCGGGCCGTTCCCCGGTGGCGCGCTTCGCCGCGGCGAGATCGTCGAGGGCGAGATCACCGATTGGAGCTTCGTCCGGCGCGTGTCGACCATCGAACTCCAGACCAACGACCCGCTGCTGGCGCGCCGCACCTGGATTCTCTACTACCGTGGCGCCGTGTTCATTCCCTGCATGTTTCCGCGCTTCCAGAGCTGGCCCCATGACCTCCTGATCGACGACTCCGTCGTGCTCCGGATCAAGGGCAAGCTTTACAGGCGTACCGCCCGGCGGATCATCAACCCGGCGCTGATCGCAACTCTGGATGGGCAGATGTACAAGAAGTACGGAAGGAGCTGGGCCGAGGACGGCGACGACTCGAACCTCTGGTTCTTCCGGATGGATCCCCAATACAAGTGATGCGCCAGGTACCTGCACTCGTCGTCTCGGGCTTTCTCGGCTCGGGCAAGACCACGCTCGTCCGGCGCATCCTCGAAGACGCGCAGGCGCACGGGATCCGGGTGGCGCTCATTTCGAACGAGTTCGGCGAGCTCGGTATCGACCAGGCGCTTCTGGGAAACATGCGTGACGATTATGTCGAGCTGCGCGGCGGCTGCGTGTGTTGTCGGCTCTCGGATCAATTGGTCGAAACGCTCGAAATGCTGCGCGAACGCGCCGACCCCGACCGGGTGGTGATCGAGACTTCGGGCGTGGCGCTGCCCTACGACACACAGCTCAATTTCTGGCGGGAGCCGATCGTGGGGTGGATTGCCGACGACGCCGCCGTGGTCGTCGTGAACGCCGAGCAGGTTCACGACCGTCGCGAACTCGAAGGCGTGTTCGAACAGCAGGTGTCTTCCGCCGACTTGCTGGTGCTGAACCAGATCGACCGGGTGCCGCAAGCGGCGCTACCCGCCATCGAGGCGAAGCTGCGCGAGTTCGAGCCCGAGGCGCCGATCCTGCGCGCCGTCCACGCCGACATCGACCTGTCGCTGCTCTTTCCTCCGGATCCTGCGGGAGAACGGACCCGGCGTCGCGAGGCCGCCCAAGAGACTTCCCAAGAGCACCATCACGAGCGTTACAAAGCTGAGGACGTTGCGATCGAGGACGGCATCGAAGAAGACCGACTGCTCGCGCAGCTCGAAGCATTGGGTGCGCTGCGGGTGAAGGGATTCGTTCGCACGGCGAAGGGGCTGCGCGTGGTTCAGGGTGTCGGGGCCCGGATCGAGCTGGAAGAGCCGCGCGAGACGCCCCCGTCCGAGCTGGTGGGACGGGTGGTGGTGATCCGCCGCGCCTGAGCCCGTAAGATCCTTCACGAAGGGAGAATCCCGACCCTTGGGTGGGGTGGCCCATCCCGCTTCGCGGTCGCGCGACCGGCAGCTCCACGGTAACCGGGCGCGCAACTGCTGGAAGTCCCGGACACCCGCGCGAGTCGCACGCGGCTTGCGATGCGACCCGGCA
This sequence comes from Deltaproteobacteria bacterium, assembly GCA_004356735.1. Lineage (GTDB taxonomy): Bacteria > Myxococcota_A > UBA9160 > UBA9160 > SMWR01 > SMWR01. The sequence continues at coordinate 3,542 of SMWR01000097.1, forward strand.
CGGACCCGTCGTGATGAGGCGAAGTGCGTTGAACGCTGAGCTGAAGCACGAGCGTCCAGGGGCAGAGAGTCTTCCCCGTCTTCTCGAGGAAAGATTCGAAGCCTTGTTGCGCCGAAGTTGTGTTGAATTGGAATGCTTCTTCTCGGCGGTCGGGGCTGTGGCAGATTCGGCGGGGTCTCTCCCCCGAATCATTTCCGGTCGGATCTGCCCCGGCTTCGAGTCCCCGCCAGGGATGAACGCTTCAGGGGCCGCGCGACGTCCGTCGCGCCGCTTCGGTGAACCACTAGCCACTCTCAGGCTGGCCGCTACCGTTCGCGCGTGTCCGCCGATCCTCCCGCCGACCTGCCCGCCGACCCGAGGCCCAGACTCGCGAGCCGTCTGCCCGAGGGTAGGCTCCTCGACGCCGATGAGATCCTCGACCGCTTCCTCGCTTGGGTCGCCGATACGGGCATCGAGCCGTACGCCCACCAGGAAGAGGCCCTGCTCGAGCTGATGAGTGGCCACCACGTGGTGCTCGCGACACCGACCGGCTCGGGCAAGTCGCTGGTGGCGCTCGCGCTGCACTGGAAGGGGCTCTGCGAGGGCAAGCGATCCTTCTATACGTCGCCGATCAAGGCCCTGACCAACGAGAAGTTCTTCGAGCTCTGCGAGAACCTGGGTGCCGAGAACGTGGGCATGTTGACGGGCGACGCCAGCATCAATCCGGATGCGCCCGTGATCTGCTGCACCGCCGAGGTGTTGTCGAACATGGCTCTGCGTCACGGATCGGAGCTCGACATTCCGTACGTCGTGATGGACGAATTCCACTATTACGACGATCGCGACCGCGGCGTCGCCTGGCAGGTGCCACTGCTCATCCTCGAGCGCACCCAGTTCTTGCTGATGTCGGCGACGCTCGGCAACACGGCCGTGATCGAAGCCCATCTCCAGCAGCGCACGGGTCGCGAGGTGAGTCATGTCTGGAATGACGACCGCCCGGTTCCGCTCGAGTTCGAGTACCGTGAAACACCGTTCCACGAGACGCTGGAAGAACTCGTACGTCGCGATCGTGCGCCCATCTACGTCGTGAACTTCACCCAACGAGAGTGCGGAGAGCGGGCCCAGAGCCTCACCAGCGCCAACCTGGTGAACAAGGAAGAGCGCAAGGCCATCGCGGAAGCCGTCGGCAACTTCCGCTTCGACACGGAATATGGCAAGGACTTGAAGCGCTTCCTGCGCGCCGGCATCGGCGTCCACCACGCGGGACTGCTGCCGCGCTATCGCCTGCTGGTGGAGCGGCTGGCCCAGCAGGGCCTGCTCAAGGTGATCTGCGGAACCGACACGCTCGGCGTCGGCGTGAACGTTCCGATTCGGAGCGTGCTCTTCACACAGCTGTGCAAGTTCGACGGTGAGCGGGTCGCGCTGCTGCGGGTTCGCGATTTCCGCCAGATCGCGGGCCGCGCCGGTCGCAAGGGCTTCGACGAGCGAGGCTACGTGGTCTGTCAAGCGCCCGACCACGTGATCGAGAACCAGCGTCTCAAGCAGAAAGCGGTCCGGAAGGGCCGGCGCCCGCCGCAGAAGAAGAAGCCGCCAACCCGGGGCTACGTGCCCTGGAACCGCGACACTTTCGACAAGCTCCGTACGAACCCTCCCGAGATGCTGCACTCGCGCTTCAAGCTCCAGCACGGAATGTTCGTGAACGTGCTCCAGCGTGAAGAGGAGGCCGGGCGCAGTGGTCACGGCTATGCGGCCCTGATCGATCTGGTGGGGCACTCCCACGAGAGCCTCAAGTCGAGGGCCCGACTGCGCAGGCGTGCGGCCGCACTGTTTCGTAGCCTCCGCTCCGCAGGGATCGTGCAGACGCTCATCGATTCCGAAACCGGCCGCCGGCGCGCGCGCGTCCACCCGGATCTCCAGTTCGATTTCAACCTGCACCACAATCTCTCGCTCTTCCTGGTGGAGGCGCTGGCGGGGCTCGACTCCGACGCGCCGAACTTTGCGCTCGAACTCCTGAGCCTGGTCGAGGCGATCCATGAGAATCCGTGGCCGATCCTCTATGCCCAGCAGGGCAAGGCGAAGCGCGAGTTGCTGGCGCGCCTCAAGGCCGAGCGTGTGCCCTACGAGGAGCGCCTCGAAAAACTGGACCGGATCTCCTGGCCCAAGCCCGAAGCGGACTATCTGTATCGGGCCTTCGCCGAATATGCGGGAGATCATCCCTGGCTCGGGGAGGAGAACGTCCGCCCCAAGTCGATCGCGCGCGAGATGGTCGAGAACTATCGCGACTTCGTCGACTACGTGAAGGAATATGGCATCGCCCGCAGCGAGGGCACGTTGTTGCGCTACCTGAGCCAGGTGCACAACACGCTGGTGCAGAACGTCCCCGAAGAGAGCAAGACCGAAGCCGTCTACGACACGATCGCGTACCTGCGGACACTGATCCAGGGCGTCGACTCCAGCCTGGTCGAGGCCTGGGAGACACTGGTGAAGCGTCCGGATGGGCTGATTTCGGTGGGCCGGGAGCCTGCGCCGGTGCGCTTCGATCTGGCAACGCAACCCAAGGCGTTGGCGGCCCGGGTCCGCGCCGAGCTTCACGCCCTGGTCCGAGACCTGGCCACAGGCGAGTACCAGGCCGCCGCCCTGCGCGTCGTCCAGGATCCGGCCGATCCCTGGGATGCTTCACGCTTCGAATCGGTGCTGCGACCCTTTCTCGACGAGTACGGGGCCATCGAGTTTACACCGCGGGCGCGCCAGACCCACTGCACACGACTGGTCGAAACCGACTCGCGCCAGTGGGACGCGAGCCAGGTCTTGTGCGATTCGAAGCGTGACGATCTCTGGGCCATCCTGGCCACGATCGATCTTCGCGAAGAGCGCGATCCAGAAGGTCCGTTGCTGCGGCTGCGTCGCATCGGACCCTGAGCCTTGCGAACCCGTCTCGCTCCCGTGATCGACCGCCGCAGCTCGCGCCCGACCCGCTCAACCTCGGCGAGATGAATTTTCGCGCCTGTCGCGACCGGCGCTCAGCGGCGCTTCGCTGCTTCGCGAATGCGCTTGCGCGTGGCGGCCCAGGAGCAGACCCGGCACGTCGCGAGGTCGTGGCCGCGGGCGGGACAGAACTCACGCCCGAAATAGATGATCTGGAGGTGTAGCTTGTTCCAGCTCTCTTCGGGGAACAGCCGCTTCAGGTTGCGCTCGGTCTGCTCGACGTTCTTGCCGTTGGAAAGACCCCAGCGCGCCGCCAGCCGATGAATGTGGGTGTCCACAGGAAACGCAGGCCGACCGAAGGCCTGGGCGATCACGACGCTGGCCGTCTTGTGGCCCACGCCGGGTAGGGCTTCGAGCTCTTCGAAGCTCTCCGGAACGCGACCCGCATGCCGCTCGACCAGGAGCTTCGAAAGCCCCACCAGGGCCTTTGACTTCTGCGGGGCCAGACCCAGGGTCTGGATGGTCATCTCCAGCTGGGCCGGGGTGAGCCGCGCCATGGCCTCAGGCGTGGGCGCGCGCGCGAAGAGAGCGGGCGTGACCTGATTCACCTTGACGTCCGTGCACTGGGCCGACAACACGACGGCCACCAGCAAGCTGAAAGGGTCGCTGTGGTCGAGGGGGACGCGGGTCTCGGCGTAGATCTCATCGAGGATCTTCCGAATCCGTTCCGCCTTCTCCGCCCGCGTCATCGCTCCAGTCTACCTCGCCGCGGGAGAGGCGGGGACGTTGGTGAACGTCGCCTCAGTCGTTGCGGTCGGTTTCGCCCTCGACTCGTCCGATGAACTCGTTCAGGTTCGGGTGTTGACTCAACAGCTGCGCCGCACCCGGAATCACGTCGTACTCCATCGTCTTCAGCATCGCGTAGACGGCCAGGTCGGCCATGCTGATCTGTTCGGCATAGAAGTAACTGCGCGAGCCCAGGAAATTCACCAAGTCGGCCATTCGGTCGTTCAGTCCGCGCAGGATGCCCGTGAGCGGTCGCTCCCAGGTTCCTCCTGTCGCCAACCATGCCCGGAATCGGCGCAACACGCCGGACCTGGCTCCGTCGGCGTCGCCATTCTCGGCTGCTGGATCGGGCCGGACGCGCGACCACTGGTTCCAATACCACATGAACGACTCGTCGGCCCAGTCCTCGAGGCTGCGCTGCTGCTCGGCAATGACCGGATCGGGCGACAACAGGGGCGGATCGGGATAGAGCTCGTCGAGGCGCAGCAGGATGTCGGTCGAATCCGTCACCAGCTCTCCGTCGATGGTCATGACCGGAAGCATCCCCGTCTTGGGACTCCAGCGTTGGTAGTCTTCG
>SMWR01000098.1 GCA_004356735.1 Deltaproteobacteria bacterium
CGCACCGTGGGCGCGGGCGTCGTCTCCGAGATCATCGAATAAAGGAGATTCGGCGCGGACGTTCTTGACTGTTCAACTCGCTGAAGCTCGGAATCCGGTGGAACCGGGACCGAGTTGAATACTCAAGAACGTCCCCGCTCAGACTTAAAGAAGGCGCGTAGCACAACTGGTAGTGCACCGGTCTCCAAAACCGGGGGTTGGGGGTTCAAGTCCCTCCGCGCCTGCCAGTCATTCCGAGCGAGTGAATAGGAAGCATCATGCAGTGGAACCCGATTGTCTGGGTCAGCGATTCGAGGCAGTTCCTGATCGAAGTGCGCTCGGAGTTCAAGAAGGTTACCTGGCCGACGCAGAAAGAAGCCGTGGCAGGAACGGTCGGGGTGTTGGTGATCGTGACGATCATCACGACTGCGTTGAGCATGGTCGATCTGGTTCTGGGGCAAGTGGTCCAGTGGATCCTGCCGTGACGAGGGAAGCGTGAGCGAGGAGGCGAGACCTCTGGAGAACGCGATGTCGAAGCAGTGGTACATCATCCATACCTACTCCGGGCACGAGGAGAAGGCCATGCGGGCGCTCCTTGATCGCGCCAAGGCAGCGGGTAAGGAAGACATGTTCGACGAGGTCCTGATTCCGAAGGAGACCGTCGTCGAGATAGTGAAGGGTCAGCGCAAGACCACAAAGCGTAAGTTCTTTCCGGGTTACATCCTGGTTCGGATGGATCTCGATGACGAGACCTGGCACATCGTGCGCGGGACTCCCAAGATCACGGGCTTTGTCGGAGGAGACAAGAAGCCGCCGGCGATCTCTGAAGAAGAGGTCGCGCGGATGACTCAACAGATCCAGGAGGGTGCGGCAAAGCCGAAGCCCAAGATCGCCTTTGAAGAAGGCGAGAACGTACGCGTGACGTCGGGTCCGTTTGCGAATTTCTCCGGCTTCATCGATGAAGTGATGGAAGACAAGGAAAAGCTGCGGGTGATGGTGCACGTCTTCGGGCGCGCAACTCCCGTAGTGCTGGATTACACCAACGTAGAGAAGGCGTGAGGAATCGGAATTGGCCAAGAAGGTCGTTGCCATCGTGAAGCTACAGTGCCCCGCCGGGCAGGCGAATCCCTCGCCCCCGGTCGGTCCGGCACTGGGCCAGCACGGTGTGAACATCATGGAGTTCTGCAAGGCCTTCAACGCTCGCACGCAGGACAAGCAGGGGCTGATCATACCGGCCGTCATTTCGATCTACGCCGACCGCAGCTTCACCTTCGAGTTGAAGACGCCGCCGGCGGCGGTGCTGCTCAAGCGGGCCGCCAAGATCGCCAAGGGTTCGGGCGAACCGAACCGGGAGAAGGTCGGAACCGTCACGAAAAGCCAGGTGAAGGAGATCGCCGAGATGAAGGCGCCCGACCTGAACGCCCACAGCGTAGAGATGGCCATGCGCATCATCGAAGGGACTGCACGCTCGATGGGCATCGAGGTGGAAGGTTAGACCATGGCGAGTCAATCCAAGCGCTATCGCGCTGCTGCCGAGCGCATCGACCGGGACAAGACTTACCCGCTGAGCGAGGCGATCGGGATCCTCAAGGAGTGCGAGGGCCCCAAGTTCGATGAGAGCGTTGAACTGGCCATCAACCTGGGTGTCGACCCGAAGCACGCGGACCAGATGGTTCGCGGCGCCATCGTACTTCCCCATGGCATCGGCAAGGACACGCGCATTCTCGTGTTCGCCAAGGGTGAGAAGGAGAAGGAGGCCAAGGCCGCGGGCGCCGACTATGTCGGCGGCGAGGAGTTGGCCAAGAAGATCCAGGACGAGGGCTGGCTCGAATTCGATCGCGTGATCGCGACGCCCGATATGATGAGCGTGGTCGGCCGCCTGGGCAAAGTACTCGGCCCGCGCGGCATCATGCCCAATCCGAAGCTGGGTACGGTGACCATGGACGTGGGAAATGCCGTGAGGGAACAGAAGGCGGGCAAGGTCGAGTACCGGGTCGACAAGGCCGGGATCGTGCACGTCGCCATCGGCAGGAAGTCTTTCGATGCCGAGAAGTTGGTGGCGAACGCGGCGACCCTGATCGACGTCGTGGTCAAGGCGAAGCCGGCCACCACCAAGGGTGTTTATATGAAGAAGATTTCCGTCTCGACCACCATGGGTCCAGGGATCTGGATCGATCCAGCGAGCGCGGCGCCGCAGTCGTAGCGGACGAGGGGACCGAAAGTGTTGACGCGAATCCAGAAGCGGGAGCAGGTCGCTGAACTCAAGGAGAAGTTCGGCAAGGCGACCTGCGTCTACGTGGTGGATTACTGCGGCATCGACGTCGAATCGGTGAACCGGCTCAGGAGCAGGATCCGTACCGAAGGTGCGGGCGACTACGAATACCAGGTGATCAAGAACTCGGTTCTGCGTCGCGCCGCGGCCGATACCGATGTCGCCGACCTCGCCGAGAAGTTCCAGGGACCGACCTCCATCGCCCTCTCTTATGGGGACCCGGTGGGGCTGGCGAAGATCCTGGTGGAATTCGCCAAGGAACACGAAGTCTTCGAGTTGAAGGCCGGGGTGCTCGATGGCCGCGCCGTCGAGCCCGAGGAAATCGGAACGCTGGCCACACTTCCGTCGCTCGACGGGCTGCGGGCCATGATGGTGGGCCTCGTTCTGGCGCCGGCGACCAAGCTCGTACGGCTCGTGTCGGAGCCCGGTGCGCAGCTTGCCCGTGTGATGAACGCGCACGGCAGTCAAGAAGGATAAGACTGGCAGAGTCGCTTCTCTGCCCGAACCGCCCGGGAGAATCGGGCTGCAAGATGAAGGGTTGAACCAATATGGCTGATCTCAACGAAATCGTGGACTCCCTGTCCAGCCTCACGATCATGGAAGCGGCAGATCTCGCCAAGCTTCTCGAGGAGAAGTGGGGCGTATCGGCGGCCGCACCGGTTGCGGTCGTCGCCGCAGCTGGCGCGGGCACCGAGGGAGCCGCCGAAGAAAAGGTCGAGTTCGACATCATCCTGCTCTCGCATGGCGACAAGAAGATCCAGGTCATCAAGGAAGTGCGTGCCATCACGAGCCTCGGTCTCAAGGAGGCCAAGGATCTGGTGGAAAGTGCTCCCAAGGCGATCAAGGAAGCGATTACCAAGGACGAGGCTGAGAAGATCAAGGCGAAGATCGAAGAAGCTGGCGGTCAGGTCGACATCAAGTAGTCGGCGCTGGATCGACACAGCGCGCCGGAATGTCCGGCTGCGCTCCAGCCTGTTGTTTTTGCCGCCCCGCAAGACCCGTCACAGGGAGGTTCAGACGAGCTCGTGAATACGATCGCCCTTACGAAAAATGTGCTCCGTGTCCGCAAGGATTTCTCGAAGATCCCCTCGATCCTCGAGATCCCGGATCTGATCGAGATCCAGAGGCAAACGTTCGACCGCTTCCTTCAGCTCAACGTGGAGCAGGAGAAGCGTGAGAACGTCGGCCTGCAGGCTGTTTTCAACTCCGTGTTTCCGATCAAGGACTTCAACGATTCCGCGTCGCTGGAGTTCGTTGGATACACGCTCGAAGAGCCCAAGTACGACGTGCAGGAGTGCCTCCAGCGGGGCATGACGTACGCGGCGCCTTTCAAGGTGACCATTCGTCTGGTGGCCTGGGACGACACCGAGGGTTCCCAGGCGATCCGAGACGTGAAGGAGCAGGAGGTCTATTTCGGGGAAGTCCCGATCATGACCGAGAACGGCACCTTCATCATCAACGGAACCGAGCGCGTCATCGTCTCGCAGCTCCATCGCTCTCCCGGAATCTTCTACGACACCTCGATTTCGACCACGGTGAGCGCGGCCGGCAAGAAGATCTATTCGTGCCGGATCATCCCTTACCGTGGCTCGTGGTTGGACTTGGAGTTCGACCACAAGGACCTCATCTACGCTCGAATCGACCGCCGCCGAAAGATCTTCGGCACCGTGTTGCTGAAGGCGCTCGGATACACGCCCGAGGAGATGCTCGCCTACTTCTACAAGTCGGAGAGCGTCCGAATAGACGGGAAGAAGATCATCAAATCGGTCGTTGCCGAGGTTCTCATCGGTCAGCGCTGTACCAAGGAGGTCAAGGACGCGAAGGGAAAGGTCCTGGTCCGAAAGGACCGGAAGTTTACGGCAGCCAGCGTCCGGAAGATCGTCGAAGCCGGCATTACCGAGATCCAGGTCACCCTCGACGAGCTGATCCGCACAGACGCCGTGAAACGTGTCGCGCCCGTGGACGTCGTCGATGAGAACACAGGCGAGGTGATCATCGAGTGCAACGAGGAGCTGACCCAGGCCCACCTCGACGAGTTCAAGGACCGCGGCATCGACACATTCTCGCTGCTCTACCTCGATCCGCTCACCTGCGGTACCGCGTTGCGCGATACGCTGTTGGCGGACAAGACCCTGACCCAGGAAGAGGCGATCATCGAGATCTATCGTCGCCTGCGTCCGGGTGATCCGCCCACCGTGGAGACGGCGACGAACCTGTTCCGGAACCTCTTCTTCAATCCGGATCGTTACGATCTTTCGAAGGTCGGCCGCCTCAAGGTGAACCACAAGCTCGGTTTCGATCCGGAAGAGTTGGTGGTCTTCGAGCCGAACGGTCCCAGTGGCCCCAGCCGCCAGATCCCGCTGGGTGATCTGCCGACTCTGCGGCCCGACGACATCTTGAGTGCCTTCAAGTACCTGGTGGACCTGAAGAACGGCAACGACACCACCAAGCGGATCGATGACATCGACCACTTGGGAAACCGCCGCGTCCGCGTCGTCGGCGAGCTGCTCGAGAATCAGTACCGGATCGGTCTCGTCCGCATGGAGCGTGCGATCAAGGAGCGGATGTCACTCCAGGAGATCGAGACGCTGATGCCCCACGACCTGATCAACTCCAAGCCGGTCTCGGCGGTCATCAAGGAGTTCTTCGGTTCGAGCCAGCTCTCGCAGTTCATGGACCAGACCAATCCGCTATCGGCGGTGACCCACAAGCGTCGCCTCTCGGCGCTCGGACCCGGCGGCCTCACCCGTGAGCGCGCGGGCTTCGAGGTACGGGACGTCCATCCCACTCACTACGGGCGCATCTGTCCGATCGAGACCCCAGAGGGGCCGAACATCGGTCTGATCGCGTCCCTCTCGACCTTCGCTCGTGTGAACGAGTTGGGCTTCATCGAGACGCCATATCGCGTCGTCAAGGACGGCGTGGTGTCGAGAGACGTGAAGTACATGTCGGCACTGGACGAGGAGGGGATATCGATCGCCCAGGCGAACGCGCCCATCGACGAACATGGTCGCTACCTCAAGGACCTCGTTGAGTCCCGGCAGGCTGGTGAGTTCGTCATGGTGCCTCCCGGCGAGGTGGACATGATGGACGTGTCGCCGAACCAGCTGGTTTCGGTGGCGGCCTCGTTGATTCCGTTCCTCGAGAACGACGATGCAAACCGCGCCCTGATGGGTTCGAACATGCAGCGCCAGGCCGTACCTTTGTTGCGGACCCGGGCCCCGCTGATCGGTACCGGTCTCGAAGCCGTGGTGGCGCGCGACTCCGGTGTGACGGTGGTGGCCAAGCGCGACGGTTCGGTGGAGTCAGTAGACGCCAGCCGCATCGTAGTTCGGCCCGATGAGGACGATGGCACTGGCTCGAACGTCGACATCATCAACCTGATCAAGTATCAGCGTTCCAACCAGAATACCTGCATCAACCAGAAGCCGATCGTCAAGAAGGGTGACCGGATCAAGAAGGGGCAGGTGATCGCTGACGGACCCGCTACCGAGGCGGGCGAGCTGGCGCTGGGAGTGAACGTGGTGGTCGCGTTCATGCCCTGGGCTGGTTACAACTTCGAGGACTCGATCCTCATCTCCGAGCGCGTGATCAAGGACGACGCCTACACCTCGATCCACATCGATGAATTCGAGTGCGTGGCCCGCGACACGAAGCTCGGAAAGGAAGAGATCACACGCGACATTCCCAACGTCGGTGAGGACGCCCTTCGAGACCTCGACGAGTCGGGAATCGTCCGAATCGGCGCCGAAGTCGGCCCTGATGACGTCCTCGTTGGCAAGATCACGCCAAAGGGCGAGACGCAGCTCTCACCGGAGGAGCGCTTGCTACGCGCCATCTTCGGTGAGAAGGCGGGTGATGTGCGCGACACCTCCTTGCGGGTTCCGCCCGGTGTGACCGGTACGGTGGTCGGAGCCCAGGTCTTCTCGCGCCGTGGCGTGGTGAAAGACGAGCGGGCCCAGGCGATCGAAGAGTCCGATATCGCGCGGCTGCGTAAGGACCAGGAGGATGAGATCCGGATCATCCGGGACACGGCCCTGGGCAAGCTGCGTGAAGAAATCGCGGGCAAGATCGCGGCCAACCGCGTGTCGGATGACCGCAAGAAGATCGAGTGGCTGCAAGCGGGAGACACCATTACGGCCGAGATCCTCGGCGAGATCCCCCAGCGCCGCTGGCGTGACATCCAGGTGACCGATGCGAAGATGCAGGAGAAGATCGACCGGGCGCTCGAGTCGGTCGAGGACCAGGCCAATATCATCAAGGCCGTCTTTGCCGAGAAGATCGCACGCCTGCGCAAAGGTGACGAGCTTCCTCCGGGTGTCTTCAAGATGGTGAAGGTCTATCTGGCCATCAAGCGCAAGCTCTCGGTCGGCGACAAGATGGCCGGGCGGCACGGCAACAAGGGTGTCATCTCCCGGATCCTGCCGGAAGAGGACATGCCCTACATGGCAGACGGTACGCCGGTAGACATCGTGCTGAATCCGCTGGGCGTCCCTTCACGAATGAACGTGGGCCAGATCCTCGAGACCCACCTTGGATGGGCCGCTCTTGGACTCGGGCAACGGATTGATGCCATCATGAACGGCGGCGGGGCCGACTTGGAGACCCTGCGCGCGAAGTTGCGCGAGATCTATTCGGACGAGCGCATTTCCAGTGCGATCGATGAGGCCAGCCCCGAAGCGATCATGAGCCTCGCAAATCGCGCCCGGAATGGTATCCACATGGCGACCGCCGTCTTCGACGGCGCCAAAGAGGACGAGATCCGGGTCGAACTCGAACGTGCAGGCCTGCCGCAGTCAGGTCAGACGATCCTCTTCGATGGTCGCTCCGGCGAGCCGTTCGATGGAGAGGTCACGGTTGGCGTGATGTACATGATGAAGCTGCATCACCTGGCCGACGACAAGATCCACGCGCGGAGCATCGGGCCGTACAGCCTGGTTACCCAGCAGCCGCTGGGTGGCAAGGCCCAGTTCGGGGGACAGCGGCTCGGCGAAATGGAAGTCTGGGCGCTCGAAGCCTATGGAGC
>SMWR01000099.1 GCA_004356735.1 Deltaproteobacteria bacterium
CAAGAGCGTCCGGATGCCGGCCCATGTCACGCTGAATCGTCGAGATTGCCAGGAAGAGATCCCCCGCACCCGGGTTTACCAACGCGGCCGCCTCGAGGAAATCGATGGCCTGGGATGTTTCACCCGCGGAGTGGAGTGCGATGCCGTACACGTAGGAATACCGCGGGTTTCGAGGAACGAGTTCGGCCGCGCGGGCAAGAACGGGAAGCGCTTCGTCGAGACGTTTCTGCCGAACCCGCAACAGGCCCAGCGCATGCAGGACCTCGGGGCTGTCCGGCACCTGCTCCAGGGCCTGATTCAGGACCTGCTCGCCCTCATCGTCGCGACGGCGAATCCGGTGGATGTCGGCCAGGTTCACATAGGCGGGGAGGAAATAGCGGCCGATCCGGATCGCCTTTTCGAATTCGGAGCGAGCCGCCGGAATCTGCCCGAGGTTCGAATAGAGGATGCCGAGATTCACGTGGGCTTCGGGGCGATCGGCGTTGCGGTTCTGGGCCTGCTGGTACTCAGCGAGAGCTCGTTCGAAGGCAGCCGCAGGCCGCGGCTGGAGTTGACCGCGCACGGAGGCGAGCAGACGGGCCGCGTCGATCCGAACCGCTCGGGCCGGGTCTCGGAGCAAGGGAACGATTGCCCGCTCACGATCGATCGAACTCATCGATTCGGTGGCACCCACCGCTGCCATCCGCACCAGCGCCGATTCGTCTTCGAGACCATCCAATACGGCCTGCGTGTTCTTGCGATCCAGTTGGTTTCCAAGCAAAGACAACGCCGTCGCGCGTACGATCGGAGGCGCTGATGCGTCGCGACTCAGTGTTGCCAGGGAGCTTGCCGCACCGGGAACCTGCCGTCGTCCGGCGGACAGCGCCGTCGCCCAGTGAACGGGATGCGAAACCCGGCGAGTCCAACTCAGAATCGCCTTGTTGGCCCAGTCATTGGACGCGCTCGTATGGCAGCCGGTACACGCGTTCGGTACGCCAATGGAATCGCTCAAGTCGGGCCTGGGGACACGGAAGCCATGGTCGCGACGATCGTCAACGACCATGTACGTCTTCGCGGGCATATGACACGCAACGCAGCTCGACCCCGCGGAGCTCGGCTTGTGATGATGATGGGAGGGCTCGTCGAAGAACTCGCTCTTGTGGCACTGGGCGCAGATGGCGTCCGGCTCATCGATCGTGAGACGGTGGGGATCATGGCAATCGCTGCAGAGGACGCCGGCCGTATACATCCGACTCTGGACGAAGGAGCCCCAGACGTAGACCTCGTCAAGGATCTGACCGTCGGCGTGATAGAGACCCTCGTCGAGCAATGCCGGGCGGAAAACATCGAGAAAATCTCCACGGCCTTCGGCAATTCGCGCCCGACGTGAATGGCAGGGCGCACAGGTCTCGATTTGGCGTGAAGTCGGCGTCGGCGGATCGCGCTCGGCGATCGGGCTCCGGAGGTTGAACGTCCAGCTCCGGGCATCGACGAGCGTGTGCTCCCAACCCGCGTTCGGTACCTCCGGATCGGTGCCCGCCTGCACCCAGTCGACGTGATGCGACCCCGGCCCATGGCACGCCTCGCAGGCGACGTCCATCTCGGTCCAGGTGGTTTCATAGACGCGATTCTCGGGTCGATACCCCTTCGTCACGTTCGTCGAATGACAGTCGGCGCACATGTCGTTCCAGCGGCCAGCCAGACCCGTCCAGTGAAGGACATCGTCGGGCCGCAGCCCGTCTTCGGGTTGCAGATGAAACCAGCGCTGACCGCCCTGTCCGGCTGGACGCGAGTCCCATGCGGCGGACAAGGCGTGGAAGCGGCCACCAGGCTGCTGGACAAGGTATTGCTGCAGGGGCTCGACTCCGAACGTGAAGACGACCCGGAAATCCTCGAAATTCCCATCGACGCCAGCGGTCCGGACGAAATAACCCGTTTCGTCGCGATGAAACGTGAAGCGCTGCCCAGCGACCTCGAAGCTTGTATCGTCGAAATCGGCGAGCACGTTGCCAGCAATCGCCTCCTGCATCGCCAGGTCGTGGTGAGACCCGTCCCAGCGACTAGCTTCCTCGGTGTGGCAGCCGCCGCAGGCGTCACCCCCTACGTAGCTGACCGCAGGTTCACGTTTGATGCCCAGGATCTCGCGGGCCACTTCGGGAGTCGCGGACGGTGACTCCAGCTTGAGCCGCTCTTCCTCGAAACAGGCAACGCCCAGCGCAGCCCACCCGACCATGGTGACAGTTAGAAGTCGATGCACTCGGCCCGCTCGCGCCCCTAAAGCACTTGGCTCTCGTGATTGTTCCACCAAGGCTCCCGCAAGACCCGTTTCAGGATCTTGCCCGAGCCGGTACGTGGAATCTCCGCCCGAAACTCGACCGAGCGCGGAACCTTGTAGCCAGCCAGGTGTTCACGAGAGAATTCGATTACGGCCTCTGACGTCAGCTCCACCCCTGCAGAGCACACGATCACCGCGTGAACACTCTCTCCCCAGTCATCGCTGGGAATCCCGAAAACCGCAACGTCGGCGATGTGCTCATGGAGTTCGAGAGCCGCCTCGATCTCTGCCGGGTAGATATTCATCCCACCGGAAATGATCATGTCCTTCTTGCGGTCGCAGATGTAGAAGTAACCGTCTTCGTCGAAGTAAGCCATGTCGCCGACCGTGTGGTATTCGCCGCGCCGGTCCGCCTCGTACTTGTCCTGGGCCTTGTAGTAGGTGTCGAAGACGGTCCCGCTGCGGGCGAACAGCTCTCCCGGCGTGTGCGGCTTCTCGATCACGTTCCCGTTTTCGTCGAAGAGCAGCAGCTCGACCATGGGCGCCGGTTTGCCGCAGGAGCCGCGCTTCGTCCGTTGGTCTTCGGGCGCAAGAATCGCGTTCACCCCGAGTTCGGTGGAGCCATACACCTCCCACAGCGAGTCCTCGGGGAAATCGGCGAGATAGGCCTCCTTGAGGGCGAATGACCAGGGCGCCGCGTTGGCGATCATGCGCCTCATGCTGGTCGTGTCATACCTCGACTTCACTTCCGCCGGCAGCTTACAGACCAGTCGAATTGGCGTGGGTGCCGAGAATGTCGTGGTGACCCGGTACTTTTCGACGAGGCGGATCCAATCCTCGGCGGCGTACTTGCGCTGCACGACCACCGTGTTGCCCATGGCGTGGGCCAGCCCCATGAAGCCTCCGGGGCCCGAGTGGTACAAGGGTCCCGTCGTGAGATACACGTCTTCGGGGACGTAGCCGATCAGCGCGACCATCTTCGCCACCTGATCCGGGTCTCCCATGCCGCGCCGCACGGCGCCTTTGGGCTTTCCCGTGGTACCCGACGTGTAGGTGATGGTGACGGGCGGCGGCTCCCCGTCCCCGGCCGCCTGAGGTTCAGCATCGCCGGCGTCCGCGAGCAGGGGATCGATTGCCGTCATGCCTTGCGGTGCATCACCGTCGAAAATGAGCCACTCGCGAACCTTGGAACACCGAGGTCGCACCTCGGACATGAGATCGGCGAAATCGGCGTCTGCGTAAACGACGACGGCGTCGCAGTTATCGATGACGTAGGCCGCCTCCTCCGCCGTGAGACGATAGTTGAGCGGCACCGCGCTCGCCCTCGCCTTTCGCGTCGCATGCATCATGCGGACAACCCCGATCGAATTCATGCCACACCAAACGACCTTCTCACCCGGCTTCACACTGAGCGACAGCATCACATTCGCCAGGCGATTCACTTCCCGGTTGAAGGCCTCGAAATTGCACTCGATCACCGTGCCATCGGGGCGATCGTCGATCACTGCGGGTTTGTCGGGATGAGCCTGGGCCAGGATCGCAAGGATGTCGAGGGGAGGCATCGTTTCCTCCGGTGTTTCGAATCACGCGGTCGAATCGGTCGAAAGTCAGCTGGGCGCACCAATCCCGGTGAACAACAGGTCCACGGATGCATCGATGGCGTCGCGGCAACCGTCCTCCGTGAGCAATCCGCTCGCCCAAGAAATCCGCGCACCGGTGGCAATGTGAAAGAGCGCACGGGCGGAGGCGAGCACGTCGACGTCGCGCACCAGGTCGCCCCGCATCCGTCCGCCCTGAAGAATCTCGGCCAGCAACCCGATGGTACGGTCGTTCAGGGCGAGCACCCGCTGGCAGACCCGAGTCTGAGGATAGGTCGTAGCCCGCAGTGCGATCACGGTGAGATCGCGCTCGCGGGCCAGCAACTCGTGCTGGGACTGAAAGAAGCGCCGGATTCTCTCTTCGGTGGGGGCATCCCGGGAATCCTGCTGGCGGAAGCACGTCCAGGCTTCCTCCTGAAGGTCGGCGAGCTCCAGGATCAGGAGCTCTTCCTTGGTTTTGACGTGGCGATAGATCGAGCTCGTGCCCATTCCGGCCCGTGCTGCGATTGCCCGCAGGGTCGCGCCGTCGAAGCCGTACTCGCGAAACAGTTCGCGCGCCGCCTCGCGAATCCGCGCACGACTGCGTCGTCCACGCACGAGCCGACCATCGTCGGGACGAAGCGACTTCCCGGAATCCCGCTGAGGTGTACGAGGATCCATCAACGCGAACAGAATCGCATAAATGACCCACCACGTCGCCGGCCACGAAGACTGCCGGTCCAGATGTGGAAATGCCCGCAGTCCGGCCCGCCGGGACTGCAAGGTTCTCGTCATTGCTCGCGAAGCGGGAAACGACGGGGGCCCGACCCCCCGGTCGGGCCCCCGGACACCGAATTCCCAATCACCTTCTGAAGAGTGGGGCTCGGCGTTCACCGTCCGTCGGTGATTCCCCCCATACGGATCTCCTGACGGGCGGCCAAATATCTGGGGCCATACGGGAGCAACAACCGTGCCGAGCGCAAGCTCTCCGCCAACCAAGTGAAATCCCGAGGCTTCGAGCGGCGAATCAGGGATGCGATGGGAAAAATTTTCCGTCGATGAGGAACATTCGTTCCGTATTGGGAAAGAACGTTCCGTCAGTGCTAAGGCTCGATCTCGGCCAGCAGTTTGCGCAGCGAGCGCTCCATCATGTCCTCGAGGGCCAACATTCGTCGACGCATGTGGAGTACGACCTCGACTCCGGCAGGATTGACGCCCAGCTCGCGTATCAAACTCGCCGCAACCCGCAGCTCCTCGGTGGCCTCGCCTTCGAGCCACTCTTCCTCGAATAGCCCTTCGCGACGGAGCTGCTCGAGAATCGGTGACTCTTCGAGCCCCAGGAAGCGAAGCACTTCGTCGACACGCGTTCGCGACGCCATCAGAAGAACTCCTTGCGGATGTCGGCCGGATCAAATTCCGCCAGATCGTCGAAACATCCGGCCGTCTCGGTCGGAACATTGCGTGGGACCCGGATCTGGATCACCGCGTGCAGGTCACCGGGACTCCCGCCGCTGGGATCGGGAACCCCCTTGCCGCGCAGTCTCAAGCGGGTGCCCGAATCGGTGCCGGCAGGAATCGTCAAGGTGACGCGCCCATCGAGCGTCGGGACCTGGACCTTGGCACCGAGGGTGGCTTCGCGCACCGTCACGGGCAGATCGAACCAGAGGTTGCGGCCATCCCGACGGAAGAACGGATGCGGCCTGATCCGGATCCGTGCGTAGAGATCACCGGCATCACCACCGTCGATGCCTTCCGCGCCCTTGCCGCGCAAGCGGATCCGACCCCCGTCGGCCACTCCGGCCGGAATTCGGACCGTGACGGTTTCTTGGCGCAGGCTTCCGCCCGCGCCGGAGCGCGCGAAGCTGAGCCGCTGCTCGCCGCCGCGAGCCGCATCGAGAAAGTCGAGCTCGAGCTCGGCCTCGAGGTCGCGCCCGCGGCGCGCGGGTGCCTCCTGCCAGCCGCGTCGAGAGAAAAGATCCGAGAACAGTCCTTCGAGATTGTCGAAGTGGAACGACTCCCCCGCGTCAGTGCCGTAGCCAGACCCGAAGCCGAATGGCTCGCTGCCCGGTCGGCCGCCGAAGCGGGCACCGAAGGCCTCGCGTGCCTGACGCGCCTTCTCGGCATCGAAGCCCGATTCGAGGGAAATCTCGCCGAACTCGTCGTAGTCACGTCTGCGGTCGGCATCCGAGAGGACCGAATAGGCAGTGGAGATCGCCTTGAAGCGCTCCTCCGCCTCCTGGTCGCCTGGATTCACGTCCGGGTGGTAGCGACGCGCGAGCTGGCGATACGCCTTCCGGATGCCGTCCTCGTCGGCGTCTCGGGCCACACCGAGGACGGCGTACACATCCTTCTTCTGCTCGTCGGTCAAGCCGCCGCGCTCCCCTGTTGGCGAGCAAGCATAAGCACGGCTTAGAGAGCCACAAGGCCCCTCGGGGCCAGACCCCCCTCGAACTAGCGGACAGAACCGTCGCTGGCGCGGCGGGCGAGCTCGTCGGTGCTGAGCTCCAGCAGTTCCGGGTCCTCGATGCGCTCCCGGACGCCCTCGAGCGAGTGATACGAGTAGAGCCCGTCTTCGATGCGCTCGTCGTAGGTGTAGGCCACCTGCATCGAGCGCTTGCCGTCGGGTCGCTCTTCGACGCGGCCCATCACCCCGAAGATCGAACACGTGCCGCGCTCCCACAGGTGGTGGAAGCCCGCCGGATAGTCGATCGACCCCAGGTTCGCGATGAACGCCGACGAATACAGCGGGTCGGACTCGGTGATGGCCTTCGGCAGGAGACCGAAGTAGTCGAGGAAATCGGCCGCCTTCAGCAGGAGCTGGATCACCAGGTTGGGCAGCTTCAGCAGGAGGCTCATCTCCTTGTCGCTCTGCGTCTGCTTGCCGGCACGCTGGGGCCGGAGAGTGCCCATCACGCCGTCGACCATCTCCTCCAGGCTCTCGCTCTCGGGATGAAACCGCCGCTTGATGGTGAGCATGGGTGAGCCGTCTTCGATCTTTCGCTTGGCGCTGAACGTGAGATAGACACCCTCGCGCTGCCACAGCCGACCGGCCTTCACGAAGCGATTGACGCCGGGGCGCAGTACGAAGACCTGAGAGATCGATCGAAGGAAGAGATGGAAGAGCGTCAAGCGCTGCTCGGGCGGACGCTCGCGATTCTTCTTCTCCAGGTACTCGAGGGCGGCATCGACCTGGATCTCTTGCATCATCAGGAAAAGCGAATCGTTGCGCCGAGGGGAGATGAAGGGCATGAAGCGGCGCATCGCCGAAAGGTCTTTGACCGGTTTGGCATCGTTCCGCCACGGGAACATAAGGATCTCCTTTGGGAGTGGAGTCTACCCCGAGCCGGCCGCGCGGCGCATACACCAGATTTTCGTTCCCAGAACCTCGGTTTCGCGAACGACATCGAACCCTTGACGCTGGTAGAAGCTGACGTTCGCGACGCGGTCGGTCTCCAAGTAGATGGGTGCTGGATCTCCGGTAGCGAATTCCAACCAATGACGAAGCATTGCCGTCCCGACCCCGCGGCCCTGGTGATCGGGGTCGATGCCGAGGGTTCCCAGGTACCAGTGCGGTTCGATCAGATGAATCTCATCGAGTCGGGAGAAGACGTCGCCCCAACGGCGCGCCACGCTCCAACCTTGCCCGATGGTGCACACGAGGCGCGCCGGAAGGGAAGGCGGCGGTAGCGGGTAGCAGTTCGGCGCCGTTCCGATCAACGCGCCGACGATGTCGTCGTTTCGATGCGCAACCCAGACGGCTCTGTGTGCCGCTGCAACGGGCAACAGGGTGCGGGTCCCGAACAGGTTCGAGCGCAATCGACGAGACCGATCCGATTCGCGGATGACGGCACGGTTGAGCGGGCTGTCACGAAAGGCGCGGGCCAGCACCTGGATGCTACCGCGGTGGTCACGCGGTCGGATACGACGGATGCCAGGAGGCGAGGGAGGATCGGTCACGCGTCAGGCAGCAGGCGTCGGCCATTGGACAAGCTCGATGAGCGTACCGTCCGGGTCGGTGAGGAACACAGCCCGGGCGCCTGTCTGCTCGACGCTGACGAACGTTTCGTTCAACACCCGCCCACCCGCCGGCTCAACACCGGCGAGCGCCTGATCGATGTCCTCGACCTGTATCGACAGGTGGGTGAGGCCAATCTGGTTCATCGCCCGCGGTGTCGGCTCTCCGACGTGTCCAGGCGTCACATAGTGAAGCAGCTCGATGCGGACACCGTCGCGTTCGAGGAACAAGGCCCGAAGTTCGACCTTCTCGAGCCGCAGCAGCTGGGCGGTCGCCTTGCCCTGGATCTCCAGCTCGTCGACCGGCTGGAAGCCCAGGAAGTCCCGGTAGAAGCGCAGCGAACATTCGACATCCCTGACGCAGATGCCGACGTGGCTGAACTGCACCGCGGTCGCCGCCTAAGCCCCCTCGCGATTGCGCTGCGAGATCGTGATCTCCATCGAGAGGTTCAGCACCTCCCGGGGGAACGCCTCGACCAGAAACTCGACCACGTCCCGCACCGAGACGACGAAGGCCGGTCGATGCTCCTCGTCGACCACCGGGACGTGTCGGAAGCCGCCCACGCACATCTTGTTGAGCGCGTAGGCAACGGTCGACCGAACCGGCAGGACGTCTGGATCCGGTGTCATCACCTCCGCCAGGGGCAGGGTCGCCGGGTTCTTGCCGCGGTCCACGATCCGCAGCAGGACGTCGCGCTCGGTGAAGATGCCGACCAGCTTGCTGGCCCGGGTCCCGTCATCGGTGATCAGGACGCAGCCCCGATGCTCGCGCTGCATGCTGCGCATGGCGTCGGTGACGGTGTCCGAGGCGGACATCACGATCGCCTCACGAACCGGTAAATCGCTCAGGGGCGCCCGGATCAGCGACGAGTCGAAGCCCCCGCCTTCACGCGGTCTCTCGAAATAAGAATCGTCTTCGAGATCGTCAGTCATTCCCGTCCCCTCGGACTCCTGAGGAGCCGCTCCGGTTCCTGGCTGACCCCTAGGGTAGTCCGGATCCAGGGCTCAACACAAGAGCCGCAAGACGCAACAACGGCGGCGTGTTAGGATGTATGCTCGCCATGCAGCGAACCGCTCTTTTATCGATCCTGACGTGCCTCTTGTGCGTATCCTGCGGGGATTCCGACCCGTCCGAGACGATCTTCTACACCCGTCCCATGGAAGCCGACGAGCGGGCTGCTGCCGTGGCGGCGCTCGAGGCGACGCATGAGCGTGTCCGGCGGGAGATCTACAAGACCTGCGACAAGTGGCACCACATCGATCACCCCTGCGTCGATGCCGACGTGCGAACCGAGTCCCTCCGATGCTGGCAGCGCGACGGCATCAAGGCGATGGAACACGCGAACAAGCGTCGGATGCGCGCTCGCTCTACAGCCATGAAGATCCTCCGGATGGTGAGGGTCTGCATGGACAAGGAAGGCTGGCGGAAGAACAAGCGCGGTCCCGCTTTCTAGACCAACCCGGAAATTCCGAGGGTCCGAATGCATGACGGGTAGAACTCGACTCGCCATCGCCACCGGCCTCGCACTCCTGACCTTCACGGTCTTCATCCAGGTCCAAACCCACGAATTCGTAGACTTCGACGATCTCGTCTACATCGTCAAGAACCCACATGTCACAGGGGGTCTCTCCTGGACCGGGGTTGGCGAGGCGTTCACCACCCCCTTCTACTCCCAGTGGACGCCTCTCTCGCGGATTTCGCTTCAGCTGAACCACGAAGTGCACGGGCTCGATCCCACCGGGTACCTGTTGACCAACGTGGCGCTCCACGCCGCGAGCGCCGTACTGCTCTTCTTCGCATTACTCCGAATGACCGGTTCGATCTGGGCAAGCGCATTCGTTGCAGCTGTCTTCGCGGTTCATCCGCTCCACGTCGAGTCGGTCGCGTGGTCGTCGGAACGAAAGGATTGCCTGAGCGGAATCTTCTGGATGCTGACCCTGCTCGCGTATTCGAGCTATGCAAAACACCCTTTCAACGCCCGCCGATATGCGACCGTGACGATATGCATCGCGCTCGGCCTCGTCACCAAGCCGATGCTCGTCACGTTGCCTTGCGTACTGCTACTGTTGGACGTCTGGCCGCTCGACCGCTTCGGACGGTCCGCCCTCATCGAGAAGATCCCCTGGCTCGCACTCTCGGCGGCAGTCTGCGGCATTACCTTCGCCGTTCAGCACACCGGCGGCGCAACCGGATACGGTGAGGCCATCCCGCTCCAAGCACGCCTCACCAACGGCGTTGAGTCCTACGTCATTTACGCAGCCAAGGCGTTCTGGCCTACGGGACTTTCCGCCTTCTATCCACATCCCAATTCGAGCGAGCTCTCGCTTCAGGTGTTGTTGTGCGCGGCCCTGCTTGTCGCGCTGACACTCGGTGTCTTTTCACTGCGTCGCTCGCGACCCTACCTGCTGGTCGGGTGGCTCTGGTACCTGGGAACACTCGTTCCGGTGATTGGCGTCGTCCAGGTCGGGATGCAGGCACGGGCCGACCGCTTCATGTACCTGCCCCTGATCGGACTCAGCATCGTCGTCAGCTGGGGGGCGCTGGAACTGGCCCGGAGCCAACAGTCGCGTCGGACCCTCGCCGCCGCAGCCATCGCGTCCGTCGCAGCCATGGCGACCGTCTCCTGGATCCAGACCCGTTACTGGAGCGACTCGATCACGCTCTTCGAACGAAACCTGGCCATCGAGCCCAACAGCTACTACGCACATCGGCGGCTTGCGACGCTGCGTCTGCGCCAACGCGATTTCGAACAGGCCGAGTTCCACTACAAGCGCGTGTTCGAGATCCTGCCAGAGCAAGGCCGGCAGAATCTGGTCCGCTTCTATCTCGGCATGGCCGATTTCACCTCGAAGCGAAAGGACTGGATCGAGGCGCTGTCCTACTGCCGACAAGCCGTCGACATCGATCCGGAGCATCCCCGTGCAAACGGCACGCTGGGCATGGCCCTGCTCGCGATGGGCCGTCATCGGGAAGCACGGCCGCACCTCGAGCTGGCGTTGGAGACGCATGCGGATGCGGCAATCCTCCACGATGCGCTCGGCCAGGTGGCCGAAGCTCAGGGCGACTGGGCCGCGGCCCTCGAACACGTCCGCCGGGCGCTCGAACTCGACGCCGCCCTGGCCTCCGCTCGAATGCAGCTGGCGTGGCTGCTGGCCACGACGCCGGACGCTCTGCGGCGGCGTCCGGACCAAGCATTGCGCATCGCACGCGCAATGATGGCGGAGACTCCGAATCCTTCTGTCGAGTTACTCGACACGCTTGCCGCCGCCCAGGCCGCTGTGGGAGAATATGGTCCCGCCGTGCAGAGCGCCGAATTGGCCCTGACCCTGGCGGAACAGGCCGGAAGGAAAGATCTACAAGCGGAGCTGAGGGATAGGCTGGAGAACTACCGGTCTCGCGAGCCGTATATCGCCGGGACTCCGGGGAAGCGACTCTAAGGGTGTGCGGCGGTTCTCCCAACTCGAGAATTGGAATGTTGTTGAACCAGCGAATCCTCCCGGGCTGCATGCTCGTGTCCGTTCTCGTCGCGCTCAGCTTTCCGGCCGGCGCGGTATTGATCGAATCGGGCAACGGCAACACGAGTGCACCGTCGGACGATCCCGGCTGGCTGAACGTCGGCTTCCTCGACACGCTGAATGCTGTCTACGTGGGTTACGGCTGGGTGATGACAGCGTCCCACGTGGGCATCAGCCCCGGCTCGGAAGTAATCCTGGACGGCGTCAGCTACTCCGTGCAGGCCTCGTCACGCGTGGTCATGGAACACGACGCAACACATGAAGCCGACCTCCACGTCTTTCGCATCTCACCGGAACCCGCTTCCCTCCCCGTGCTTCCGATCCGCCTGGGCACACCTCTCCTGAACACCGCACTCACCTTGATCGGACGCGGCTGGAACCAGGGAGCGTCGAGCAGCTGGGGGAACGGTGGCTGGAACTGGGTGTCGCCGCTCACCAAACGCTGGGGCGACAACAAGGTCGGAGGCCGGCTCTCGGGGATGGGACCCCCCATCGCCACGGCCGACGTCGAGATCGGCGCACGCATCACCCGCTCCCTGATCGTGAGCTTCGACTCGAATGGCTTCACGCACGAAGGCATCATCACCGGGCAGGACTCCGGTGGCGCCCTCTTCATCAAGAACGACGGCGTCTGGGAACTCGCCGGGATCAACTTCGCTAACTCGACCGAACCTCTCCAGCCCGCGTCGACGTCGATCTACGGCAACGACTCCGTGAGCGTCGACCTCTCTCACTACCGCGTCCAGATCCTGGCGGCCATACGACCCTGCGACGACGGCGTCGACAACGATGGTGACACATTCACGGACCTCGCAGACCCGGATTGTCTGTGGGTCGGTGACGTCTCGGAGGAGCCCGCCTGCAGCGACGGCATCGACAACGACTTCGACGACCTGACCGACTACCCGGCGGACGATGGCTGCTCGTCAGCCGATGCCTTGCGGGAAGACGACGCCGACGACGACCTCGTTCTCGACAATGAGGACAACTGTCTGTACTTGCCGAACGCTGGACAGGAAGATGCCGACGGTGACGGATGCGGCGACGCTTGCGACCATGGTCCGATCCAGGCGGACGCAACGGGGGACCATGTCGTGGGTGGGCCGGACTTCATCGTGCTTTCGACCCAGTTCGGTTCGACTACGGGGGGGAGCGCCGACTTCACTGGCGACGGTATCGTGGGTGGGCCGGACTTCATCGTGCTTTCGAGCGAGTTTGGAAACTTCCTCGGGCCATCGGGCCTTCCGCCCGCCAGTCGCGACTTGGTGGAGTGCCCCCTTTAGGGGATTTGCGTGAATTCAATGGCTGGAAGGGTTCCGGCCGGATGGCGCAGCGTGCCGGACGGGGCGCCGCGCTAGGCCTGAGGCGGCCACACCATTCGAGCTGCGCCGGATCCGTTGGAGGTCGGAATCCCCGTGGGTTGCCGTGCTCAGGCAGCGCGGCATCGGCCTTCGGGATCTCCCGGCCTGCGTCCCTCGACTCACGAAGATCCCACCGGTTTGCGTCAGGATCTCGGCGTTCCCCAGGGGAACGGCCGATCCCGAAAAAAATTCAGCTTGACCACGCGGGCATCCGATGCCTAAACGAACGTTCGTTCGTTGCGAATCGCATCAATCCGAGAGCCCCTTATGCAATCCCCCCCGACCCCTGCAAGCGATACCCGTGAGCGCATCCTCGACGTCGCCGAGGAACTCTTC
This sequence comes from Deltaproteobacteria bacterium, assembly GCA_004356735.1. Lineage (GTDB taxonomy): Bacteria > Myxococcota_A > UBA9160 > UBA9160 > SMWR01 > SMWR01. The sequence continues at coordinate 13,059 of SMWR01000099.1, forward strand.
GCCGACCGAGGCTTCAACGGCGCGTCCATGCGCGACATCGCTGGACGCTGCGGCCTGGGCCAGGCGAGCCTCTACAACCATTTCGAAGGCAAGCAGGGCCTCTATGAGGCCGTGCTCGATCGGGGTGTGACGCCCCTGCTCGAGCTGATGCAGTCGCTGCCCAATCGTGACCAGCCCGGCCAGGTGGACGCCATGATCGCATCGATCATGAACCACCTGGCAAGCCGCCCGCGGCTTCCCCGCTTGATCCAGCACGAGGCGATGACCGGCGGCGACTACTTGATCCGGATCGCGCGCAGCTGGATCCACCCACTGGTCGAGGGAGGGGTCATCGACCTGAAGCGCGACGTCGGTCGTCCCTGGCAGGAGGACGAGCTGCCGCTCGTGATGTTGGCCTGGCTCTACATGATGTTCGGCCACTTCACGATGGCACCCCTCATGCGAGAGGTGCTCGACCACGATCCGCTCTCACCCGAAGGTCTCGCGCGACAGACCCGCTTCTTCCAGAAGCTGGCTCGCCTCATCACGGCTGGGGGCGACGGCACTCCGGCCTCTACAGGAGACCCGCATGAAGATCAGTGACGTGAACCTCAACGACCTCGACTGCTTCGAGAAGGCCACACCCCATGAGTGGTTCACCCTGCTGCGCAAGGAAGAGCCGTTGTATCTCCACAAGGGTCCGGACGGCGAGCAGGACTACTACTGCGTCACGAAATACGAAGATCTGAAGCACGTCTCCAAGACACCGGAAATCTTCTCATCCGAGAAGAACGGCGCACTCCTGCGCGACCCCGACGAAAACTCCCTGGCGGGCATGCAGCAAATCATGATCAACATGGATCCGCCGCGGCATCGCCAGTATCGCGCCACCGTGAACAAGGCGTTCACACCTCGCATGATGGCCGATCTTCAGCCAGCTGTGAAGAAGATCGTCGACGGCATCATCGATAACGTGATCGAAAAGGGTGAATGCGACTTCGTCGAAGAAATCGCCGCGATCCTTCCGATGGAGGTGATCTGTGAGATGGTAGGCGTGCCCCAAGAAGACCGGCGCGCCATCTACGAGATCGGAAACCGCATGGTCGGATTCGATGATCCAGAGCTTCAGGACGAAACGGTCAAACAAGAGCCCGCCGATTACGAGGCCGCTTCGGCCGAGATGTTCATGTACGCGAGCAAGCTCAAGCAGAAGGCGATCGATCGTCCTGGCGATGATCTGGCAACGCGCCTGTTGAATGCCGAAGTAGACGGCCACCGTCTCGACGACATCGAGTTCAACTCCTTCTTCCTGCTGCTGGTGATCGCGGGCAACGAGACAACGCGCACCGTCACGACCAACGGCATGCTCGACCTGCTCCGACACCCGGACCAGTACCGGATGCTTCGCGAGGACCCAAGTCTGATCCCGGGCGCGGTCGAAGAGATGCTTCGTTTCAATCCGGCTGTCACGAGCTTCCGACGACAGGTCATGCAGGACACCGAGCTGCGCGGCGTACAGCTCAAGGAAGGCGACAAGCTCGCCCTCTGGTATCCGTCAGTGAACCGCGACGAAGAAGTCTTCGACGATCCCCACACGTTCAACATCGAACGCGACCCCAACCCGCACCTCTCCTTCGGCGTAGGCGAGCATTTCTGCCTGGGCGCCAACCTGGCACGCATGGAGCTGCAGAAGATCTTCGAAGGCATCATCACGCGGCTGCCCGAACTCGAACTCGCCGCAGAGCCGCGTCGCCTCCGCTCGAACTTCATCAATGGCGTAAAGGAAATGCGCGTCCGCTTCACTCCCGGCTCCAAGAAGGCCGCCTGACTCCCACCCGCCGCGCGTCGCTTCGGCGCGGGCCAAGCCCCGCCCCTCTCGGGCGGCCCCGGCTCGGGCGGCCCCGTCCCTTGGACGGGCCCGTCGCTTGGACGCCCGGCCGCTAGTTGAAGGTGTGGTCCGCGACATAGCGACCGTCCCGGTACTCCTCGAAGAATTCTTCCAGGAGCGGGTGGGAGATCGGTTGTCCGGTCTGGTCCGCCTCAAGGTTGCGCTCCGACACGTAGGTGGTGTGGGTCGCCTCGTGAGGCAGCACGTGATACCAGGGCTCGTCCTTCGGTGGTCGACTCCTGGCCACCTGCTCGTACCACTCGTCAGTGCCGTCGAAGGTTGCATCGACGTCGACGATCACGCCGCGGTATTCGAACAATCGGTGATGGATCAATTGTCCAACACTGAATCGGGCGTCGTTCATGGCGGGTCTCTCGGAGGATTCGCGCCGGGTTTCAGTCGCCGGCGGGGTGGACGCTCCGGAGAATGTAGTACTGCCGGTTCGGATCGTCCTGCAACGGTCCGACGGAGCCATCGGACTCGATCCGGCGCGTGCGCGGGCATCGACCCCTCGAGGGCACGGCTCGGGGGATGAAGGGTCGCCATGCCCACTATCAGAGCGATTCGACGCCTTCGTTCACCCACTGCTCGAGATCTTCGGGCACCTCGACGTCCGAATTCGCGTAGATCTCGGCGGCGGCTTCGCCCTGGGTCTCGGTCCACATCTGCTTGAAGTGCTCGTGGGTTCGCTCGGAATAGAGACCGATGGCGCGCAGGGTCGGGATGATGAAGCCACTCACCGGACCGTAGCGGCCGCCGGTGCGCGCCAGGTTCTCGGCGATCACGTCGCGTTCGCGGGCGAGCTCCGTCATCGCGTCAGTGGGATCGATGCCGGCGCCCGACCACACTTTCATCACGCTGTCGCGCATCACGTTGCCGGCACGGGACGCGATCAACATGCGCGTCGTCTCGAAGGCGAAGTCCTG